>NZ_LMIS01000001.1:3014743-3316218 GCF_001428805.1 Aeromicrobium sp. Root236 | reverse complement strand
TGCCGGCAGCGCTGAACACGGCCCGCTCGGCGCCCCACGGGTCCGTCGCGTGGCCGAGGTACTCAGCCTCGAGTGTCAGCGGCCGAGTGACGCCCTTGATGGTCAGCTCACCCGTCATCTGCGCCACCGCGCCCGTGGTGGTGACCCCCGTCGACCGGAAGACCGCCTGCGGGTGGTTGGCGACGTCGAAGAAGTCCTCCGACCGCAAGTGGTCGTCGCGGGTCTGGCTGCCCGAGCTCACCGACGCCATGTCGATGACCACGTGCACCTCGGAGAGGTCGAGGGGCTCCCTCACCGTGACGGTTCCCTCGACGCCGGTGAACCGCCCGCGGACCTTGGTCAGGCCGAAGTGCCGGCCGATGAAGCCGACCTCGGCATGGCCCGGATCGATCGTCCAGGTGCCGGTGGCCGGGAGGTCGATCTGGTCGACAGCTGCTGCAGTGCTCATGGTGTGGCCCTTCTCGTAGTTATGTGCGTGTGCACACACTCTACATTTGCGTGCGGATGCACGCAAGTAGTAGCTTCGTCACATGGCCGAGGACCGGAATCCCGTCGCTGCGTGGCAGGCCGTGCTGCGGGCGCAGAACCGCGCGCTGCGAGCGATCGAGCAGGACCTGCAGGACCGGAAGCTCATCCCTCTCTCCTGGTACGACGTCCTGCTCGAGCTCAACGCCGCGCCCGACCACCAGCTGCGCATGCAGGACCTCGCCGCACGGGTCGTGCTCTCACGGACGCGCGTCAGCCGGCTCGTGTCGGAGCTGGAGCGGGTCGGCTACATCGAGCGGGTCCCGGATCCCGACGACGGACGGGCGACCCTCGCCCGGCTCACGCCGGAGGGCCGCGCCGCTCGCCGTGAGGCCGCGCCCGTCTACCTCGCCGGCATCGAGGAGCACTTCAACCGGCACCTCACCGCTGCCCAGCAGGACGCCATCGCCAAGGGCCTGCAGCGCGTGGTCGACGCCCACGAGGTCGACCCGCGCCGTTGAACGGCTAGGCGCGCTCGGCGCTCCGGATCTCGCCGACGAGCTCCTCGAGGACGTCCTCCAGCATGATGACCCCGAGCACGGCGCCCGACTCGTCGGCGACGCGCGCCATGTGCGAGCCGCGGGCCTGCATCGTGCGCAGCGCCTCGTAGAGGCCGGACCCGGCGACGACCGTCGCCAACGGCCGCAGCCACTTGTCGGCGATCGTCTCGAGCCGCGACTCCTCGTCGGTCTCGAGGACGTCCTTGATGTGGAGGTAGCCCGCGATCTCGCCGTTGGCGTCGAGCACCGGGAACCGCGAGAAGCCCGTCTCAGCACACGCCCGCTCGACGTCGACCGGTGTGGCACTCGGCGGGATCGTCACCAGGCCGGCGCTCGGCAGCAGCACCTCGTCGACGGTGCCCTCGTGGAAGTCGAGGGCCCCCGACACCAGGTCGTACTCGTCCTCGTCGAGCAGGCCCTCACGACGGGACTCCTCGACCAACCCTGCGACCTCGTCGTGCGAGTAGGTCGAGGCGACCTCACCCTTGGGCTCGATGCGGAACAGCCGGATGATCGTGTTGGCCGTGCCGTTGAGCGCCACGACGAACGGCTTCAGGATCGCGACGACCGCGAGCATGAACGGGCCGAGGAACAGCGCCGCTCGGTCGGGCCCCACCAGGGCGAGGTTCTTGGGCACCATCTCGCCGAGGACGACGTGCGCGAACACGACGATCGTCATGGCGATGACGAACGACAACGGGTGCACCGCACCGTGCGGCACGTGCAGCGCCTCGAACAGCGGCTCGAAGAGGTGCGCGATGGCCGGCTCGCCCACGGCGCCCAGGCCGAGCGAGCAGATCGTGATGCCGAGCTGCGCCGCAGCCATGACCTGGGTGATGTTCTCGATCGCCCGCATGGCCATGCGCGCCGGCCGCGAGCCGGCCTGGATGCGCGGCTCGAGCTGTGTGCGCCGTGCCGAGATCAGCGCGAACTCCGACGCCACGAACAAGGCATTGAGCGCCAGCAGCACGACGGTCACCAGGACGCCGACGAAGCCGTTCACGTGTCACCACCGCCGTCGTCGTCGACCGTCAGCGAGACCCGGTCGATGCGGCGACCCTCCATGCGTTCCACCATGAGCGTGACGACCACCGGCTCGGGGTCCTCCTCGTCATCGTCCGGCGTACGGTCGAGGCGCAGGGTGACGGAGTCACCGCGCACCGCGATGCGGCCGAGCTTCTCGTGGAACAGGCCGGCGATCGTCTCGTAGTCCTCACCCTCGGGCAGCGCGATCCCGGTCTGCTCCTCGACCTCGTCGGGGCGCAGCAGGCCCGACAGCGACCACGTGCCGTCACGGCGGTGCCGGCTGCGCGACGAGAGCCGGTCGTGCTCGTCGGCGATGTCGCCGACGATCTCCTCGACGAGGTCCTCGAGCGTCACGACCCCGTCGGTG
Organism: Aeromicrobium sp. Root236; assembly: GCF_001428805.1. Taxonomy (NCBI): domain Bacteria; kingdom Bacillati; phylum Actinomycetota; class Actinomycetes; order Propionibacteriales; family Nocardioidaceae; genus Aeromicrobium; species Aeromicrobium sp. Root236. The sequence continues at coordinate 3,313,800 of NZ_LMIS01000001.1, read as the reverse complement.
CCGCCGTACTCGTCCATCACGATCGCCATCTGCATGCCCTGCTCACGCAACAGGGCCAGCAGTGGGTCGAGCTCGATGCTGTCGGGCACGATCGTCGCGGGATCCGTGATGTCGGCGATGCGTACGCTGCGACGGCGGTCCGGCTCGATGCCGACGGCCCGCTTGATGTGCACGATGCCGATGACGTCGTCAGGGCCCTTGCCGATGACCGGGAAGCGCGAGTGCCCGGTCTGGCGGGCGGCCTCGATCACGTCGAACGCCGTGTCGCGCCCCTCGAGGAAGTGCACCCGGACCCTGGGCGTACGCACGTCGGCCGCCGTGCGGTCACCGAACGCGATGCTGCGGGCCACGAGGTCGGCGGTCTCGTCGTCGATCGCACCCTGTTGAGCCGATCGCAGCACGAGGGAGCGCAGCTCGACCGGCGAGCGCGCCGAGCGCAGCTCCTCCTGCGGCTCGACACCGAGCAGCCGCAGGATCGCGTTGGCGAGCCCGTTGAGAGCGCGGATCGGCCACGCCATGGCCTTGGTGAACATGCGCTGCGGCCATTGCGTCACGGCCGCCGTGCGTTGCGGCAGGGCCAGGGCGAAGTTCTTGGGCACGAGCTCGCCGACCAGCATCGTCACGACGGTGCTGAGCACGAGCGCGATGGCGTACGCGACACCCTTGAGCGTGCCGCCCTCGAGGCCCGCCGACTCGAGCGGATCGTGGAGCAGCTTACCGATGGCCGGCTCGGCGAGGAAGCCGATGACGAGGTTGGTGATCGTGATGCCGAGCTGGGCGCCGCTGAGCTGGGTCGACAGCGTGCGCAGCGCGAGCAGCGTGCCCTGCGCCCCGGCGTCCCCCGCCTCGGCATCGCGCTCGATCGTGGCCCGGTCGACCGTGACGAACGAGAACTCGGCGGCGACGAACACCCCGCACGCCAGCATCAGGAGCAATGAGGTGGCCAGGAGCAGCCATTCGGTCATCGCTGGGCTCCAAGAGGACTGTGTCGACGAGGACTAGCCCAACAAGGGAAGTGATCGGTCACGGTGCGGGCAACTGTACCCTTGGGGGGCATCATCGATCGAGCGGGAGCAAGACGTGCCGAAGTACCAGTATCAGTGCAAGGACTGCGGAGAAGCGCTGGAGGTCCAGCAGAGCTTCACCGACGATGCGCTGACCGTGTGCCCCAACTGCGGCGGCGACCTGCGCAAGGTGTTCAACGCGGTCGGCGTCGTGTTCAAGGGCTCAGGGTTCTACCGCAACGACAGCCGGTCCAGCTCGTCCTCCAGCGACACGGCCAAGCCGGCCGCCAAGGACAGCTCCTCGAGCTCGAGCTCGTCCTCGTCGGACTCGTCGTCCACCAGCTCCACGCCGGCCAAGAAGTCCGGCAAGGAGTCCGCAGCCTGACGTTGCCTGTGGACAGCGCCCGGCGCCGCCGGCCGGTTCTGCCTAGAGTCCCGGCATGGACCGGATCCACCGCTTCGTCTTCGAGCATCGCCGCACCCTGGCTGCGGTCTTCGCCGGCCTCGCCGTCCTGACGGCGCTCTCCGCGCTGCGCCAGCAACCCGCCGGCACCGCCGTGCTGGTGACGAGCCGCGACCTGCGCAGCGGGCACGTCCTGACCGCGTCGGACCTCCGCACCGCCACCGTCCCGCCGTCGGCCCGCCCGTCCCACAGCCTCGACCGGGCAGCCGCCGTCGGCCGCCGCGTCGCCGGCCCCATGCGCGAAGGCGAGGCGGTCACGGACTATCGCGTCCTCGAGGACGACGCCTTGTCCGGCTACGGCGACGACGCCGTGCTCACGACGATCCGCGTCGACCGCGCCGACGGCCTCACCGGTCTGCACGTCGGCGACCGGATCGACGTCGTCGCGGTCGACCCCGACGGGGAGAGCAAGGCCGCCGTGGTCGCCCGGGCCGTCGAGGTCGTGACCCTGCCGCGGTCGAGCGGCGACACCGAGGTGGTGTCGGTCGGCATCGTCACGACCGAGAAGGTCGCCCTGGCACTGGCGACGGCGGCGCTCGAGGCCCGTTTCAGCGTCATCACGTCGTCCTAGTCGGTAGCCCGCGCCCTCGCTAGGGTCGAGGGACTGACACCCAATCCGTAGGGGGCAACATGATCAAGGGCTTCAAGGACTTCCTGATGCGCGGCAACGTCGTCGACCTCGCGGTCGGCATCGCGATCGGCGTGGCGTTCACGAGTCTCGTCGCTGCTTTCGGCGACAACTTCGTCAAGCCGATCGTCGCCAGCGTTGGTGGCGGCGACGCAGATTCGAAGGGCTTCGGCTTCCAGATCACCGACAGCGACGCGACGTTCGTCAACCTCGGCGGGATCGTCAACGCGCTGATCATCTTCGTGGTGACGATGGCCGTGATCTACTTCGCCATCGTGGTCCCGGTCCAGAAGCTCCAGGCGCTCCGCAAGCCCGGGCCCGGCGTCGACGAGCCGGAAGCCGTCCCCGAGGACACGGCGCTCCTGCGGGAGATCAGGGACGCGCTGCGCCAGCGCCCGCCGGTCTAGCCGTGGTGGGGTGGGACGTCGCGGAGGTAGTCGTCGTCGCGTGACGATGACTCCTTCTCGCCCCAGCCCTCCGCGGTCTCGTCACGCGTCGTGTCGGGGAGCAGGTCGCCGAGCAGCTCGGCGGCTCTCCGCCGACGCTCCTGCTCCGCCTTGCTGAGCTTGGCAGGCCGCTCAGACGAGGTCATCGAACCAGTCCGGCGTGAGCTTGGGGTGAGAGGGGTGCCAGCCCGTGCGGTCGCTGAAGAGCTGGGAGCTGACGCGCTGCGAGCGGGTCAGGATCTCGAGCTTCTCGCCGCCGAGCCTCAGGACCCAGCCCGGCAGGAAATGACCCTCACGGCGGCCGGCGGCCATCGCGATCGTGTCGACGTAGTCCCGGCGCTGCACCGGCTCGGCGCCGACGTTGTAGACCCCGCCCGGTGCGGTCAGCGCCTGCACGACGGCGGACCCGACATCGTCGGGGTGGATCACGTGCATCCACGACTGCTCGGCGCCGAGACCGATCGCCCGGCCGGCGGCCGCCCGGCGGAACAACCACGCGGTGTTGCGGTCGTTGCCCGTGATGAGGCCGAACCGCAGGCTGACGGCGGTGCCGCCGGCCGCCTCGATCGCCTTGACGTTGCTCTCGGCGACGACGACCGGCTCGGTCGCGTGGGTCACGTCGATGGGGCTGTGCTCGTCGACCCAGTCGTCATCGAGGTCGGCGTACATGAAGCTGAGGCTCTGCTGGACGACCCGGCCGACGCCGGCGCGCTGGGCGGCGTCGGTGACGACGCGGGAGCCGTGCTGGCGGATGCGGTCGATCGCCTTGAGCGATCCGGGGAGCAGCGCAGCGGTGCCCACCGGCACCTTCGTCGCGAGGTTGGCGACGGCGTCGCAGCCCTGCATGCCGGCCGTCATGGCGTCGAGGTCGAACACGTCACCGAGCCGGGGCTCGGCACCTGTCGCGGCGATCATCTCGGCGCTCTGCGGCGTACGGGCGAGGCCGACGACCTCGTGGCCCGCGAGGTGCAACGCGGCGATGGACGATCGGCCCATGACTCCGCTCGCACCCGTGAGAAAAACCTTCACGTTCTCTCCCTGGTGGAGGATCCCCCGGCACCATCCGCCAGGGGAATCCCCGGTCGAGGCCTGTGGGCCCGCCGGAGATTACGAAAGGATAACAATTCTCCCGGCCGTCGTATTACCTCTTGGTAACTTCGCGGTTAATGCACGAGTGGCACGATGTCGGCGATCGAGTCGAAGATCTCGGTCGGCCGGAACGGGAAGCGCTCGATCTGACCCGGCGCGGTCGAGCCCGTGAGCACCAGGAACGTCCGGAGTCCGGCCTCGAGGCCCGACAGCACGTCGGTGTCCATGCGGTCGCCGATCATGACGGTCGTCTCGGAGTGCCCCTCGATCTGGTTGAGGGCGCTGCGCATCATGAGCGGGTTGGGCTTGCCGACGAAGTAGGGCTCGACGCCGGTCGCCTTGGTGATCAGGGCGGCGACCGAGCCGGTGGCCGGCAGCGAGCCGCCGGGCGACGGGCCCGTCGGGTCGGGGTTGGTCGCGATGAACCGGGCGCCGTTCTCGATCAGCTGGATCGCGCGCGTGATGGCCTCGAACGAGTAGGTGCGGGTCTCGCCCAGCACGACGTAGTCGGGCTCGCGGCTCGTCATGATGTAGCCGACGTTGTGCAGCGCGGTCGTCATGCCGGCCTCGCCGATGACGTACGCCGTGCCCTCGGGACGCTGCTCGCTGAGGAACTTGGCCGTGGCCAGGGCCGAGGTCCAGATCGCCGACTCGGGCAGGTCGATGCCCGCCACACGGAGGCGCGCACAGAGGTCGCGCGGCGTGAAGATCGAGTTGTTGGTCAGGACGAGGAACTTGCGGCCCGTCTCGGTCAGGCGGGCGATGAAGTCGGCCGCTCCGGGGATGGCCTTCTCCTCGTGCACGAGAACGCCGTCCATGTCGGTCAGCCACGTCTCGATCGGCTTGGTCATGCTCCTATTGTCCACCAGTCCGGTGCTGTTCGAAGAATCGCCAGATCAGGCTGCTGGCGTCGATCTCCTGCGTCATGACGCCGGAGACATGGCCGGACGGCGCCGGCTTGCCCCCCGGCCACCGGTGACCGCCGTTGTCCACGACATAGACGTTGACGTCGGAGCCCTCCTTGCACCGGCTCCAGGTGAAGTGGCGGACGTGCTGGGACACCGTGGTCGTCGCGCTGGCGGCGGGACAGCTGTCGTGCGCCGCCCAGCTCGCCATGACGTCGTTGACCGGTGGGAGGGGCCCGATCACGGTGTCGGCACCGGCGTACGGGACGGTCTTGTCCTTGAGGCCGTGGAAGTAGATGATCGACGCCGGCGGCGAGGAGCGGCAGGTGTCCTTCCAAAACGGCCCGGAGACCGCACCGTAGGCCGCGAACTTCGTCGTCCCGTCGCAGGCGAGCGCGAGGGCGAGGACCGATCCGTTGGAGAAGCCGGCGGCGTAGACCCGGGACGCGTCGACGCACGCGTCGCCCTTGACCTCCTTGACGAGGTTGCGGACGAACGCGAGGTCGGACGTCGGCTGGCTGATCGGCGTCCGGAAGTCCCACTCGGTGATCTGGCCGCGGGCGAGGGGCGCCACGAGGATCGCGTTGTTCTTGTCCGCCAGGGCATCCATGCTCGTCGTGTCGATGACGCCCTGAGGCGTCCCGCCGAGGCCGTGGAACAGCAGCACGAGCGGGGTCCTGGTCGAGCCGTCGTAGCCCGGTGGCACGTGGATCAGGTAATGCCGCTGCTGACCGCCGGAGTCCATCGTCCGCTCCGTCGATCCGCTCGGCAGCGACCTCGCCGGAGCGCACTCGTCGCCCGGCCGGCGTATCGTCTCGGCCTTGCCGCACGACGTCATCGCCGTGGCGCACACCGCCACGATCGCGGCCAGGACGAGCAGCCGCCTCACTGCCCGGACCCTCTGGCGCACAGGCGTCTGAGGTGAAGGCACATAGAGGCGATCGTATGGGTTGGGACCAAGACTGGATAACCTGAGTCCTCACGCCCTCGTAGCTCAGTCGGATAGAGCGACCGCCTCCTAAGCGGTAGGCCACAGGTTCGATTCCTGTCGGGGGCACCACATGACGCCGAAGTCCCCCGCGAAGCGTGTTCGCGGGGGACTTCGGTGGTTCGCTTCGTGCTGACTAGACGACCACGAGCTCCTCGGCGTGCTCGAACGGCGTCTCGTCACCCTCGGCGACCGGCGGGCTCTGCTTGGTCACCAGCACCAGCGACAGCAGGGCGGCCAGCAGCAGCGCACCCAGTCCCCAGTTGAAGGCGACCGTGTAGCCGTGCACCACGCCGTCGGCGGTCTTGGCGACCCCGTTGGCGGCGATGTAGCTGGTCGTCGCGGTGGCGGCGATCGTGTTGAGGAGCGCCGTGCCGAGCGAGCCGCCGACCTGCTGGGTCGTGTTGACCAGGGCGCTGGCGACACCGGCGTCGTGGTCCTCGACCCCGATGAGCGCGGTGCTCGACAGCGCGACGAACGCGAGTCCGACACCGAGGCTCATGACGATCTGAGCCGGCAGGACCGTCGTGACGTAGCTGCCGTCCACCGTGATCTGGGCGAAGAGGAACATGCCCACCGCGGCCGCCAGCGTGCCACCGACCATGAGGGGACGCGGCCCGATGCGGGGCAGCAGGGCGCTCGCCACGCCTGCACCACCGACGACGCCGATGCTGAAGGGCAGGAAGGCCAGTCCGGACTTCACGGCCGAGTACTGCAGCGTGCCCTGCATGTAGTAGACGAGGAACAGGAACATGCCGAACAGTGCGAGGCCCAGCAGCAGCGACACCAGGAACGCCGCAGCGCGGTTGCGCTCGAGGAACACCCGGGTGGGCAGCAGCGGCTCGGCGGTGTTGCGCTCGATCAGGACGAACGAGACGAGCAGGACGACCGCGGCACCGAGCAGGAGGATCGTGCTGGTGGCCGACCAGCCGCTCTCGTTGGCCTTGGTGAAGCCGTAGACGAGGGCGACGAGGCCGAGCGTGCTGGTGACGACGCCGGGGATGTCGTACTTGGGCTTGCCCTCGGCGCGGCTCTCACGGACCAGGATGCCGGCAGCCACGGCCGTCGCGATGGCGATCGGCGTGTTGACCAGCAGGGTCCAGCGCCACGAGGCGTACTCGGTGAGCACACCGCCGAGGATCAGGCCCAGCGCGGCGCCACCACCGGAGATGCCGCCGTAGACGCCGAAGGCCTTGGCCCGCTCCTTGGGCTCGGTGAACGTGACGCTGATCAGCGACAGCGCGGCCGGCGCCATGAGCGCGGCGAACGCACCCTGAAGGGCGCGGGCGGAGAACAGCTCACCCTGGTTCTGCGCGAGGCCGCCGACGGCGGAGGCCACGCCGAACCCGACGAGGCCGATGATGAAGACGCGCTTGCGCCCCACGAAGTCAGCGATGCGGCCGCCCAGGAGGAGCAGGCCGCCGAACGCCAGGGCGTACGCGGTGACGACCCACTGGCGGTTGGCGTCGGAGATGCCGAGCGCGTCCTGGGCGGACGGCAGGGCGATGTTCACGATGCTCGCGTCGAGCACCACGATCAGCTGGGCGACGGCGATGACGACGAGCGCCAGCCATCGACGGGGGTCGACGCCGGTCGGCGTCTCTGTCTGGATCGAGCTCATGGTGATTCCCTCACTACGTTGTGGGCGATGGCGTTCATCGACTCCCATAACGTACGAGACACAATCATCCGAGTCCAGACGATCCGAGTGTGACTTATCCGACGTTGAACATATGTCGGCGGGGCGATACCCTCCGTTCATGGGAAGTTCGCTGCACGAGTCCGAGACGCAGGCGCTCGCCGCTTGTGCTGCGGCATACCCGGCCGACCTCACGATCCTGCTGCACGCCGCGGTCAACCGCGTGACGATCTACCTCGATCACGCCGCCGCGGAGATGGGCCTCAACGACGCGCGTGACTGGCTCGTGCTGGCCGCGCTCGAGGACGGCCAGCAGCGGACCCAGCTCGAGCTGAGCCGCGTCGTGTGCGTCGACAAGACGACGCTCATCACGGTGCTCGACCGGCTCGAGCGACAGGAGCTGATCGTGCGCACGGTCGACCCGTCCGACCGTCGCGTCCGCATCCCGCAGATCACCGACTCCGGCCGTCGCATGTTCGCGACGTTCGCGACCGCCCGCGATGCCGCCGAGGCGCGGGCCCTCGACGGCGTGAGCAAGGAGGACCGGGACCTGCTCCTGACCCTCCTCGGTCGAATCGCGACCGACACCGACACCCTCGCCACGACGGCCTGAGGCCCACACCGTGGAGAAGGTCGTGGTGCTGCTCCGCGCCGAGCCACCCGACGACCAGTGGTGCGAGCGGATCCGCGGCCCCGTCGCCGACGAGCTGCTGGAGCTCGGCATCGCCGGCCTGGCGGTCAACGTGCGCGACGGCGCAGTCCGCGACTCGTTGATGACGTTGACGACGCTGGCTCCCCCGGTGGCCGCGGTCGTCAGCATCTGGACGCAGCAGTCGTACGGCGCACAGGTCGCGGCGGCCATCGAGCTGCTGAGCGGCCACTGCGAGCAGCTCGCGGCCTACCTGGTGACGGAGTCCGTCCCGATCGCGCCGCCCGACCGGCTCGGCGAACGGACCCCCGGCTTCGCCAACGTCGCGCTGCTGCGCCGGCCGCCCGAGCTCGACCGCCCGACCTGGCTCACGCGCTGGCAGGTCGACCACACGCCGGTCGCGATCGAGACCCAGGCGACGTCCGGCTACACGCAGAACGTGGTCGTCCGCGCCCTCACGCCTGACGCACCGGCGATCGACGGCATCGTCGAGGAGCTGTTCCCCGATGCCGCGACCACCGACCTGCACGCGTTCTTCGGCGCCGCCGACGACGCCGATCTCCACGACCGGATGACGCGCATGGTGGCGAGCACCTCGGCGTTCGGGGCGACCGACAACATCGACACCGTGCCGACGAGCCGCTACCTGCTGCGGTCGGCGTTCACGACGTCCTGACCTTCGGTCACGCCGTCGCGGCGTCGCGTACGAGTGCCGTGTCGACGAACTGCTCGAAGCGGACGATCAGCCCGCCGCGAACGACGAAGTGGTGCGCCACGCGCACGGCGAGCGGCTTGCCGGTCCCCTTGTGCTGCGCCGTGTAGCGCGCCAGGACGACGACGTTCTCGCCGTCGACGACGTACGTGTCGTCGTGCGCCGCCCAGCCGTCCCAGTCGGCGCCGAGCTTCTCCATCACGTTGCTCGTGACACCGGTGGGCGTCCGGTAGGTCCCGGCGAGCGGGAACCCGGCCATCTCCGTCCACTCGACGTCGGGAGCCAGCGTCGCCCTCAACGCCTCGAGGTCGCCCGCCGCCGACGCGAGGTACTGCCGGCGTACGACCTGGGCGGGGGCAGCCTCGTCGATCAGCCCCATGTCATCTCGCCCTTGGCGACCTTGGTGCCGAGATCGGCGGCGATGACGAGACCGGCATCCGGGTAGGCCGCGAGCAGCTTGCCCTTGGCGTCCTCCGCGGTGGCGGACTCGGTGACGGTCTGCTCGAAGAACCGCAGGTAGTCGCGGGTGTGCGTGATCGCGGTCAGGTCGGTGGGTGCGCCCGCGACGCGGTGGCCGGCGACGACGTACGTCGGGGCGAGAGCCTCCAGGGAGTCGAGGACGCGCACCCACTCGGCGCGGAGCTCCGGGGTCGCGCTGTCGGCGGTCCAGACGTGCAGGCCCTCGAACAGCAGCACGCCGCCGATGAGCGAGCGGGAGGCCGGCTCGAACAGGTACCAGGCCCGGTCGCCGAGCTGGTCGCTGCCGCGGCGGACCTCGATCGGCGTGCCGTCGACCGTCAGGACGGTCTCGGTCAGCTCGGCGATGTCGACGAGCCGGGTCGGCAGGTTGGTGCCGAGGTGGGCCCAGGCCTTGAGCTTGCCCTCGTACGAGTGCTGGATGTGCTCGATGACGTCGGCCGGTGCCGAGAACGTGGCCGCCGGGAACGCATCGGCGATGACCTCGGCGCCGAAGTAGAAGTCCGGGTCGCCGGCAGTGATCACGACGCGGGTCAAGGTCTTGCCCGAGTCGAGCACCTCGGCGACGATGCGGTGCCCGTCGGCGCGGGTGAACCCGGCGTCGACGACGATCGCCTCGGTGTCGCCGCTGACGACGACGCTGGTCTTGTTGAGCGAGCCCGGCGCCGCGTCGAACACGGTGTAGGTGAGAGTCATGGGTCTTCCGATCTGTGGTGAACTGGTGATGTCACCTGTAAAAATAGGCGCGCCAGCCTCGCAGCACACGGTCACGACGGGACAACCCATGGTGAAAACCGGACACGACGCATCCACCGACATCAGACCGGTGCGATTCGACCCGCCGACGGCCGAGGTCGGCGACATCGAGGTGCTCAGCCTCGAGCGGATGCGCGTACGCGGCGGCCCTGACGAGTTCCTCACCCCGCAGCGGCTCGACTTCGACATGCTGATCCGCATCGACGAGGGCGCCGCCACCCACACCGTGGACTTCACCGAGCACTCCCTGAACCCGGGCGACGTGCTGTGGGTGCGGGCCGGCCAGATGCACCAGTGGGGACGCATCGACGACATCGACGGGCCCAGCGTGCTGTTCGCCGCGCACGCGATCGACGACCGCACCCGCGAGCTGGTGCGGGCGTCCGGCACGGCGATCCCGAACGTCTGGCCGGCGGCCGTGCTCGAGGGGACACCGGTCGCGGAGGCCTGGGCGCTCCTCATCTCCTGCGGCCTGCAGGCCGCGACCGGCGACCTGCGCGACGCCGCCCTCGCGCACGCCACCGGCGCGCTCCTCACCCAGCTCGCGCTCGCCCAGCCGGCCGACCAGACCGCAGGACCGCCCGCGACGCACGAGGCGTACATCTGGTTCCGCGACGAGATCGACCGCAGGTTCAGCGAGTGGCACCAGGTGACGCACTACGCGGACCGGCTGGGCTACTCGCCGCGTACCCTCAACCGGCTGGCGCGGGCGCACACGGGCCGGTCGGCCAAGCAGCTCATCGACGAACGCGTCGTGCTCGAGGCCAAGCGCCTGCTGAGCCACGGCGACGCACCCGTCGCGGAGATCGCCGAGCAGCTGGGCTTCGACGACCCGTCCAACTTCTCGGCCTACTTCCGCACCCGCGCGGGCGTCACGCCCGGCGCCTTCCGCAAGGCCGGTTAGCCCGCAACGGGCGCGCCCCAGAACTCGTCCTCCGCCTGCTGGTCCGCCGAGTACAGCCACACCTCGGCGATCCGGTCGCCGTCGACCCGGACGACGTCGACGCCGCCCATCGACATCGTGGCGCCGTCGCGCCGGGCGCCGAACTCGACCTGCATCGCGGCGAGGTCGCCGTTGACCATCGGCTCAGCGACGACGGCGAGCTCGAACGAGCCCTGCGAGGCGCCCATGAGTGCGCCGAGGTGCCCGTTGACCTCGGCCTGACCGCGGTACGTGCCCGCGAACCGGTGGGCACCGGGCTGGTGCCAGACGACGTCCTCGGCGAACATGCCGGCGACGGTGGCGAAGTCCTTGGCGGTGAGGGCGTCGGCGTACGTACGGGCGGTGGTGGCGGTGGTGGCCATGGGTGGGGGCTCCTTCTGTGGATGACTGAGAGCCCTATACTCACTTTCGGTAACCAGTTACCTCAACGTAACGAAAAGGCGGTGTGGCCCATGTCACAACACCCGGACTTCAACGTCATGACGGCGACCTGCCCCTCGCGTACGTCCTTGGCCCGGATCGCCAACAAGTGGACCGCCATGATCGTCATCGCGCTCGGCAAGGAACGCCTGCGGTTCGGCGACCTCCGTGCCACGGTCCAGGGCATCAGCGGCAAGGTGCTGACCGAGACGCTGCGCGACCTGGAGCGGGACGGGCTCGTCGCCCGGCACGCGTACGCCGAGATGCCGCCGCGCGTCGAGTACGAGCTGACTCCGTTGGGCCGCACGCTGCACACGCCCCTGCTGGCGCTCGGCGCCTGGGCCGAGACAAACATCGAGCTGGTCATGGCCGCGCGCGAGGCGTACGACGCGCAGTCCTGACCTGAGGGGTCAGGGCGCGAACGGCCCCGACAACAGGGCCCACTGCAGCAGCATGATCGTCTTGGCGTCGACGATGTCCCCGCCGATCGCGGCGAACGCCTTGTCGATGTCGAGCTCGACCACTTCGATGTCCTCGCCCTCCTCGGCGATCCCGTGGCTCGTGCCTCGTTGCTCGTCCGCCTGGTAGGGCGCGGCGTAGAAGTGCAGCTTCTCGGTCACCGATCCCGGGCTCATGTAGACGTCGAAGACGTGCTCGACCTCGCCGATCTCGACGCCGGTCTCCTCCACGGCCTCCCGGCGGATCGCCGACTCGGGGTCGTCCTCGTCGAGCAGCCCGGCCGCGGCCTCCAGCAGCATCCCGTCGGGGTGCCCGTTGACGTACGCCGGGAACCGGAACTGGCGCGTCAGCAGCACGGTTCGCCGAGCGGGGTCGTACAGCAGGATCGTCGCGCCGTTGCCGCGGTCGTACGTCTCCCGGCGCTCGGTCTGCCAGCTGCCGTCCGACTTGCGGATGTCGTACGTCGTGGCGCGAAGCACGTACCAGTCGTTGGCCAGCAGGTCGACGTGCTTGACGACGACGTCGGGGTTGCGGGTGAGGTCCAGCCCGGTCAGGTGGAGGCCTGTTCGACCACGGCCGTCCGGCTCGTCGATGCCCTTGGTCATCGCGCCCTGCCCTCAGCCCAAAGCCCGGAGCCGGGGAGCCAGGTCCGACGCGAAGAGCTCGAGGAAGCGGCGCTGGTCGTGACCGGGCGCGTGCAGCACGAGGTGGTTGAGACCCGCGTCGGTGTAGGGCTTGACCAGCTCGGCGACCTCGTCGGGGTCCGAGCTGACGATCCACCGCTTCGCGACCTGCTCGATCGGCAGCGCGTCCGCCGCCGCCTCCATCTCCATCGGGTCGTCGATGCTGTGCTTCTGCTCGGCCGTCAGCGACAGCGGCGCCCAGAACCGGGTGTTCTCCAGCGCGACCTGCGGGTCCGGGTCGTACGAGACCTTGATCTCGATCATGCGGTCGATGTCGTCGGCCGACCGGCCGGCCTTCTCCGCCCCCTCGGCGAGCGCGGGCATGAGCTTGTCCTCGTAGAGCTCCATGCCCTTGCCGGAGGTGCAGATCATGCCGTCGCCCTTGCGCCCGGCATAGCGCGCCACGACCGGTCCCCCGGCGGCGACGTAGACCGGGATGCCGCCGTCCGGGACGTCGTAGATCGACGCGCCGACCGTGCGGTAGTGGTCGCCCTCGAAGTCGACCCGCTCACCGGTCCACAGCTGGCGCATCAGGTCGACGGCCTCCCGCAACCGCGCGAAGCGTTCCTTGAACTCCGGCCACTCGCCCACGAACCCCGACGCCGCCTCGTTGAGCGCCTCGCCGGTCCCGACGCCCAACAGGATCCGGTCCGGGTAGAGGCAGCCCATCGTCGCGAACGCCTGCGCGACGACCGCCGGGTTGTAGCGGAACGTCGGGGTCATGACGGAGGTGCCCAGGCGGATCGACGACGTGCGCTCACCGACCGCCGTCAACCACGCCAGCGAGAACGGCGCGTGACCGCCCTCGTGCCGCCACGGCTGGAAATGATCGCTCACCACGGCGGTGTCCATGCCGGCCTCCTCGGCCAGCACGCCGAGCTCGACGAGCTCCCTCGGCGCGAACTGCTCGGCCGATGCCTTGTAACCGATTCTCAGCTCCACGTGGCTCTCCTCCGGGTTTTCGATGGTTGAACCATGGCACGGGCGGACAGCCGGTCCGCCGGGAGGGCGCGCGCGGGCCGCTACGACATGCGTGCTCCGCATCGGTCACCTAGCGTGATCTCACCATGGTCCGCCTGCGCCGTACGTCCCCCAGCTCCCCCGGCTGGTCGCGCGTCCGGCACGGCCGCGGCTTCCGCTTCCTCGACGAGGACGGCCGGCCGCTGGAGCCCGAGCAGGTCCTGCGCTGCAAGCAGCTCGTCATCCCGCCGGCGTGGAACGAGGTGTGGATCTGCGCGGTCGAGAACGGCCACCTGCAGGCCGTCGGCACCGACGCGGCGGGCCGGCGCCAGTACATCTACCACCCCGACTGGCGGGCGCGGCGCGACACCGAGAAGTTCGAGCGGATGGAGGGCTTCGCCGCGTCCCTGCTCAAGCACCGCCTCGAGGCACGCCGCCACTTGGCCGGTGACGAGCTGACCCTCGAGCGGGTCGCCGCGACGGCCTTCAGCCTGCTCGACCTCGGCATGTTCCGCATCGGCTCGGAGCGGTACGTCGAGGAGAACGGCAGCTACGGACTCACCACGCTGGAGAAACGCCACGTGCACGGCGCTGGGACCGGCATGACGTTCTCCTACCCCGCCAAGTCCGGCCAGCTCGTCGAGGTCACGGTGCGGGACCAGCGCGTTCGAGAGGTCATCGAGGTGCTGCGCCGGCGGCGCGGCGGCGGCGATCGCCTGCTCGCCTACAAGCGCGGCGGCCAGTGGTACGACCTCGCCGCCGACGACGTCAACGCGTACGTCAAGGAGATCATCGGCGAGCACTACACGGCCAAGGACTTCCGGACCTGGCGCGGCACGTCGATCGCCGCGCTCGCCCTGGCGCGCAGCGACCGGAGCACGCCGACCCGGCGCAAGAAGTCCGTCGCGGCGGCGATGCGGGACGTCTCGGAGCACCTCGGCAACACGCCCGCGATCGCCCGCACCTCGTACGTCGATCCGCGCATCATCGACCTGTTCGAGGACGGCATCACGGTGCGCGCCGACCACCGGCGGGTCGCGCCCGGTGCACCCATGAGTCGTACGCTCGAGCGCCAGGTCCTGCGCATCCTGCGACGCGCCTGACGCATGCCCTGGCGGGTCGGCGACCCCGCGTGTGGAGGTGGGGACCACAATTGCTGAATGACTGGTCCCAACGAACGCGAGATCAGCCGGGCCGTGACGCGCGCGGTCGCGGGCAAGACGATCGACGCCCGCGAGGCCGCCGGGCTGCTGAGCGCTCGCGGCGACGAGCTGCGCCGGCTCATGTCGGCCGCGGCACGCGTCCGCGACGCGGGTCTCGAGGCGGCCGGCCGGCCGGGCGTCGTGACGTACAGCAAGAAGGTCTTCATCCCGCTGACCCGCCTGTGCCGCGACCGGTGCCACTACTGCACGTTCGCGACGACGCCGGGCCGGCTGCCTGCCCCGTTCCTGTCCCCCGACGAGGTGCTCGACATCGCGCGCAAGGGTGCCGCGATGGGCTGCAAGGAGGCGCTGTTCACGCTGGGTGACCGCCCCGAGGACCGCTGGGACGACGCCAAGGAGTGGCTGGAGGCCGCCGGGTACGACAGCACGCTGGAGTACGTCCGTGCGATGGCGATCCGCGTGCTCGAGGAGACCGGGCTGCTGCCGCACCTCAACCCGGGCGTCATGAGCTGGAAGGAGATGTCGCGGCTCAAGCCCGTCGCGCCGTCGATGGGCATGATGCTCGAGACGACGAGCCGCCGCCTCTACGAGGAGAAGGGCGAGGCACACTACGCCAGCCCCGACAAGGACCCGGCCGTACGCCTGCGGGTGCTCGAGGACGCCGGACGGCTCAACATCCCGTTCACCACGGGGCTGCTGATCGGCATCGGCGAGACGATCGACGACCGCGTCGAGAGCATCTTCGAGCTGCGCCGGATCGCCCGGACGTACGGGTCGATCCAGGAAGTCATCATCCAGAACTTCGTGTCCAAGGACGACACCGCGATGCGGCTGACGCCGGACCTCGAGGTCGAGGAGTACCTCGCCGCGATCGCCACGACCCGCATCCTGATGGGCCCGGCGATGCGCGTCCAGGCGCCGCCCAACCTCGTCGGTCTCGACGACTGCCGGGCCCTGCTCGACGCCGGCGTCGACGACTTCGGCGGCATCAGCCCGCTGACGCCGGACCACGTCAATCCCGAGAAGCCGTGGCCGCAGATCACGGCGCTGGCCGAGCTGTCGGCTGAGCGCGGTTTCACGCTGACCGAGCGGCTCACGGCGCACCCGCAGTTCCTGTCCGAGCCGTGGCTCGACCCGCGCCTGCGCCCGCACGTCGACGCTCTCGTCGCCGACGACGGGCTGGCCCGCGCCGACGCAGTTCCGGAGGGCCTGCCCTGGCAGGAGCCCGACGGCGGCTGGTCGACGACGGGCTGGCTCTCGAAGGGCCGCACCGACCTGCACACCGAGATCGACACCGTCGGGCGTACGACCGACCGGCGCAGCGACTTCGAGGACGTCTACGGCGACTGGTCGGTGCTGCGCGACAGCCAGCCGGGCCGCGACGCTGCGCTGGTCGGCGTGGGCGACGGCGGGTTCGCCGCGGCGATGCGGGCGGCGGAGCGCGATCCCGCGGGCCTGTCGGACGCCGACGCGCTGACCCTCATGACGGCCGAGGGCGCGCACCTCGACGCCGTGACGGCGCTGGCAGACGACCTGCGCCGCCAGGCGGTCGGCGACGAGGTCACCTACATCGTCAACCGCAACATCAACTTCACCAACGTCTGCTACACCGGCTGCCGGTTCTGCGCGTTCGCCCAACGCCGTACCGACGCCGACGCCTACACGCTGTCCCTCGACGAGATCGCCGACCGGGCCACCGAGGCCGTGGCGTTCGGTGCGACCGAGGTCTGCATGCAGGGCGGCATCGATCCCGAGCTGCCCGGCACGGCGTATTTCGACATCGCCGCTGCTGTCAAGCAACGCGAACCCGGCCTGCACGTCCACGCGTTCAGCCCCATGGAGGTCATGAACGGCGTGACGCGCACCGGCATGTCGGTGCGCGACTTCCTCGTGCGCGCCAAGGAGTCCGGCGTCGACTCACTGCCCGGCACGGCGGCGGAGATCCTCGACGACGACGTCCGCTGGGTCCTGACCAAGGGCAAGCTGCCGACGTCGGAGTGGCTCGACGTCATCCGCACGGCGCACGAGATCGGCCTGCCGACGACGTCGACGATGATGTACGGCCACGTCGACCACCCGGGTCACTGGGTCGGCCACCTGCGCACGATCGCCAACCTGCAGCGCGAGACCGGCGGGTTCACCGAGTTCGTCCCGCTGCCGTTCGTGCACCAGTCGTCGCCGATCTACCTCGCCGGCGTCGCCCGCCCCGGGCCGTCGGTGCGGGACAACCGCGCAGTGCACGCCCTGGCACGGATCATGCTGCACGGCCTGATCGACAACATCCAGTGCTCGTGGGTCAAGCTCGGCCCCGAGACCTGCACGCAGGTGCTGCAGGGCGGCGTCAACGATCTCGGCGGCACGCTGATGGAGGAGACCATCAGTCGCATGGCCGGCTCGACGAACGGCTCCCGCAAGTCGATCGAGGAGCTCGAGACGATGGCCACCCTCGCCGGCCGGCCCGCCGTCCAGCGCACCACGACGTACGACCGGCTGACGCCGGTGCGGGCCGCCGGATGACGTACACCGCGATCGTGCCGATGAAGGCGTGGGACCGGGCCAAGTCCCGCCTGCACGCCGACTCGGACGTCCGCCGCGCGCTCGCCGAGGCGTTCGCCCGCGACACGCTCGCTGCCGTGCTCGCCTGCGAGGAGGTCGGCGAGGTCGTGGTCGTGACGCGCGGCGACCTGGTCGTCGCCGACGTCCGCAACGCCGGTGCCGTCGTGATCCAGGAGCCTGCGGACCGGCCGCTCGACACGTTGGGCTCGGCGATCCGGCACGGCATCGCCTGGGCGGGCGAGCACCGGCCGGACGCGCCCGTCGCCGTCGTGCCGTCCGACCTGCCGGCGCTGACACCCACTGCCCTGGCCGAGCTGTTGCGGGCGGCTGCGGCACATCCTTTCGCCTTCGTGGCGGATGCCAACGGCGACGGCACCACGATCCTGACGAGCCGCTCCCCGGGCCTCATGCGTCCCGGCTACGGTCCCGGCTCGGCGGAGCGGCACCGCGGCTACGGGGCGTACGCGCTGGTGGCCGCCGACGAGCTGCGACAGGACGTCGACGTGCTGCCCGACCTCGACGCCGCCGAGCGCCTCGGCCTCGGCGTGCACACCCGGCAGGCGTACACCGACCTCACGGCAGACGAAGCGCTCAGTCGCTGACGACGGCGATGACGACCTCGCGGCGCAGGGCGCGGGCGAGGATCCGCAGGCGCTCGGCCAGCGCTCCCGCCTCGACGTAAGCCTCCGGCGCTCCGTCCTCGCTCAGTGAGCGCACCTCCAGCGAGCCGTCGGCGGCGACGGTCACGTCGGCGAGCGAGAGGTCGGTGCCGGCCCGCGCGAGTGCGAGCAGGTCGTCGTCCTCGTCGGCGACGGGGAAACCCCGCGGGAGGTCACCGCGGGAGGCCGCCGCGAGCACCGCGTCACGGGCGCCGAGACCGAACAGGTCGCCGTCGTCGTCGCGGATCAGCGCAGCCGCGCCCTCGTCGGAGCCGAGCCACGACGTCGGCAGCCCTCGCACCACCACGACGGGCCGGCCATCGAGCTTGCCCGCGACCAGCTCGGCGGTGCCGGCGATCTCGTCCGCGACGGCAGGTGAGGTGACCGCGAGGAGGTTCCCGTACGCGTCCTCGACCCCCGCGAACGACACGTAGGGCACGACCCCGGACGCTCCGATCGCGATGTCGGTCTGCCCGATGCGCCACGCCCGCCCGGCGGTGTCGCTCACGATGACCCCGAGGCGTACGCCCGTGAGCTCCTCGAGACGGCCACGCAGGTCACGAGCCGCACCGTCCGGGTCAGGTGGAAGCGGGATAACGGTGCCGGCCTCGAGGTTGGAGGCGTCGATCCCGGCCGCGGCGAGCGTGAGGCCGGAGTGCGTACGCACGATGCGGGTCTGGCCACGACGCGCCACGACCCGGTCGGTCTCGGCGTCGATCAGGGAGTCCCGGTCGCCGGCCGTCGCCAGCCCGGCAGCCTTGCTGACCACCTTGCTGGTCACGACGACGACGTCGCCGTCCTCGAGCGGGTCACCGAGGTGGTCAACGATGATCGCGGCGAGGTCGTCGCCGGGGCGGATCTCGCCGATGCCCTCCAGCGGCCACGCGCGCAGCACCATGTCAGCGCCCGGCGGCCAACGAGTCGGCGAGGGTGAGGGTGTCACGGGCGAGCTGGGCCGTGGTCGCGTCGTCCGTCATGTAGAGCGGCACCGCCTGGGACCTGATGCCGGCCGCCTCGATCGACCCCAGCTCCCCGGCATCCGCGGTGTCGACCAGCCAGCCGTCGAGCACTCCCCCGGACGCACGCGCCCCGTGGTGGCGAGCCACCCCGGAGGCACTGATCTCGAGGCCGAGGCCGGTGAGCAGCTGGTCGGCCATGCCCCGCACCGCAGCACCACCGATGATCGGCGAGACACCCACGACCGGCGCTGCGGTCGTACGCAGCGCCTCGGCGACCTGGGCCACCGACAGGATCGCGCCGATCGACACGATGGGGTTGGACGGCGGCAGGATCACCCGGTCGGCACCGAGGATCGCCTCGACCACGCCGGGCCCGGCCGTCGCCTCGTCAGCGCCACGGAACGCGACCTCACGCACCGGGACGCGGGCGCCGAGCCGGATCCAGTACTCCTGGAAGTGGATCACGTCGATGCCGTCGTCACCGTCGATGCCGATGTGGGTCTCGACCTGGTCCTCGGTCATCGGCAGGAGACGGACGCCGGGCTGCCACCGCTCGCACAGCCGCTCGGTGATGGCCGCGAGGCCCACCCCCTCGTGCCACATCTGGGTCCGGATCAGGTGGGTGGCAAGGTCACGGTCACCGAGCCCGAACCAGGTCTTGTCGACGCCGTAGGCCGTCAGCTCCTCCTTGGCGTTCCACGTCTCGTCGGTGCGACCCCACTTGCGCTCGGGGTCGATGCCGCCGCCGAGCGTGTACATCACGGTGTCGAGGTCGGGGCACACCCGCAGGCCGAAGAGCCAGATGTCGTCGGCGGTGTTGCCGATCACCGTGACCTCGTCGTCAGGCCCCACGGCGGCCAGCAGCCCCTTGAGGAAGTTGGCCCCACCGACCCCACCCGACAGCACCGTGATCCGCATGGGCCCAGTCTGCCCGAGCGCCCGAAGGGTCAGAGCGCCGACTCGATCGCCCGCCAGAACGTCGGGTAGGCGTAGACCGTGTTGCGCAGCGTCTCGAGCGGGATCTCGGCGCGTACGGCGAACGCCAGCGCCGAGAGCGTCTCGCCACCGGTCGGCCCCGCGCTGGTCGCACCGACGATGACGTCGCGGTCCGTGTCGATGACGAGCTTGATCAGCCCTGCGTTGCCGATCCCGTGGACGAAGCCCCGGCTGCTCACCGCGACGTCGGTCAGCCCCACACGTACGTTCAGCCCCTTGTCGCGGGCCTGCGCCTCGGTGAGGCCGACTCCCCCGACCTCCGGGTCCGTGAACGTCACGCGCGGGAAGCTGTCGTCGTACGCGCCGAGCGGCTCGCCGAGGATCGACTTGGCCGCCCGCTCCGCGTGATACATCGACAGGTGGGTGAACGCGCCGCGCCCGACGATGTCGCCGATCGCCCAGAGCCCGTCGGTGACCTGCATGTCGTCGCCGACGGTCAGGAACTTGCCCGCCTCGACGCCGACCGTGTCGAGGCCGATGTCGTCGACCCGCGACCTGCGCCCGGCGGCCACCAGCAGCTGCTCGGCCTCGTACGTCGTGTCGCCGCAGTTCACGGTGAACCGGTTGCCGTCGTGGTCGACCCGGTCGATGGTGATGCCGGCGTGCACGCCGATGCCTTCCGACTCGAAGACCTTGGTCAGCAGCTCGGACGACTCGGGCTCCTCGGGCGCGAGGATGCGCGGCGCGACCTCGAGCACCGTGACCTCGGTGTCGAAGCGCGAGTAGGCCTGCGCCAGCTCGAGCCCGATCGCCCCGCCGCCGATCACGATCAGCGACGCGGGAGCCTGCTCGGCCTTGAGCGCCTCGCGGTTGGTCCAGTACGGCGTGTCGGCGAGGCCCGGGATCGGCGGCACCGCTGCCGTCGTGCCGGTGTTGAGCACGACGCCTTTGGACGCGACGTACGTCTCCCCGTCGACCTCGACCGTACGATCGCCGGTCAGCCGTCCGCGCCCACGTACGAGCGTCGCACCGGCGGCGGTGATCCGGTCGGCTGCGACGGTGTCGTCCCAGTTGTCCGTGGCCTCGTCGCGGATCCGCTTGGCGACGAGCGAGAAGTCGGGGCTGACCGTCGCGGTGCCCGACAGCGTGGCGATGCGCCGCGCCTCGGCGAGCAGGTTGCCGGCACGGATGAACATCTTCGAGGGGATGCAGCCCCAGTAGGGACACTCGCCGCCGACCAGCTCGGCCTCGACGGCGACCACGGACAGTCCTGCCTTGGCGAGCCGCGCGACGAGCGCCTCGCCTCCGGGACCGAGACCGACAACGACGACATCACACTCGTGAGCACTCATGCCCCCATCCTCTGGCATGCGCCCACTCGGGAGCCAGAGCACCCGTGGGGTGATTTCGCCTCCGCGACCGCCGCGGCGTGGTTACGCTGCGCTGCATGGAGGGCGTTCCGGCAACTGACGACGATCGGCGCGGGGCGTTCGACGACCTCAAGGAGTTGCTCTCGAGCGGCCGGATCGACGCCGCCGAGTTCGCGACCCGGTCCTCGAAGATCTCGTCGGCGACCACCCTGTCGGAGCTCGCCGCGCTGGTGACCGATCACGGTCGCGCTCCGGCGACTGCGTCAGCACCCAAGGAGTCGTTCGGCACCGTGGTCGGCGACGCCCTCACGAGCCCGCAGGTCGGGCGTACGGTGGGCCGGTTCGCGACGGCCATCGGCATGCGCCGGGTGATCCTGTGGGCGCTCGCCCTCGCGGTCACCGGCGGTGCGGCCCTCGCCACGCAGTTCTTCGACAACACCGGTGGTGACCCGTCGACGGGTGCGGGCATCCCGGGCCTCACGCAGCCGACCGCCACCGCGGCCCCGCACCCGGAGCTGCTGACGCGTACCGGCTTCGCCAGGCTCCGCGACGACATGCGCGCCAAGATCGGCAGCACGCACTACCTCAGCGCCGTGATCTATCCCGACTACGCGACGATCGAGGTGCCGGTCTCAGGCGACCCCGACCACTCGCAGCGCTGGTACTACAACGGCAGCTTCCCCTACAACCCGACGCCGAGCCCGCGGCGGCCCGGCTCGAAGTCGGCCGACCTGGGCGACGTACGGGTGACGGCGCTCGCCAAGGCGATCCGGCTGGCCCCGGCGCAGCTCAACGTCCCCGATCCCGACCGGACCTACGTGATCTTCGACAGCCGCTCCGGACGCAGCGTCATGTCGGTGTACGTCACCAACCCGTCGAACGACACCGGCTACTGGACCATGCGGCTCGACGGCAGGACGGTGACGAAGTACAAGGCGCCGTGATCACCGCGACAGCATGCGGCGGGGATTGATGACGCCGTATCCGCTGCGCGTGTCGTAGCCCGCACGTCCGGTGTCGTCCGCCGTCGCCTGGATGAGCCCGCGGATCGTCGCCTGGCTGGCACCGGGTCCCAGCTTCGAGATCTCGAGTGCCGCGGCACCAGCCACGTGTGGCGCTGCCATCGACGTCCCGGACAGCGTGCAGTAGTCCGGCGGGCAGCCCAGCGTCGGGCTCGGCTTGGCCGTCGTCGTGGACAGGATGCCGCTGCCGGGCGCCGCGACGTCGACCCAGTCACCGCAGCTCGAGTACGACGCGACGTCGCCGGCCGAGGTGATCGCCGCGACGCCGAGCACACCGGGATAAGCCGCGGGATACGTACGCGGTGAACCCAGCAGCCCACAGCCCCGGTTGCCCGCGGCTGCGACGACGACGACGTTCTTGGAGATCGCGTACGCCACCGCGGCCTTGGTGGCCGTGTCGGCACGGGTGGAGGACAGCGAGAGGTTGATGACCTTGGCGCCGTGCTGCACCGCCCAGATGATCGCCTTGCCGACCGTCGCCGAGTCGCCGACGCCCGACGAGTCGAGGACGCGTACGGGCATGATCCGCGACCCGGGGGCGACGCTGGCGACACCGCGGTGATTGTTCACGAGCGCGGCGATGACCCCGGCGACGTGCGTGCCATGACCGTTCTCGTCGCTCGGCAGGGTGCCCGGCGAGATGAAGTCGTAGCCCGCCACGATGTGGCCGTTGAGATCGGGGTGGCCGGCGCGAACGCCGGTGTCGATGACCGCGACGACGACACCGCGGCCGGTCGACGTCTTCCAGGCCGTCTCGGCGCCGAGGCGGGTGAGTCCCCACTGGCGCGGACGGAGCGGATCGTTCGAGACGTCGATGCTCACCTCGTGCGCCATGTCGACGCCGATCGTGGCCGGCTTCCTGAGACCCGCGAGGATCTGCTTGAGAGCGCCGGACCGGCTCGTGGCGACCGACGTGGTGATCGTGGGGGCGCCGGCGGTACGGGTCGTGGTCACGACCTCGAGCGGTCGGCCCGGCAGCGCGGTCGCGAGGATCTTGGTCGCCGTACGGTCGAGGGCACTGGCCCCGGGACCCGGCTCGTCGTTGGCGGTGGCCCCGCTCGACGTCGTCGCCACCAGGGCCGCGCCAAGCGCGACGACTCCGGCTGCTCGTCCGATCTGCATACGCACTCTGGTCACCTCTCGTCCCCCGTGGACCAACGCCCACGGTGGGTCCCGGGTTACGACGTGCCGACGGATGGTCGGGCCGAGTGGCACTCCTGCCGACAGTACCTGAGTCGACTGATCCGGCGCGGCGAAGGCGCGAGTGCGGATATCGTGCTCGGCATGGTGGCCACCCGAGCAAGCGATGCCGACCGTGACAGCTGCCTGGAGGACATCGAGGCCGCGTACGCGGACGGCCGCATCAATGACGCGGAGCGCGAGGCGCGTACGCAGGCCGCGCTGCAGGCGACGACCCTGCAGGAGCTGGCCGATCTCGTCGCCGACCTCGGTCCCGCGGCCAAGCTCCCGACGAAGGTGGCCGCAGCCTTCAAGCCGTCGGGCAACGCCGCCGGCACCCAGCTGTCACGACGATTCCTGCGCCGGCTGCTCGTGGCCCTGCTGATCCCCGCGGCGATCGCGGTCGTCGTCTGGGTGTCGAACGCCGGTGGTGACGACCAGCCGACGACCCCCGGTTCGGCCGCGCAGGAGTCCAATCCCAAGGACCGCCTGGAGCTGCACACGGCGGCCGGCTTCGAGCAGCTCGTGGCGCTGACCAAGGCGAAGTTCGGCACGACGGTCATCGACTCGGCGGCGATCTACCCCGACTACGCCAGCATCGAGGTCGTGATGAAGGACGACGAGCGGCGCGTGGAGAACTGGTACTTCGCCAAGGGGTTCGAGGGTGAGCCGAGCAAGGGCACCCGCACCGCAGAATCCGGAACGATCGACCTGGCGGCGGTCAACCCTGCCGCGTACGCCCGGGCGCTCAAGCGCTCACCGTCGGTGCTGGGCGTCGAGGACATCACCTCGACGTACGTCGTGATCCGCAACTCCGGTGACCAGCCGACGTTCTCGGTGTACGTGTCGAACGAGTACAGCGAGAACGGCTACTGGACGTTCACGCTGGACGGCAAGGAGCTTGCCCGCTACGCGTTCGAGTGAGTCTTGGCCTTGCGGGGCTCGTGCCACCGGACGACGCTGTAGGCCAGCAGACCCCAGGCGGCGATCGCCGACGTCCACAGGCCGATCGCCGTGCCCCAGCCATGAGCCGGCAGCTCGGGGCCGAAGCCCACGCTGAGGATCGAGAACTCCGGGATCTCGGGGCTGAGCCACCACACGACGCCCAGCGCGACGAGCCACACGCCGCCGAGGAAGCTGACGGTGATGCGCGGCCAGGTCGCGACGCCGAACTTCGCCGCCTCGACCGCCTTGCGCTCGAGCGGGCCGAGCAACTTCTGCGCCCAGACGTAGTTGCGGGACAGCAGCGAGATGCCCGCGACCAGGACGAGCGTTCCGGGGCCGGGAGCCGGGATGAGGATGATGCCGGCGATCGTCAGGATCCAGCCGAGGATCTCACTGCCCGTGCGTCGAAACCAGCTCTTCAAGGCCAACCCGACGTTCATGGGACAAGTCTGCCAGCCGGTCCACCACAGAAGGGCGACAACCCGGCGAGAACAGCCAGAACCAGGGTCATCCCGGATGAGGAACCGGGACGGCGTACGGGGCGACCCCGACGATCAGACCGAGACGAAGACGTGCACGGCCGCTTCGGCGTCGATCTCAGCGGTCTCACCCTGTCGCGCGACGACGAGGCCGTCGTGTCCCTGTGACACCAGGATGTCGTTGCCGGGCAGCGCGCCGACCCTGCGAAGCACCGACATGACCTCGGTGTCCTTCTGCAGCTCCTCGGCGATGCGTCGCACCACGAGGCGGATCGGCTCGACCGCACCGCTGACCGCCTTGGTCATCGGCTGCACGCCTTCGAGGAAGTCGGCGTCCTTGCCGAGCTCGCCCAGCTCGGAGAGACCCGGGATCGGATTGCCGTACGGCGACTCGGTCGGGTGCTCGAGCAACTCGACGAGGCGACGCTCGACCTGCTCGGACATCACGTGCTCCCAGCGGCAGGCCTCTTCGTGCACGAACTCGATCTCGAGGCCGATGATGTCGGTCAGCAGGCGCTCGGCGAGGCGGTGCTTGCGCATCACGCGTGTCGCGAGCTGCCGCCCCTTGGGCGACAGCTCGAGGTGCCGGTCACCCTCGACCGTGAGCAGCCCGTCACGCTCCATGCGGGCGACCGTCTGGCTGACCGTGGGCCCGCTCTGGTGGAGGCGCTCGGCGATGCGCGCGCGCAACGGGATGATGCCCTCCTCTTCCAGCTCGTAGACCGTGCGGAGGTACATCTCGGTGGTGTCGATCAGGTCGCTCACCAGGCCATTGTTCCACGTCCTGCAGCATCGCCGTCGCCACCGGACAATGGGAGACGTGACGACGTCAGTGATGTGGTTCAGGCGGGACCTGCGGCTGGGCGACAATCCGGCGATCCTCGAGGCGCTCGCCTCCGGGCCCGACGGTGTCGTGCCGCTGTTCGTGCTCGACGACCGTCTCTGGTCGACCCGGGCCAAGGCCCGTACGGCCGCCCTGTCGGTCCTGTTGGCGGACCTCTCCGAACGCATCGGTGGCCTCCACGTGGTGCACGGGGATCCTGTCGAGGAGGTCGTCCGCGTGGCGCGTCGCGTCGGAGCCGCCAGCGTGCACGTCTCGGCCGACTTCGCACCGTACGGCGCCCGGCGTGATCGCCGAGTAGAGGAGGCGCTGGCGTCGCACCGCATCGCGCTCGTCCGGACCGGTTCGCCGTACGCCGTCGCGCCGGGGCGGGTCACGAAGGCCGACGGCTCGGGCTACCGGGTCTTCACACCCTTTGCACGAGCGTGGCGCGAGCACGGCTGGCGCGGGCCCGCGGACGAGACGACCGACGTGCCGTGGATCCGGCCCGACGGGCGTACGCACGAGATCCCCGATCTCGCGCCGCCGGACGGGATGACCCTGCCACCGCTCGGCGAGCGGGCCGCGCTGGAGCGATGGGAGGCATTCCTCGACGACGACATCGCCGACTACGACGTGGCGCGCGACCTGCCCGGCGACGACCGGACGTCGCGCATGTCCGTGCACCTCAAGTGGGGCACGATCCACCCGCGCACGATGCTCGCGGACCTCGCGCCCCTGCGGTCGAAGGGCGCCACGGCGTACGTCCGGGAGCTCGCGTTCCGCGAGTTCTACGCCGACGTGCTGCACCAGCGCCCCGACTCGGCGTTCGGCTACTACAACCCCGCGTTCGCCGCGATGGAGTACGACGAGCCCGGGGACGCGCTCGAGGCGTGGAAGGCCGGCCGCACAGGCATCCCGATCGTCGACGCGGGGATGCGCCAGCTCGAGGCCGAGGGCTGGATGCACAACCGCGTACGCATGATCGTCGCGAGCTTCCTGGTCAAGGACCTCCACGTCGAGTGGCAGCACGGCGCACGGCACTTCCTCGAGCTGCTCGTCGATGCTGACCTCGCGTCCAACCAGCACGGCTGGCAGTGGGTCGCGGGCTGTGGCACGGACGCAGCGCCGTACTTCCGGGTGTTCAACCCGATGACACAGGGCAAGAAGTTCGACCCCGACGGGACGTACGTACGCCGGTGGGTGCCCGAGCTCGCCGAGGTCGACGCGCGGCACGTGCACACGCCTTGGGAGCTCGACGAGCCGCCGGCGGGCTACCCGGCCCCGATGGTCGACCACGCGGCGGAGCGCCAGGAGTCACTGCGTCGCTACGGGGCCATCACGACCTAGGCTGGTCGGGTGGTCACGATTCCCGGTCAGTTCAACGGTCCCCTCCACTCCGGCAACGGCGGCTACGTCGCCGGCCTGCTGGGCCAGGAGGTCGACACCGACGGGCCGGCCACCTCGACCCTGCGGATCCCGCCGCCGTTGGACGTACCTCTCAGCTGGGAGCGCGACGGCGACCAGGTCCGGCTGCTGACGGCCGGCGGCGCCGTGATCGGTGACGCCGCCCCAGGGGCGTTCTCGCGTGACGTGGCGCCGTGCCCGTCGCCGGAGGAAGCCGCTGCAGGGCTCGCGCACTACCCGGGCTTCGCGCACCACCCCTTCGACCACTGCTTCACGTGCGGCACGGCCCGCGACGAGGGCGACGGGCTGCGCCTGTTCGCCGGGCCGATCGACCCCGCGCAGCCCGGCCTGACCGCTGCTCCGTGGACGCCGCACGAGGCGTTCGACGGCGACGACGGCATCGACCTCCCGGTCGCCTGGGCGGCGCTGGACTGCCCCGGTGGCTGGGCGGCCGACTTCAGCCGCAACACGATGGTGCTCGGCCGGATGACCGCACAGGTCGACCGCCGCCCCCACGCGGGCGAGCGCTGCCTCGCGGTGGGCCACCTGGAGGCGCAGGAGGGGCGCAAGTTCCTGGCCGACACCGCGCTCTACACCGAGGACGGGGAGCTGCTCGGTCGTGCGGAGCAGACCTGGATCCTGATCGACATCGCGGCGTTCTCCTGACCTGAGCCCCGTTGGGTCCGTGCCGTAGATTGTCACGACGTGGCGCGGCGATCCTTCTCTCACTTTTTCGCCGACACGAGGCCGCTGCGCAACCAGCACTTCCGCAGGCTCTGGCTCGCCAACATCATCACGGTCATCGGCGCCCAGCTGACGGTCGTCGCGGTGCCCGCCCAGATCTACGCCGACACCGGCTCCTCGGCCTACGTCGGGCTCGCGGGCGTCTTCGGGCTCGTGCCGCTGATCGTGTTCGGTCTGTACGGCGGGGCGCTCGCGGACGTGTTCGACCGCCGCACGATCCTCATCTTCACGACCGTCGGACTGATCGTCACGAGTGCGTTGTTCTGGCTGCAGGCGTTCGCCGGCAACTCCAACGTCTGGCTGCTGCTCTCGCTGTTCTCGGTCCAGCAGGCGTTCTTCGCGGTCAACCAGCCCACCCGCAGCGCGGTCCTGCCCAAGCTGCTCGACCTGACGCTGCTGCCGGCCGCCAACTCGCTCAACACGACGGTCATGATGGCCGGCGCCATCGCGGGCCCCCTGGTGGCCGGCGTCCTCATCCCCGTCATCGGGTTCGAGTGGATGTACCTGATCGACACGTTCACGCTGTTCGCGACGCTCAGCGCTGTCGTCCGACTGCCGCGCCTCCCGGTGCTCGACGCCGTCGCGGGGGCACCCGGCATCAAGGCGGTCATCGAGGGCTTCACCTATCTGCGTACGCAGCCCGTGCTGCTGATGTCGTTCGTCGTCGACCTGATCGCGATGGTCTTCGGCATGCCCCGTGCCCTGTTCCCCGAGATCGCCCACCTCGACTTCAACGGCCCTGACAACGGCGGCCTGGTGTTCGCGCTCCTGTTCGCGGCGATCCCAGCGGGAGCGGTCATCGGCGGCATCTTCAGCGGCTGGGTGTCGCGCGTGGAGCGTCAAGGCCGGGCGGTCATCGTCTGCATCGTGATCTGGGGCCTGGCGATGGCCGGCTTCGGGACCGGCGTCGGCCTCGCCGACCACTGGCGCACGCCGATGTTGGTGCTGGCCTTGGTGATGCTCGTGATCGGCGGCGCGGCCGACACCGCCTCGGCGGCGTTCCGCTCGAGCATGTTGCAGTCGGCCGCAGACGACGCGATGCGCGGACGCCTGCAGGGCGTCTTCATCGTGGTCGTGGCCGGCGGCCCCCGCATCGCCGACACCCTGCACGGCGCCACGGCCGCGGCCCTGGGCACGGCGGCGACGGCAGCCGGCGGCGGTGTCCTGGTGGTGGTCGGCGTCGTGATCGCGTCGCTCGCGGTTCCCTCGTTCGTCCGCTACCGGATCGCCCGCCCCGTGCGGGACTGACCGCGCCGGGCCCGCCGGGGACTGCCGGGAACATACTGGGCCGATGGCCACGAAGCGCGTACGCCGCGAGCTCACCACCGAGCAGGTGCAGCGGTGGGTCGTGTCGTTCCTGATCCTCGCCGTGTCGTCGTTCCCCATCGGCGCGTTGGTCGCGGTGATCCGCAGCATCGTGGACGACGGCCGCCGCAGTGACGGCGCGATCCTGCTGGTCGTCATGGCGGTCATCGGGATCGTGGCACTCGGCGCGATCCGGCTGGTGCACCGCAGGCCCGCGTTCGCGCCGTGGATCCTGCTCGGCGCCGTCCCGGCCGTCATCGCCGGAGTGCTGATCCTCTAGGGCTGGAGGTCGCTGACCAGCGGCGAGAACCTCGACCGCCGGGCAGCGAGCTCGAGAGACGCGACGTCCGGTGCGGCAGACACCGGGCGTACGCCCACGACGGTGCGAATGACCAGCACCGGGATCAGGGCGAGTGCGAGCAGCACCAGCAGCAACCACGTGGCCCGGCCGAAGGCGTCGTTCGCCATCGCGGTGACGGCAGCGACGGTCGAGCCACCACCGACGTACGCCGCGGACCAGGTCGCCGATCCGGCGAGCGACGCCGGAGCGAACCGGCGGTACTCCAGTCCCGACGCACCGGCGGCCGCAGGGGTGAGGGTCCGCACGATCGGCACGAGCCGGGTCGCGAACACCGCGACCCCGCCGCGGCGCCTCAGCAGGTCGGTCGCCCGGTCGTAGTGGCGGACGCCGAGACGCTTCACGGCCCTGGTCTCGCGCAACGCGTCACCGTAGCGCCGGCCCAGCAGGTAGCCGACGTGGTCACCGCTGGTGGCACCGATCATCACGACGATGCCGAGCGCGACCATCTCGGCGGGCGAGCCCATCGTCGCGGCCAGGACGACGATCGCGGTCTCGCCGGGCAGCACGATGCCGAGGCCGAGACCGGACTCGGCGAACGCCAGGCCGAAGCCCAGCGCGAGTGTCAGCGCAACTGCTGTCATGCCCCCAAGCGTGACCAACGCGCGTGACGCCACTCCGGCAACGAGGTGGCCGCAGGGTGAACAGTGCGCGTTCAGCCGTGCTCGAGCAGGCCCAGGAGGTAGTCGCCGTAGCCGCTCTTGGCGTACGCCTCGGCCTGGCGGCGCAGCCCGTCGTCATTCAGCAGGCCCAGACGCCAGCCGGCCTCCTCAGGACAGCCGATCGACAGCCCTTGGCGCTTCTGCACGGTCCGGATGAACTCCCCGGCCTCACCGAGCGAGTCGAACGTGCCGGTGTCGAGCCACGCGACCCCGCGCTCCAGCGGCTCGACCCGCAGGCGGCCGGCATCGAGGTAACGGCGGTTGAGGTCGGTGATCTCGAGCTCCCCGCGTGCGGACGGCTCGAGGTCGGCGGCGACCTCGACGACGTCGTTGCCGTAGAAGTAGAGGCCCGGCACGGCGTAGTGGCTCTTGGGCACGGCCGGCTTCTCCTCGAGCGACGTCGCGGCGCCGTTGCCGTCGAACTCGACGACGCCGAATGCCGACGGGTCGGCAACGCGGTAGCCGAAGATCAGGGCGCCGTCGATGTCGGTGTACTTCGCGAGCTGGGTGCCAAGACCCGCGCCGTAGAAGATGTTGTCGCCGAGGACGAGCGCGGCCGACTCCGCGCCGATGTGCTCCTTGCCGATGACGAACGCCTGCGCGAGTCCGTCGGGACTGGGCTGGACGGCGTACGTGATCGAGATGCCGAACTGCGAGCCGTCGCCCAGGAGGTGCTCGAACTGGGCCGCGTCGTGGGGCGTCGTGATGACCAGGACGTCGGTGATCCCGGCCAGGATCAGCGTGGAGAGCGGGTAGTAGATCATCGGCTTGTCGTAGACCGGCAGCAGCTGCTTGCTCACGGCACGCGTGACCGGGTCGAGCCGCGAACCGGTGCCTCCGGCCAGGATGATTCCCCGCATGCCAGTCATCCTAGGTGGCGCTTCGCGAGGCACTACTACGCTGAACCCCATGCGCAACGTCCTGGTGACCGGAGGAGCCGGCTTCATCGGCGCCAACTTCGTACGGCATGTGGTGGAGACGACCGACGTCGACGTCACGGTGATCGACAAGCTGACGTACGCCGCGAGCCGCGCCAGCCTTGACGGCCTGCCCGACGACCGCTGCCGACTGGTGATCGGTGACATCACCGACGCCGCACTCGTCGGCGACCTCGTCGGCACGCACGACGCCGTGGTCCACTTCGCCGCGGAGTCGCACAACGACAACTCATTGCTGGACCCGACACCGTTCGTCCAGACCAACCTCGTCGGCACGTTCACGCTGCTCGAGGCCGCCCGCCTCCACGACGTACGCCTCCACCACGTCTCGACCGACGAGGTCTACGGCGACCTCGACCTCGACGATCCGGCGCGCTTCACCGAGGCATCCGCCTATCGCCCGTCGAGCCCCTACTCGGCGACCAAGGCCGGCTCGGACCACCTCGTCCGGGCTTGGGTGCGCTCGTTCGGCGTACGCGCCACGATCAGCAACTGCTCCAACAACTACGGGCCGTGGCAGCACGTCGAGAAGTTCATCCCACGCCAGATCACCCAGCTGATGGACGGCCTCAAGCCTCGCGTCTACGGCGACGGGCTCAACGTGCGTGACTGGATCCACGTCGACGACCACAGCAGTGCCGTCCTGGCGATCCTTGAGCGTGGCACGATCGGCGAGACCTACCTCGTCGGGGCCGACGGGGAGAAGAGCAACCTGGACGTCGTCGCTCTGCTCCTGGCGATCTTCGGCCGCGAGCCCGACGACTTCGAGCACGTCACCGACCGGGCGGGGCACGACCGGCGCTACGCCCTCGACCCGGCGAAGCTCCGGGCCGAGCTGGGCTGGGCGCCACGGCTCGGCGACTTCGCGGCGGGGCTGGCCGAGACGGTCCAGTGGTACCGCGCCAACGAGCACTGGTGGCGGCCGAGCAAGGCCGCGACCGAATCCATGTATGCACGACAGGGGCAATGACCATGACCACGGTGCTGACCTACGGCACGTTCGACCTGTTCCACATCGGCCACCTCAACCTCATCAACCGCCTGGCGGAGATGGGTGACCGCCTGATCATCGCGGTGTCGACCGACGAGTTCAACGCCGGCAAGGGCAAGACGTCGGTCGTCTCCTACGAGGACCGGGCCAGCATCATCAGCAGCATCAAGGGCGTCGACCTCGTGATCCCCGAGACCTCGTGGGAGCAGAAGGCCCGCGACATCAAGGAGCACGACGTCGACATCTTCGCCATCGGCGAGGACTGGACCGGCAAGTTCGACGAGCTCAAGGAGCTGTGCGAGGTCGTCTACCTGCCCCGCACGGACGGCATCTCCAGCACCGAGATCAAGCAGATGCTCCGCGTCCTCGACCCCAAGCACATCACCGAGATGCAGGACGCCCTCGCAGTGATGAGCCGCCTGCTCGAGCACTACCGCGACCTGACGTGAGCGTCGAGCACACGCCGATCCCCGGGCTGCTGGTCGTACGCCTGGCGGTGCACGCCGACGGCCGCGGCTGGTTCAAGGAGAACTGGCAGCGCGCCAAGATGCTCGAGGCAGGACTGCCCGACTTCGGCCCGGTGCAGCACAACGTTGCGTTCAACACCTCGGCCGGCACGACGCGCGGCATCCACGCCGAGCCGTGGGACAAGCTCGTGTCGGTCGCCACCGGTCGCGTGTTCGCCGCCTGGGTCGACCTGCGGGCCGGCGACACGTTCGGCGCCACCCACACGGCGGAGCTCGACCCGGCGACGGCGGTGTTCGTCCCCCGTGGCGTCGCCAACAGCTACCAGACGCTCGAGGACGCCACGGCGTACTCCTATCTCGTCAACGCGCACTGGAGCCCCGACGCCGAGTACGCCAACCTCAACCTCGCCGACGAGACCGTCAACATCGCCTGGCCCCTGCCCCTCGTCGAGATCTCGGACAAGGATCGCGACCACCCACGCCTCGCCGATGTCGTCCCGGTGCCGCCGCGACGCACCGTGATCCTCGGCGCCGACGGCCAGCTGGGTCGCGCGCTCCGTGACGTCCTGCCCGATGCCCTCGCACTGACCCGGGCCGACCTCGACCTCGCGGACCCGTCGACGTACGACCGGGTGCGCTGGGACGACGTCGACACGATCATCAACGCCGCCGCCTACACCGCGGTCGATGCCGCCGAGACCCCGGAGGGCAGGCGCGAGGCCTGGGCGGTCAACGTCACAGCGGTCGCCGCGCTCGCCCGGATCGCGATCCAGCACCGGCTCACGCTCGTGACGATCTCGTCGGACTACGTCTTCGACGGCAGCGAGCCCGAGCACACCGTCGACGAGCCGGTGTCGCCTTTGGGTGTCTACGGACAGACCAAGGCCGCCGGTGAGGCGGTGACCTCGACGGTCCCCCAGCACTACGTCGTACGGACCAGCTGGGTCGTCGGCGACGGCGCCAACTTCGTCGCCACGATGCAGCGGCTCGCCCGCGACGGCGTACGCCCGCAGGTCGTCGACGACCAGCTCGGCCGGCTCACCACGGCCGCGGAGCTCGCGGCCGGGATCGTCGAGCTGCTGACGTCCCGTGCCCCGTACGGCATCCACCACATCACCGGTGGGGGCGAGCCTCGGTCCTGGGCCGACATCGCCCGCGAGGTGTTCGTCGCCGAGGGCCGTAGCGCCGACGACGTCATCGGGGTGTCGACCGAGTCCTACGGCGCCGACAAGCAGCTCGCGCCGCGCCCGAGGCACAGCACCCTGGCACCGCGTACGCCCTAGGGCGCGAGCCGGTCGCGGCGCCAGCCGTCGCCCTGGCGGAGGTAGCGGAGCCGGTCGTGCAGGCGGTTCTGCCGGCCCTGCCAGAACTCGATCGACTCCAGTGCGATTCGGTAGCCGCCCCAGACGGGCGGGCGCACGACGTCCTGCCCGTCGAAGACCCGCTCGACCTCGGCCACACGCCGCTCCAGCACCTCGCGGCTCGCTACGGGGCGCGACTGCGGCGATGCGACAGCGCCCACCTGTGAACCACGGGGTCGCGAGCCGAAGTAGGCGTCGGACTCCGCCTCGTCGATCCGGGTCACCCCGCCCTCGACGCGCACCTGACGCTGCAGCGGATGCCACAGCATCACCGCCGCGGCCCGCGGGTTGGCCTCGAGCTCCGCGCCCTTGCGCGACTCGTAGCCCGTGAAGAACGTCAGCCCGCGATCGTCCAACCCCTTGAGCAGCACGATGCGCACCGATGGCCGGCCATCGGAGGTCGCCGTCGCGAGCGCCATGGCGTTGGGCTCGTGCAGGCCGGCGTCGATCGCCTCGTTGAGCCAACGACCCAGCAGCGCCAGAGGATCGTCGCCGGCGGCCGCCTCGTCGAGGCCTTCCCGGGCGTACTCCTCGCGCATCCGCGCCAAATCAGGGGTCTCCATGACTCAACGGTAACCACGCAAGGCAGAATGCAAGGTATGACTGAAGTGCACCACGGACTTGAAGGCGTCGTAGCGTTCGAGAGCGAGATCGCCGAACCCGACAAGGAAGGGTCCGCACTGCGCTATCGCGGTGTCGACATCGACGACCTCGTCGGCCGCGTGCCGTTCGAGAAGATCTGGGGCCTGCTGGTCGACGGAGCGTACGAGCCGGGCCTGCCGCCCGCCGAGCCGTTCCCGATCCCGGTCCATTCCGGCGACATCCGCGCCGACGTACAGAGCGCGATCGCGCTGACCGCCCCCGCCTGGGGCATGAAGCAGCTCTACGACATCGACGATGTCCAAGCCCGTGAGGACCTTGCCCGCGCCGCGGTCATGGTCCTTTCGTATGTCGCACAGGCCGCGCGTGGTGTCGGCCAGCCGATGGTGTCGCAGTCCGAGATCGACAAGTGCTCGACGATAACCGAGCGCTTCCTGACCCGCTGGCGCGGCGAGGTCAACCCCAACCACGCCAAGGCCATCGACGCCTACTGGGTGTCGGCCGCCGAGCACGGCATGAACGCCTCCACCTTCACCGCCCGCGTCATCGCCTCGACGGGCGCCGACGCCGCTGCTGCCCTGTCCGGAGCCGTCGGCGCGATGTCCGGCCCGCTGCACGGTGGCGCCCCGGCGCGCGTCCTCACGATGATCGAGGAAGTCGAGAAGTCCGGCGACGCCACGGCGTACGTCAAGGGCCTGCTCGACAGCGGTGAGCGCCTGATGGGCTTCGGCCACCGCGTCTACCGAGCCGAGGACCCCCGCGCGCGCACCCTGCGTCGTACGGCCAAGGAGCTCAACGCTCCCCGCGCCGAGGTCGCCGTCGCGCTCGAGGAGGCTGCCCTCAAGGAGCTCCGCGAACGCCGTCCCGACCGAGTGCTCGAGACCAACGTCGAGTTCTGGGCCGCGATCGTCCTCGACTACGCCGAGGTCCCGCCGCACATGTTCACCGCGATGTTCACGTCGGCCCGCACGGCCGGCTGGAGCGCGCACATTCTCGAGCAGAAGCGCACGGGTCGACTGATCCGTCCCTCCGCGATCTACACCGGCCCCGCCAGCCGCAAGGCCGACGAGGTCGAGGGCTGGGATGACGCTTGGGCGAACGCGTAGGAGCTCTCTGGACGGTGCGATCGGGGCGGTGACGTGGTAGCCCATCCCGTCAGCGAGCGGTGCGCGAGTCGCCCCTCCGACTTCGGGAAAGCCAACTCACGCACCGCCGCTGGCGGCGTTCTGACTACAGGACGGTCTTGGTGACGGTGCGGACGCCGACCCACAGGCCGACGGCGGAGGTCACGATCGCGGCGATGATGCCGTAGACCACCGCGCTGTCGTCGAACGTGCCGGAGAACAGCACGCGCTCGGCGTCGACGATGTACGTCAGCGGGTTGACCTTCGACAGGGCCTGCATCCAGTCCGGTCCGGTCTCGAGCGGCAGCATCATGCCCGACAGGATCAGCAGCGGGAACAGCAAGGACTGCTGCACCGCCCAGAACGCCCACTCGTTCTTGCGCGTCGCGATCGCCAGGGAGTACGACAGCGCACCGACACCGACACCGAAGACTCCCAGGATCAGCAGGCCCACCACGATGTGCGCCGGGAACAGGTCGAAGCCGAACGGCACCGCGACCAACGTGATGATCACGGCCTGGATCACCAGCGGCGTCAGCTCCTTAAGCGCACGCCCGATCAGGAGTGCGGGGCGAGCGAGCGGCGTCGCCAGGATCCGCTCGAACGCACCGGTCATGATCTCGAATTGCAGGTTGGCGCCCGTCATGGACGTGCCGAACATCGTGATCATCACGACCACGCCGGGCAGGAAGAACTGCAGGGTCGAGCCGAAGCCCAGCCCGTCATCGGCCACGCCGGCCAGCAGGGGCGCGAACAGCCCGAGGAACACGAGCGGCTGGACCAGCGAGAAGACCAACGAGAACGGGTCGCGCAGGATCGTGAGGGTCTCACGCAGCCACACGGACGTGATGTCGCCCAGCAGCGATCGGTGGGCGATGCGTGCCGACGTGGCGGCGGAATCGAGGATGGTGCTCATGCTTCTGCTCCTTCGCGCAGGCTGCGTCCGGTGAGGTTGAGGAAGACGTCGTCGAGGGTGGGTTGCTTGAGCGTCGCCGCCTTGACGGCCACGCCCTTGTCCCCCAGCGCGTGGAGCACGCCGGGCAGTGCGGCCGGGCCGGCGTCGACCCGGAACGAGACCGCCGTGCCACCGTCGGCCGGCGTCTCCTGGACCTCCGTGCCGGCCTGCGCGACGACCTCACGGGTCGTGGGCAGGTCGTCGGCACCGACGGTCACCGTGATGCGGTCACCGGCCTGCTCCGCCTTGAGGGCGTCGGCCGTGTCGTCGGCGATGATCCTGCCGTGGTCGATCACGACGACGCGCTCGGCCATCGTGTCGGCCTCCTCGAGGTAGTGCGTCGTGAGCACGATCGTCGTGCCGAACTCCTCGCGCAGGCGCAGGATGTGGTCCCAGAGGTTCGCCCGGTTCTGCGGGTCCATGCCGGTCGACGGCTCGTCGAGGAACAGCAGCGCCGGCTCGTGGATCAGCCCGAGTGCGATGTCGAGGCGCCGCTTCTGGCCGCCCGAGAGCGTGCTGACCTTGCGCATCTTCATGCCCTCGAGGTCCAGCGTGCCGAGCAGCTCGTCCGCCCGCTGGGTGGCCCGCTGCTTGTCGAGCCCGTAGAAGCGGCCCTGCATGAGCAGCTCGTCCCACACGCGGTAGTTGTGGCCGGCTCCGTCCTTCTGGCCGATGTAGCCGATGCGGCTGCGCACGCCCGCGGGGTCCGCGGTGACGTCGATGCCGGCGACCGTCGCCGTGCCCGAGGTCGGCGGCAGCAGGCTGGTGAGCATGCGCAAGGTCGTCGACTTGCCGGCGCCGTTGGGGCCGAGGAACGCGACGAGCTCGCCCTCGCCGACGTCCAGGTCGATCCCGCGCACCGCCTCGACGGTCTCCTTCCCGGACTCGAAGGTCCGGGTCAGCTGCTGGGTGTGAATCATGTGAGCCCCTTTTCCGTACGTCGTACTGAATTCTGTCCATTACATCATACGGTGTACGGTGTGACAAAAACGTGGCGACGAACAGGACATCGATGAACGACGAGCGGCCCGCGATCCCCGACACCGACCCGCTGACCTGGGGCACCCCTGAGGGCCGTCACATGGTCCGGTTGCTGTGGGATCCGCCGACCCCTGCCGGGCGCGGCCCCAAGCAGAAGCTGACGCTCGACCAGGTCGTCGAGGCGGGCATGGCGGTGGCGGCGTCCGGCGGCGTCGACAAGCTCTCGATGCGCAACGTCGCGGCGCAGCTCGGGGTCGGCGCGATGAGCCTCTACACGTACGTCCCAGGGCGGGACGAGCTGTTCGAGCTGATGATCGACCGCGCCTGGGCGGCCCGCAAGCTGCCCGACCGGTCCCAGCCGTGGCGCGACCAGGTGGAGTTCCACGCCCGCCAGGCCTGGGAGATGTACCAGGCCTACCCGTGGCTGATCCACGCCAACCTCTGGCGAATGCCCCTCGGCCCCCACGTCCTGGACGTGCAGGAGGACCTCTACCGGGCGGTCATGCTGACCCGGCTGCCCTACGCCGAGGTCGCCCGCGTGGCGGGGCTCGTCGAGTCCCACGTCTTCGGCGTCGCGCGGAGCATGATCACCGACACCAGCATGTCCTCGAACACCGGCGTCACGGCTGATGAGTACTGGGACTCCCGCAGCAGCTTCTGGGGCACCTACTACTCGCAGGAGCGGTTCCCCACCATGACGGCGATCTGGGAGTCCGGCGCATTCGAGCGATCGGCAGGCGACGAGATCGAGTTCGGGCTCGCCCGGCTCCTCGACGGTGTCGAGCTGCTGATCGAGAGGCTGACGACGAGCTAGCCGACGTCCCCGATCCTGAACTCCGTGCGGGCCGCGTCCGCCCACTCCTGGCGTGACTGCGGCGGAGGGACCTCGATGCCGCCCATCGCGGCCACCGCGTCGAGCTCCGCCATCAGGGCCTTCGCGAGCTTCAACGCCTGCTTCCCGACGGCCGGCCTCCCGTACGGGTCGTCGAGGCTCAGCCCCAGCACCACCGCGCCGTCCCGGGTCAACGTGACGATGGCGTCGAAGTGATTCCGGGCGCGCAGGTAGAGCGAGAAGCAGTCGTCGACCTGCAGGGCGTCGTCCCTCCGCAGCTCGGCGAGCGCCTCCCGGTCACCCTCGTGCGGGGACTCGTCGACGTACGTGCGGACGAACGCCTCGAACCGCGAGTCGCCCGGCCGGACCTGGTCGACGTACGCGTCGAGGAACGCCCGCAGGGTCGCGGCGCGATCGGCGGGCTCGACCCACACGTACGCGTCGAAGCAGGGCGGCACGACGCCCATGCTTCCATCAGCCCGGATCACTTCCGGCGCGATGTCGAAATCCGGCGCCGCCGTTCGACGTACGAGTGAGACCACCCGGACGAAGGAGAGCATCATGACGTTCCAGGCCTACCTCGACACGATCGAGGCCAAGACCGGACTCACCCGACGCGAGCTCCTCGCGCAGGCGCACCACCACGGCTACGACGCCTCGACCAAGGCCGGCGTCATCGTCGACTGGCTCAAGGCCGACCATGACCTCGGCCGCGGCCACGCCATGGCGCTGGTGCACGTGATCAAGCACGGCCCCAGGATCAGCACCAAGCATGTCGGGACGACCGGGACGCACCGCGACGAGACCGACACCCTGTGGCTCGACGGCAGGGCCACGCGACCCTGAGGCTCTGCGCCTATGCTGAGGCGCGTGAGGTCCAAGTGGATCACGGTGCTCGCGGGGGCCATCGCCGCCGTGGTGCTCATCAGCGTCGCGATCGGCCTGACGTCCCCCGACGGAACCGTCGGCGACAAGGCCGAGCCCTCGGCGACCGCGACACGTACGACACCGGGTCCGACGCCGGCGCCGAGCTCGCCCACGACGTCCGCGAAGCCGACGGAACCGGCCAGGCCGACCGCGGCGCGGGCACCGTTGAGCGTACGAGGACCGTGGCCCGGACACCCCGGCTCCGTCACCGAGGACGGCGACACCGTCGACTGGTGTCCCGCCGTCCGCACGACGGGCGCGGCCGAGGCCGAGGCCGTCTTCGGCAAGGCCGCCGTCGACAGGGCCGCATGCACTGCGGTGCGCTTCATCTTCGGCAAGCGCTACTCGCGGCTGGCGATCCCGCGCCGCTCGTACGACGCGCAGGACCTCGACTTCGTGCTCCCTGCCCTCGCGCCCTCGACCGTCGACGCGTTCCGGCCACGCATCAACGCGTTCGTCGCCTACCCCGACAGCGTGGACGTCCGCGACGAGCTCGGCCTCATCGCGTTCCGCGGGGAGGGCACCCCATCCGGCGCCGCGCACACGTCGGCAGGCGCGGGCCGGGTCTTCTACGGCAAGGCGTACTCGACGAACGGCTACCGGAACCGGGCCGTGTGGATCAACCCGACGTGGTCGAAGGTCGCGATCAGCGTCGACCGCTCGAAGGCCGAGCCGCGCATCGTGGCGACCCTCGACGCGTCCGCGGCGGTGCCGGTGTTCAACCCGGCCGAACGGCGCGACGACATGCTGACCGTGCCGACACACGCCCTGCTCTACCTCCGCCAGGACGGCGGCCAGGCCTGGAAGATCGGCGGCTGGCGCATCACCAGCGGGACGTACGACTACGCCAGGCTCACGGTGCGATGAACGCACGTGGCCGGCCATCCCCCCGAGATGGCCGGCCAATCGGCGCCCCTGCGCCGGTCGTACGACGGTCCGACCATCCCCCCGAATGGGTCGGACCTGACAACCTGTGACAATGACGCTAACCGAGTCGCGCCGTCATGTGCAGTCTTGACATTAGCGCAGAATGTAGTTAGTTAGGGCTATTCGGAACTAGTCCTTCAGAGTTACTCCCTCGAAGCTGGTCCGTCTCGACGCGGAGGCACTCCCTGCCTCCGCGTCGCAATGTCTCCACCACCCCATCGGAAATACGTACGCCTCGGCGCGGGTTGTCACCTGCATGACCACCATCGGACTCATCGGCGCCGGACACATCGGCAGCCAGCTCGCCCGCGCCGCCATCGCTCACGGACACGACGTCGTGCTGAGCAACTCGCGCGGCCCGGAGACATTGACGGACCTCATCGCCGAGCTGGGGCCGGCGGCCCGGGCCAGCACGCCTGCCGAGGCAGCGGAAGCCGCTGACATCGCGGTCGTCACGACGCCGGTCCACGCGATCGGCTCCGTCCCGGCAGCGCCGCTGGCCGGCAAGCCTGTGATCGACACCAACAACTACTACTCCCAGCGCGACGGCGTCATCGCCGAGCTCGAGGACGGCTCCCTGACCAGCTCGGAGCTCCTGCAGCGCCACCTCGCCGGCGCTCACGTCGTCAAGGCGTTCAACCACATCCAGGCGGCAGCGATCACCGCCGAGGCGCAGGACGCCGGTACGCCCGACCGTCGCGCGCTGGCCGTAGCCTCCGACGACGAGGCGGCCAAGGCGACCGTCGCGGCCTTCATCGACGAGATCGGCTTCGACGTCGTCGACCTCGGTGGGCTCGCCGAGGGCTGGCGGGTGCAGCCTGACACCCCCGGCTACGGTCCGCGACTCACTGCGGCGGAGCTGCGCGAGGCGGCCGAGGCGGCCACCCGCACGGCGGCCTGAGCCTCAGCGCAGCTGGGTCAGCTGGGCAAGGTCGTCGGTCGGCAGGGAGTCGACGACGGCCGTGACGTTCATCGACAGCAGGTCGACGCGCGCCCAGTGCTGGGAGAGGAACGCCGTCTCGGAGGCGTCCTGGCCTGTCGCGATGCGCAGGAGGCTGCCACGAGGCGCCAGCGTCGTCGCGTCGACGACCTGCCACGCGTCCTCGATGTATGCCTCGGCGACCGCGTGGAAGTCCATGGGGTAGAGCCCCGGCGCGTACACCGAGGCCAGCCGAGCGGGGACGTCGAGCGCCCTGAGGAGAGCCACGACGAGGTGGGCGTAGTCACGGCAGACGCCTTCACGCGCCAGCATCGTGGCGACCGCGCCGTCGGTCGGCTGGCTCGCGCCCGGCACGTACGAGAGGTGGGCGCCCACCCATGAGGTGACCGCGTCGAGCAGCTCCTTGCCATGGACGCCGGCGAACTCGGAGTTGGCGGTCGAGAACAACGTGTCGGACTCGCAGTAGCGGCTCGGCCGCCGGTACTCGATGAGGTCGAGCTCCTCGACGGCGGCCGGCTCGGCCTGGCCGACGACCTCGGCGGCGTAGTCGATCGTCATGTGACCGGGAGGTCCCGTGAGACGGTGCAGCCGCGTGCCGTGGCGCCCGGCGATCTCGTGCGGCTCGAGCTCGACGCCGCCGGACCGGATGGTGAACGTCTCGGTCGTGGCGTGTCCCTCGGCGACCGCGATCGAGAAGATCAGGTCTGCGTGGTCGTGAAGGTGGAGCTGCAGGTGGGCCGAGACGGATCGCTTCACCGCCCGATCGTTTCACACGGCCGACGGCGGTCATACTGGGGCGATGCGGGGGCGTGCGGGGACACTGGTGGCCGCGACGATGCTGGTCGCACTGGCCGGCTGCGGCGGGGAGCCGTACGGCGACGAGAAGCTCGAGAACGCGGTCAAGGACGTCGACCACGTCAGCTCGGTCAACGGCACGTGCAGCCAGGAGGGACTCGGAAGCTGGAGCTGTCACCCAGAGGTGAGGATGAACGGGTACGCGCTGGCCAAGGACGTTGCCGCCGCGTCGGAACGGGTCGTCGACATGCTCGACCCCGATCGCGGCGACGCGGCCACGATCACCGTCGGCCAGACCAGCGAGCGCGGCGTGGAGATCGAGCTCACCGCCAGGTCCAAGGGCACCAAGAAGATCGCCGACGCGACACGCCAGATCCTGGACCTCGAACCCGCCGTCAAGGCACAGTTCCGTGAGGACGACGGTGGATGGCTGGTCGACATGAGTCTTCAGGACGGGTCGTTCGGCACGTTCGTCTCAGATGCCCGGACGATCCTCGACGTGTCGGGCGCAGCTCGTCTCAGGTTCGACAGTCGGCAACCGGAGATCCTCGGAGAGGCCGATCGCGGCACGTGGCCGCAGACGGAGCTCGACGTTCTCGCCGCCGTGCAGGGCGCAGCGCCGGTCCTCACTGCCCGAGTCGACAACGGCTTCATGTCTGTCGTCGTCCGATCGAAGGCCGGCCAGGCCCGGAAGGCCGCCGCCCGCGTCGCCGGGTTCACCTCGATCCAGTTCGTCGACATCACAACCGACGCTGGTCTGAACCTGTACGGCCTCACCCCTCGGCAGGCAGCCACGGTGGCACCGCTCCTCCGCCAGGTCCGCCGGGAACCCGGCTTCCGCACATTCGACGTCGAGGAGGGCGGGCTCGAGATCACGACCGACACCTTGGCGCAGGCGCGAAGCATTGATCAGACGCTGCATGCCGGCTTGGCGCGCGCGCACACGACCCTGCGCGTGACCTACCGCGCGGAGGAGGACGGCATCACGGTCGAGCGCGGGCGCGACGGCGAGGCATGGCTCGACACCGCAGCCGCCCTCGCGGACGCGGGTCTCTTCGACGCCATCACGATCACCCGGGTCGACGACGGACCGCCGCAGGTCGACGTCACCGTGCGCCCTTCCGCCTCACCCCGACGCGTCGGTGTCGCGCTCGCGCGGTCGTGGCGCCCTGAGCACCCGGCGAAGTACCGCGTCGACCTTCAGGCCGGCGGCGACATCTTCTTCGACGGCGCAGAACGCATCAAGCTCAGGCCGCAGGCCGGCGGCAGCCCTGAGGACAGCCAGGCGTACGACGACGTCGTCGCAGGCTGGGCCGAAGGCCGCAAGGATCCCTAGACGCCGATCCGAGCTACGAGTCGTACGCCTCGAGGATGCGGTCTGCGGCGGTGGCCGCGGGCATCTCGCCGGACAGCACGGCCTCGCGGATCTCCGCGCGCATCGCGGCGACGCGGGGATCGGTGCGGAGCCGCTGGTCGAGCTCGTCCCGCACGAGAGCCCACGTGAAGTCGAGCTGCTGCTGGGCCCGCTTCTCGTGCAGTCCCTTGCGACCCAGGAACTCCCGGTGCCGGATGATCCGGCTCCACACCGTGTCGATCCCCGTGCCCTCGAGCGCCGAGCAGGTCAGCACGGGCGGCACCCACCCGGTGCCACCGGCGTAGACCATGCGCAACGCGCCGGCGAGATCCTTCGACGTCGCCTCGGCCTCCTGCACACGCTCACCATCGGCCTTGTTGACCGCCACGACGTCGGAGATCTCGAGGATGCCCTTCTTGATGCCCTGGAGCTGGTCGCCGGTGCGCGCGATCGTCAGGAACAGGAACGTGTCGACCATGCCGGCGACCGTGATCTCGGACTGGCCGACACCCACGGTCTCGATCAGCACGACGTCGAAGCCGGCCGCCTCGAGCACCGTCATGGCCTGGCTCGTCGCCCGGGCGACACCGCCGAGGGTGCCGGCGCTGGGCGAGGGCCGGATGTATGCGTCCGGGCTCACCGCGAGCCGGGACATGCGGGTCTTGTCGCCGAGCACGGAGCCGCCGGTGCGTACGCTCGACGGGTCGACCGCGAGCACACCGACACGGTGGCCCTCCTCGACGAGGTGCATGCCGAGCGCCTCGATGAACGTGGACTTGCCGACACCCGGCACGCCGGAGACGCCGACGCGCACCGCCCCTCCGGCATGGGGCGTCAGCAGTCCGAGCAGCTCCCGCGCCTCGGCGCGGTGATCGGCGCGACTCGACTCGATCAGCGTGATCGCGCGCGAG
Organism: Aeromicrobium sp. Root236; assembly: GCF_001428805.1. Taxonomy (NCBI): domain Bacteria; kingdom Bacillati; phylum Actinomycetota; class Actinomycetes; order Propionibacteriales; family Nocardioidaceae; genus Aeromicrobium; species Aeromicrobium sp. Root236. Next base: position 3,269,912 of record NZ_LMIS01000001.1, on the reverse strand, counting down.
ATCGCCGCCCGCTTGCCGACGCGGACGTCGTCGGCGAGGTCAGCGACGTCGACCATCAGTGATGAGTCGTCTGGAGCTTGTCGAGCAGGTCGAGTGCGGAGTCGGCGATGACCGTGCCGGGCAGGAACACGGCGGCCGCACCCATCTCCTTGAGCGTCGGCACGTCGTCCGGCGGGATGACGCCGCCGATGACGATCATGATGTCCGGCCGGCCCATCTCGGCCAGCGCCGTCTTGAGCGCGGGCAGCAACGTCAGGTGGCCCGCGGCGAGCGACGAGACACCGACGATGTGCACGTCGGCGTCGACCGCCTGCTGGGCGACCTCCTCCGGCGTGGAGAACAGCGGGCCGACGTCGACGTCGAAGCCCATGTCGGCGAACGCTGTCACGATGACCTTCTGGCCGCGGTCGTGCCCGTCCTGGCCCATCTTGGCAACGAGGATGCGCGGGCGACGGCCCTCGGCCTGCTCGAACGCGGCCGTGGCGTCGATGACCTTCTGGATGTTGCCACCCTGGCCGGCTTCGGTGCGGTACACACCTGAGATCGTACGGATCACGGCCTGGTGGCGCCCGTAGACCTTCTCGAGCGCGTCGGAGATCTCTCCGACGGTCGCCTTGGCGCGGGCCGCGTTGACCGCGAGCGTCAGCAGGTTGTCGTCGAGCGAGCCGTCGCTCGTCGAGCCGCGCTCCGCGCTCCTGGTGAGCGCGGCGAGGGCGGCGTCGACGTCGTCCTGGTTGCGCTCGGCGCGCAGCCGCTCGAGCTTTGCGATCTGCGAGGCGTACACGGCCTTGTTGTCGACCTTGAGCACGTCGAGCGGGTCCTCGTCGGCCAGGCGGTATGTGTTGACGCCGATGACGGCCTGCTGACCTGAGTCGATGCGCGCCTGCGTACGGGCGGCGGCTTCCTCGATGCGCATCTTGGGGATGCCGGCCTCGATCGCCTTGGACATGCCACCCGCCTTCTCGACCTCCTGGATGTGCGCCCAGGCCCGGTTGGCGAGGTCGTGCGTCAGCCGCTCGACGTAGTAGGAGCCGCCCCAGGGGTCGATGATGTCGGTCGTGCCGGACTCCTGCTGCAGGAGGAGCTGGGTGTTGCGCGCGATGCGGGCGCTGAAGTCGGTCGGCAGGGCGATCGCCTCGTCGAGGGCATTGGTGTGCAGCGACTGGGTGTGGCCCTGGGTCGCGGCCATCGCCTCGATCGCGGTGCGCCCGACGTTGTTGAACACGTCCTGCGCGGTCAGTGACCACCCCGACGTCTGGCTGTGCGTACGCAGGCTCAGCGACTTGGGGTTCTTGGGGTTGAAGTCGGCGACGAGCTGCGCCCAGAGCGCCCGGGCCGCACGGAGCTTGGCGATCTCCATGTAGAAGTTCATGCCGATCGCCCAGAAGAAGCTCAGCCGCGGGGCGAACGCATCGATGTCGAGGCCGACGTCGAGGCCGGCGCGGATGTACTCGACGCCGTCGGCCAACGTGTAGGCGAGCTCGAGGTCGTTCGTCGCCCCGGCCTCCTGGATGTGATAGCCGGAGATCGAGATCGAGTTGAAGCGCGGCATCTTCTGCGCGGTGTAGGCGAAGATGTCCGAGATGATCCGCATCGACGGTGCCGGCGGATAGATGTAGGTGTTGCGGACCATGAACTCCTTGAGGATGTCGTTCTGGATGGTCCCGGAGAGCTTCTCGGGCGGCACGCCCTGCTCCTCCGCGGCGACGATGTAGAGCGCCAGCACCGGCAGCACGGCACCGTTCATCGTCATCGACACGCTCATCTCGTCGAGCGGGATGCCCTCGAACAGTTTGCGGGTGTCGTAGATCGAGTCGATCGCGACACCGGCCATGCCGACGTCGCCGACGACGCGGGGGTTGTCGGAGTCGTAGCCGCGGTGCGTCGCCAGGTCGAACGCGACACTGAGCCCCTTCTGCCCGGCGGCGAGGTTGCGCCGGTAGAACGCGTTGGACTCCTCGGCGGTGGAGAACCCGGCGTACTGGCGGATCGTCCACGGCTGCGTCGTGTACATCGCCGGGTAGGGGCCGCGCAGGAACGGCGTGAGGCCGGGGTAGGTGTCGAGCGCGTCGACGCCCTCGAGGTCCGCGGCGGTGTAGAGCCCCTCGATGTCGATGCCCTCCGGCGCCGTCCACGGCTCGGCGCCGTCGGTGGCGCGCGCGTACGTGTCGGCGTCCGGCTCGTACGGCTGCTCGGGATCCAAGGGGAGCCCGGCGAAGCTCTCGGGAACGGTCATGCCTGCAGCTCCTGTCGGATCGAGCGGAGGAAGGCGAGGGCGTCCAGCCCGGCCGCGGCGGTCACGTCGGCGCCGATCTCTGCCTTGCCGGCCACCACCACGTACGTCGCTCCGGCCTCGCGCAGCGCGGTGACCAGCTCCGCACCCCACACCTCGTACGCCTTGTCGTTGCCGACCAGGCAGACCGTCGTGGGCTGGCCGGCCTCGGCGTATGCCGTGAGGACGTCGTCGACGCCTTCGGTCGGCCCGGCGACGACGGTGTCGATGCCGCCGGCGGCCAGCAGGTTGGCGGCGAACGTGCCGCGAGCGGTGTAGGCCGCGACGGTGCCCATCGACGCCAGGAAGACCGGCTTCGACGCAGGCTCGTCCCGCAGCGCCTCGTACTCGCCGGCGTAGCGGTGCACCTCGACGGCGTGGCCGTACGGTCGGCGCTCGGGGAGCTCCTCGTGCAGGTTGGGGAACTCCGAGACGCCGGTGATGGGCCGCTTGCGCTTGGCGATGTCGAGCGCGCGCGCCGAGACGGTCCGGTCGATGCCTTCACGCAGGAAGTCGAGCGCCTCGACGAGTCCGCCCCGCTCCTCGATCTCGCCGAACAGCGCCCACGCCGCACGGGCGAGGTCGTCGGTGAGCTTCTCGACGGCGTGCGCGCCACCGGCCGGGTCGGCGACCGCGGCGACGTGCGACTCGCTGATCAGGAGGCTCGAGGTGTTGCGGGCGATCCGGCGGCTGAACGCCTCGGGCAGTCCCAGTGGCTCGTCGAACGGCAGCACCGTGACCGAGGCAGCACCGCCGACGCCTGCGGCGAACGCGGCGACTGTGGTGCGGAGCATGTTCACGTAGGGGTCGTACTTCGCCATCATCGGCCGCGACGTCACGGCGTGCTGCAGCTGGCCGGCCGCGGCGCTCGTGACCCCGCTCAGCTCGGCGACCCGGTTCCACAGGCGCCGGGCGGCGCGGAGCTTGGCGATCGTGGGGAACTGCTCGTCCGCGGCGGCGTAGCGGAAGTCGATCAGCGCTGCGGCCTCCCCCACCTCGATGCCCGCGGCGACGAGCGCGCGGAGATAAGTGGCGCCCGCGGCCAGTGAGTAGGCGAGCTCCTGGACGTCGGAGGCGCCGGCATCGTGCACCGCCGTGGCATCGACCGTGGCGGCGCGCACGCCCCGCGGCTGCGCCAACGCGGCGACCTCGGTCACGATGCCGAGGTCGGTCACGCCCTGGCCACGGATCGCCGCTCCGAGCGGGTCGGCACCGAGGGACGTACCGGGGGCTGCCGTGACTCCCTTGTCGTCGAGCACTGCTGCGAGGGCGCGGGCCGCCTCGACGGGCGCGGCCGGCGCGTCGAGGACGACCGCGGCGAGGTCGAGGAAGACCGGTTCGAGGATCGTGGCGAGCGCGTCGACGGGGATCGCTCCGCCACCGACGGTGAGCCACAGGGAGTTGACACCGTTCTCGAGGTCCGTGACGACGTCCTTGGCGGTGCGGTCTGCGTCAGGGTCGGCGAACCAGGCGCGTACGTCCCAGCCCTCGAGCTCGCTCGTCGCGACGCTGCCGCGGGTGAACGGCGCCTGACCGGGCAGGCCACCGTCCGGCAGCTCGCGGGTCAGCGACGGCGTGCCGAGGGGGGTGACCGTGATGCCGTCGAGGGTCGTGGTGGCGAGCTTGCCCCAGACGTCGCTGTCGGGTGCGTCGTCCGCGAGCTTGCGTGCCTTGCGGAGCACCGCGGCGGTCGCCTGTTCCCACTCGTCCTGCGTGTGCTCGAGCCCCTTGGACAGGGGGACATCGACCGATCCGTCAGAGGCCATACGGGGCATCGTACGAATTGACGGTGATACCAGCCACTCAATGTGACATATGTGACGAGGGTGTTACACGCCCCACCACCGCCCCTGCGAGAATCAGGACGTGAAGATTCCTGCGGAGCTGCTGCCCGGGGACGGACGCTTCGGGTCCGGCCCGTCGAAGGTACGCGTCGAGGCGCTCGACGCCCTGGCCGCGACCGGGACCTCCCTCATGGGCACGTCGCACCGGCAGACACCGGTGCGCAACCTCGTCGGCAGCCTCCGCGAGGGACTGGCCGAGCTCTTCGCGCTGCCCGACGGCCACGAGGTCGTGCTGGGGGTCGGCGGCTCGCACGCGTTCTTCGACGCCGCGATGTTCGGGCTGATCCGCGACCGCAGCCAGCACCTGGTGCACGGGGAGTTCACCCGCAAGTTCGCCACCGCCGTGCAGCGCGCCCCGTTCCTCGCCGAGCCCCACGTGCTCGAGAGCGAGTTCACGACGCACCCCGTGCCGGTCGCCGAGCCGGGCGTCGACGCGTACGCCTGGGCGCACAACGAGACGTCGACGGGCGTCATGGTGCCGGTCGACCGCGTGGCCGGTGCGGACGATGGTGCGCTCATGCTGATCGACGCGACCTCGGGCGCCGGTGGCCTGCCGATCGACGTGGCGCAGACCGATGCGTACTACTTCGCGCCCCAGAAGACCTTCGCCGCCGACGGCGGGCTGTGGGTCGCCCTGATGTCGCCGGCGGCGATCGAGCGCGCCGAGGAGATCAAGGCGAGCGGCCGGCACATCCCCGGGTTCCTCGACCTGCCGACCGCGATCGACAACTCCCGCAAGAACCAGACCTACAACACCCCGGCCCTGGCGACGCTGTTCCTGATCGACGACCAGGTGCGCTGGATGCTCGCGCAGGGCGGGCTCGACTGGGCGGTCAAGCGTACGACCGACTCGTCGACGCGGCTCTACGAGTGGGCCGAGGCGTCGGCGTACGCCACCCCGTTCGTCACCGATCCCGCAGACCGCTCGCTCGTCGTCGGGACGATCGACCTCGAGGGTGTCGACGCCGCAGCCGTCACCGAGGCGTTGCGCGAGAACGGCGTCGTCGACGTCTCCGGCTATCGCGGCCTCGGCCGCAACCAGCTGCGCATCGCGATGTTCCCCGCGATCGAGCCCGACGACATCACCCAGCTGACCAAGAGCATCGACTACGTCGTCGAGCAGCTCTGATCAACGGTTCTTGAGCTTGTCGAAAGGACGTCACCCGCGCGTGTGCGAGGGCGTCCTTTCGACAGGCTCAAGGACCGGGGGCTGCGTCAGATGACCTCGGCACCCTTGCGGTGCAGCTCGCGGTGCTCCTCGTAGATCTCCGCGTTGTGGTGCAGCTTGGCGACCTCGTCGTCGGTCAGCTCGCGGCGAACCTTGCCCGGCACGCCCGCGACCAGTGACCGGGGCGGGATCTCGACGCCCTCGGAGATCAGCGCGCCGGCCGCGATCAGCGACTCGTCGCCGACCACCGCGCCGTTCATGATGATCGCGCCCATGCCGACGAGCACGTGGTCGCCGATCGTGGCGCCGTGGATCACCGCCCCGTGACCCACCGACACCCCCTCGCCGAGGCGTACGGGCCGGCCCTTGTCGACGTGGAACGCACAGTTGTCCTGCACGTTCGACCGGGCGCCGATCGTGATCGGCTCGTTGTCGGCACGCAGCACGGCGCCGTACCAGATGCTGGCGCCGTCCTCGATCACGACGGACCCGGCGAGGGTCGCATTGGGTGCGACCCACGCCGTGTCCGCCACGCGTGGGGCCTGGTCTCCGAGTGCGATGAGCATGTGCCCAACGTACCTACGGCGTTCAGCCCACCCAGTTGGTGATCGGGTCGATCGCGAAGTAGACCACGAACAGGATGCCGATGAGCCACATCAGTGGGTGGATCGCGGCGACCTTGCCCTTGACGAGCTTGATCACGACGTACGCGATGAAGCCCGCGCCGATGCCGGCGGTGATCGAGTACGTGAACGGCATCAGCACGATCGTCAGGAACGCCGGGATGGCGATCTCGTCGTCGTTCCAGGCGATGTCCTTGACCTGACTCATCATCAGGAAGCCGACGAGCACGAGCGCCGGCACCGCGGCCTCGTTGGGGATGTGCTCGACGAGCGGCACCGCGAGCGTCGACAGCAGGAACAGCACGCCCGTGACGACCGAGGCGAGGCCCGTACGAGCGCCGTCGCCGACGCCTGAGGCCGACTCGATGTACGACGTGTTGCTCGAGATGCCGGCCGCGCCACCTGCAGCAGCGGCGATCGAGTCGACGACGAGGATCTTCTGCGCACCGACCGGGGTGCCGTCGTCGTCGTTGAGCCCGCCCTCGGCGCCGATCGCGGTCATCGTGCCCATCGTGTCGAAGAAGTCGGCGAGCAGGAGGGTGAAGACGAGCAGCGCCGCGGTCACGACACCGGCGCGCTCGAAGCCGTTGAACAGGTTGAAGTCACCGAGGAGCGAGAAGTCCGGCTTGGCGAACACCTTGTCGGGCCACTCGGGGCTGTTGAGGTTCCAGCCCTTGGGGTTGACGACCTTGCCGTTGACGACGCTGGGGCCGACATCGGTGATCGCCTGGACGATGATCGCGAGGATGCTCGTGGCGACGATGCCGATCAGGATCGCGCCGGGAACGCCACGCGAGTGCAGCGCGATCATCAGCAGCAGTCCGGCGATGAAGACCAGCACGGGCCAGCCCTCGAGGTGTCCGCCGATGCCGAGCTGGATCGGCGGGGCGCCGATGCCGGTCGTACGCACGAAGCCGGCGTCGACCAGGCCGATCAGCGTGATGAACAGGCCGATGCCCACGGCGATGGCGGTCTTGAGCTGTCGCGGCACGGCGTCGAACACCGCTTTTCGGAACCCGGTGAGCACCAGCAGCAGGATGATCAGGCCCTCGAGGACCACGAGCCCCATCGCGTCGGCCCAGGTCATCTGCGACGCGACCGAGAACGCCACGAACGCGTTGAGGCCGAGTCCCGTCGCGAGCGCCAGCGGGAAGTTGGCGACGACGCCCATGAGGATCGTCAGGAGACCCGCCACGAGTGCGGTCACCGCGGCGATCGTGGCGAAGCCCGAGCCGGGGGTGGAGCCACCGCCGAGGAACTTGCCGTCCTCGTCAGCGACGCCCGCGAGGATGATCGGGTTGAGCACGACGATGTAGGCCATCGTCAGGAACGTGACGACGCCTCCGCGTACCTCCCGCCCGATCGAGGACCCGCGCTGACTGATCTTGAAGTACTGCTCGAGCGTGCTGGTCATGGCACTCCTGGTCGGGATGGACACGTCGGTCGCAAGGGAGCATGCCAGACCCCTTCGCCCCGCGGGAAGACTAGGTCCGTTTGGTGGCCGCGGAGGCGATCGCGGCGAGGAGCGCGACCCCGCCGACCGCCCAGATCCACATGCTGCCCGCGAAGCCGTTGCCGTCCTGATCGCCGCTTTCCTTGGACGTCGCCGTGCCAGTGCTCTTGTCCTTCGCGGGCTTCGTGGTCGGCTTCTCGGCCGGCGTCCTCGGCAGCGTCAACGGGATCCGGATCAGCGCGGAGTCGGCGCCCTCGCTGCCGATCAGGAACGACTTCTGGCTGCGCTCGATGGCGATCGACTCACCCTGCGGCTGGGGCGGGGTCGACGCCGAGCGGATCTGCTTCCACGTCCTCGCGTCGTACAGGTGGACGTCGCTGTACGTCCGCAGGAGCGCGAAGCGGCCGTTCGCCGACATCACGCCGTCGGTCACCACCGCCGGCATCTCGTGGCCCGTCGCCTTGGCGACGTTCGCCCGGTTCGCGACGAGCTTGCTCGGCAGGGCGAGCAGCTCACCGGCGAACAAGCCCTTGGTGACGACGCCCTTCGCGCCCGTGCGGGGGTTGATCAGCAGGGTCTCGACGTCCGCCGGCCCGTCGGGGTACGTCAGCGGGTAGCGCGTCGCGGCGACCGAGTGGTCGCCCGGTCCGGGCTCGGGCAGGGCGTACAGGGCGACGTCCGTCCGCCGTTCCTGGTTGTCGCCGGTGTCGGCCACCCAGAGCACGCCGTCACCGTCGATCGCGATGGCCTCGGTGTCGATCGGGGTGTTGTCCGTGATCGTGGTCGTCCCCACGACGGCGCCGGTGGAGATCTTGATGGCGAACACGATCGGCGCGTTGCCCGAGTCGTTGATCGTGTAGGCCAGGTCGTCGTGCTTGACGCTGATCGCCAGCCCGCTCGACTCGGTGATCCTCGCGTCGGTCATCCGGCTGACGACATCGGGACCCGCCTCGGCGCCATCGGCCCGGCGAGCCAGCGAGCTCACGAGCACGACGACCAGCAAGGCGATGAGGAGGCCCGGTATCAGCAGGCGACGGTGGCGCGGATTCATTGCAGGATCAGCATGACAGCACCCGAAACGTCAGGAGCGTGCGGCGGTAGGGTGAGCGGGTGAGTAGTGACGACGAGTGGGTCATCCGTCAGGGCGACGGACCCGAGACGATTGAGCGCAAGATGGGGCATCGTGAGATCGCCCGGCTCGAGCGTGCCGCTCGTCGTCACGAGTTCGGCCGGCCGGACCTCACCGAGCTCGAGATCGGCAGCAAGACCCACCGCGTCGCCGAGGTCGAGCCCATGGACGTCGACGGCGTCCGCACCATGACGGTCGGCACGATCGTCTGGGGCGTCATCGCGATCGCCCTGCTGCCGTTCCTCGGCACCCTCGACGAGAACGGCCGCACCTGGTGGTTGTGGACCGCGCTCGCGGGCTTCGGACTGGGCCTGATCGGCATCGAGTACTGCCGCCGGCGCCGCAACGCCCTGCGCATGCAGCCGGGCCGTCGCCGCCGCGTCGACTAGAACCTCCGAGCTAGAAGGAGTCGACCTCGTCGACGCCGACGGTGTCGAACACCGGCGGCGGCAGCGCCTGCGCGCTCGCCGAGCGGCTCAGCCGGGCGCCCGAGTGGGCTCCGCAACCGTGGTCGAACGAGACGACCTTGCCGTCGTCGTTGGCCATGCCGTTGGCACAGACGCCGAAGCGGTCCGACAGCGGACCGGCGAGGCTGACCATGAAGCCGCACGAGTGGCACACGCCGGAGGCCTGCTGGGCGATCGCGGCGTCGGGGCCCTGCTCGCCCTCCTGCCAGCGGTCGGCGGCGAGCTCGCGGCCCTCGATCGAGAGCACCCACTCGCGGCCGAGACCGACCTCACGGGCGAAGAAGCGGTCGGGCGTCTGCTCCTCGCCGTCGCCGGCGCTCCACGACGGGACGAGGCGGATGTCGTCCTCGTCGGGAGGCAGCACGTCGCCCGGGCTGAGGTCGCCGGGCCGGATGCGCTCCTTGTAGGGAGTCCACGGCGGCGCGATGATCGCGTCGTCACCGGGCAGCAGGACCACGTCGTTGATCGTGACGCGATCGCTGTCGGGCGCGCGGGACACGCTGACCGACCAGTACCAGCCCTGGTAGCCGGGCTTGGTGCACAGGAACTGGTGCGAGACGAGACGCTCGCCGTCCTCGACGGCGCGCACGTGATCGCCGACGGTTCCGGCGTCAGCGGCCTCGTCGACGGCCGCACGGGCAACGTCGACAGCGGCGGCAAGCTGCTCATCGATGGGCATTCACCCATTGTCGCCCATGTCCGGACGGCCGCGGCTCGCGGGGTGAGGCAGGATAGACGGCGTGGACGGGTACGGAGACGAGGACGACCGGGGGCTCGATCCGACGCGCGTCGAGCCGCCCGAGCAGTCACGCCTGAGCCGCTCCGCGCAGATCGCCGGCCGGGTGTCCTCCGGCACCGCGAGGTTGGTCGCCAGGGGCAGCACGTCCGCCTTCACGGCCTCGCGGCGATTCACGCACTCCGGCGGCGCCGGCGAGAGCGGGCTGTCGCGGCTCCTCGAGCTGCACGCGTTCAACACCGCCGGTGACGCCGCCTTCGCCATCTCGCTGGCCGGCACGCTGTTCTTCACGGTGCCGACCGGCGAGGCCACTGGCCAGGTCACCCTGTTCCTCGTCCTCACGATGCTGCCGTTCGCGGTCGTCGCGCCGTTGATCGGCCCGTTCCTCGACCGCTTCCGCCGCGGCCGCCGCTGGGCCATCGGCGCGACGCTCGCCATCCGCGCGTTCTGCTGCTGGGTGCTGGCCGGCGCCATCTCGTCCGACAACCCTCCGCCGTCGTTCTACTTCGCGGCGCTCGGCTGCCTCGTGGCCTCCAAGGCGTACGGCGTGACCCGTGCCTCGGCCGTGCCCCGCCTGCTGCCTGCGGAGTTCACGCTCGTGAAGGCCAACTCGCGGATCTCGCTGACCGGCACCGGAGCCGCGGCCATCTCGGCTCCGCTGGCCGGCGGCGCAGCGGCGATCGGCGCGGAGTGGGCCGTCCGCTACGCCGCCCTGCTGTTCGTCGTCGGCACGATCCTTGCGATCCTGCTCCCCGCCCGGGTCGACTCGAGCGAGGGTGAGGAGCAGGTCGATCTCTCCAAGATCGCGACCGGTGCGGCCAAGAAGGGCATCAGCATCTCGCGCGACGTCGTCAACGCCCTGCGCAGCAACTCGGGCCTGCGGCTGCTGTCGGGGTTCCTGACGATCTTCATGGCGTTCACGCTGCGCGATCCCCCGGACTCGATGGGCTGGCACGGCAACGCGACGGTCCTGCTCGGCCTGGTGATCGGTGGCGCCGGTGCCGGCAACACGGTCGGCACGCTGATCGCGTCGTTGACCAAGTCGCGGCGCCCCGAACGCGTCGTCATCGCGGTCCTCGTGCTCGACGTCGCCGTCGTCGTGACGGTCGCCGTGTTCTTCACGTGGTGGACGGCTGTCGTCCTCGGTCTCACGGTCGGCCTGTGCCAGTCGCTCGGCAAGCTGAGCCTCGACGCCCTGATCCAGCGCGACGTGGCCGAGCGCGTCCGGACGAGCATGTTCGCGCGGTCCGAGACGCTGCTGCAGCTGTCGTGGGTCATCGGCGGCCTGATCGGCATCGGCCTGTTCACGCTCGACGCCACACCGCGGGTCGGCCTGCTGGTGACGGCCGTCATCCTCGTCGCCTGGCTCGTGTTCGTGCTCAACCGCGCCAAGGGCAAGTCAGGCGAGGACGGCCGCCAGACCGAACAGCACGGGTATCGAGAGCAGCGTGGTGACCGCGACACTGTCCCGGGCCAGTAGCTCCGACCGCTGGAAACGCGACGCGTAGACGAACACGTTCTGGGCGGTCGGCAGCGCCGCCATGACGGTCAGGCCGAACACCTCGTGGGCGTCGAGCCCGAACGCGAAACGCGCGAGGACGTACGCGACGGTGGGCATCCAGACCAGCTTCAGCAGGGCGATGACGGCGATCTCCCGTCGGTGAGCCGTGCCGATCGCGCCGCCGAACCGCAGCGAGACGCCGTACGCCAGGAGTGCCCCGGGCACCGCGATCCCGCCGAGCAGCTTGATGGGCTCACCGACGATGTCGGGAAGGTCCACGCCGAGCACCGAGATCAGGACGCCGCACACCGCCGCGACCGAGACCGGGTTGCGTACGCCCGACAGGGCCAGGGCACCGAGCGTCGGCCGGCGGCCCGTCGCCTCCAGGTCGAGCATCGAGAGCGCCAGCGGCGCGTACACGATGAGCTGCAGCACCATGATCGGCACCGCGAACGCCGCGTCGCCGAGGACGTAGACGGCGATCGGCAGCCCGAGGTAACCGCCGTTGGCGTACGAGGCCGACAACGCGCCGACCACGATGTGCGACATCGAGCGACCACGCCGGCGGGCCACCGGCACGTAGACGACGAGCACCGCGATCACGCTGAGACCGGCGATGGCGAAGCCGACACCCAGCACGTCGGAGACGTCGGTGCGCGCCAGCAGGTCGACCAGCAGCGAGGGCGTCGCCACGAAGTAGACCAGGCGCGACAGCACCCGCTGGGAGTCGCGGTCCAGGACCCCGGCGTGAGCCAGGCCCAGTCCGAGGGCGATCAGGATCCCGATGACCCCGAAGCCCTGGATGACCCCTGTCAGAGCTCGAGCTCGCTCGCGACGGCGCGGAGCACCTGGGCCGCCGACTTGGCCTTCTTGCCGTCGGGGTGGCGACCGTGGCGGTAGCCCTCACCGATCGTGTCGAGCAGACGGATGAGGTCCTCGACGATGACCGCCATGGTCTCCGGGTCCTTGCGGCGGGCGTGCGACTGCGCGCGCGAGACCGAGGTCACCGGGTCGAGGACGCGCACTTGGAGGGCCTGGTCGCCGCGGCTGCCCTGCACGATGCCGAACTCGACGCGGGTGCCGGCCTTGAGCGTCGTGACGCCGTCGGGCAGCGCGTCGGAGCGCACGTGGACGTCCGGGCCGTCCTCCTGCGTCAGGAAGCCGAAGCCCTTGTCCGCGTCGTACCACTTCACTTTGCCCGTGGGCATGGCGATGTCCTCTGGTCGTCGGTGATCTGCTGCTGCGTCCAGCCTAGTCTGACGGCTTCGGCTCGGGCGGGGGCGGCTTCGGCGTGCGGTCCTCGAACGTGACCTCGACCGACTGGAAGCCCTTGTGGCGCTGCGACTTGGCATAGGCCGCGTACGCCTTCTGGTCGGCCTTGGTCAGGATCACGTTGTCGGTGAACGGGGTCAGCAGCGCGCGCGGGTAGAGGTGCCGCCGCAGGACGACGTTCACCTCCAGGCCGAGCACGACCATGACGGCGGCGATGAAGATGAACGCGATCAGGCCGAGGACCACGGCGAACGTGCCGTTCATCTGGTTGTCCTTGGCCTTGAGGATGACCTCGCTGACGTACGTGGTGCCGATCCACTGCAGCCCCTGCCAGAGGAGCGACGTGACGACCGCGCCGGGGAACACCGAACGCCAGCCGGCGCGGCCGTGGCTGATCAGCCGGAACACGCTGACGAAGATCACCACGGTGAGCATGAAACCGACCAGGCGGATGAGCCATCGCAGGGTCGACTCGAGGTTGGGCCCGAGAGCATCCGGGTTCGCGAACACCGAGGTGGCGATCGCGAGCGCGAGGATGCCGGCTCCGCTGATCGCCAGGAACAGGATGCTGCGCAGGCGCAGGATGATCGGGTTCGCCCGGCTGTTGCGGGGCACGGACCAGGCGATGTTGGCCGCGTTCTGGATCGCCTGGCCCAGGCCCATGGCGCCGTAGAGCGCGACGACCGAGCCGATCACGATCGTCGTCGCGCTGCCCGTGATCCCCTTGGGCTCGCCGAGCTGCGTGCCGATGATCGGGAACTGGCTGAGCGCGGAGTTGAGCAGCTGGTCGCGGAGGTCGGGATTGTCCTGCAGCACGAACCCCAGGATCGACGAGCCCAGCAGCAGCAGCGGGAAGATCGCGATGAACGCGTAATAGGCGATGATCGCCGCGAGATAGGGGCCCTGGTCGTCGAAGTACTTGTAGACGACCGCGATCGGGAAGCTGACCACCCGGTGCTTGCGCTGGAAGGCGTCGACCGGGCCGATGCGCGGGGTCATGGCACGTACGGCGCCAGCGCCGCGGCGACCGCGTTGAAGCGTGCCTCGTCGAGGACGGCACCCTCACGGCGCACGGCCGTGGGGTCGATCGTGAGGAACCGGTTGAGCCGAACCTCGCTGGGCCGTCCGGCGGGATCCCAAGGGCCGCTGCCGACGTCGAACCAGAACCGGCCCTCCTCGGCTTCCTGCGCCAGGTCGCGATCGTGGTCCTTCGAGGTCATGGGGACCGCGACGAGGCTCTCGCCCTGTCGGGCCACGATCAGGACCGGCCGGTCCTTGCCCTGCGCCGGGTCGTCCTCGTAGGGGACCCACGTCCACACGACCTCACCCGGGTCTGGCCGCCCGTCGGGGTGCGGGTCGTACGCGATGTCCACGCGGTCAGCCTGCCACAGCGGTCGCTGCGCAGCCCGCTGATCGTCGCGTCAGTCGAAATCCGGGAGCTCGCGCTTCATGACCTTGCCGGTGGGGTTGCGGGGCAGCTCGTCGAGGAACATCGTGCGGCGTGGCACCGCGAACCGTGCGACGTGCTCCTTGGCGTACGCCACGAGGTCCTGCTCGGTCAGCGAGGCGCCGTCCTTGACCACGACGTACGCGGCGAGGGCCTGGCCGAATGCCGGGTCCTCGACCCCGGTGACCACGACGTCGGAGATGTCGGGGTGCTCGATGAGCGCGTCCTCGAGCTCGCGCGGGAAGACGTTCTCGCCGCCGGAGATGATCATGTCGTCGTCGCGGCCGGAGACGAACAACCGGCCGTTCTCGTCGAAGAACCCGAGGTCGCCGGTGTTCATGAGCCCGTCGGCGAACGCCTTGGTGTTGCCGTCGGTGTAGCCGCCGAACGGCATGTCGTTGCCGACGTGGATGACCCCGGTCTCACCCTGGGGCACCTCACGGCCGTCGGCGTCGAGGATCTTGACGAACGTACGGAACGGCGGCTTGCCGGCGGTGCCGGGCGCCTCGCGCAGGTCCTTGGGGCTGGCGATCGTGACCCAGCCGGTCTCGGTCGCGCCGTAGAAGTTGTAGACCGAGTCCGTGAACAGGTCCATGAACCGGTTGGCGAGGTCGCCGGCGAGCGCCGAGCCGCTGCTCGCGGTGACCTCGAGCGACGAGACGTCAGTCTTCTCGATCATGACCGGGTCGGCGTCGACGAGGCGCTGCATCATGAGCGGCACGACGACCAGGACCTTGGCCTTGTGCTCGTCGATGTCGCGCAGCACCTGCTCCGCGGAGAACCGTCGCCGCAGGACGTACGTGGGCGCGGTCGACAGGCCGAAGCCGAAGTTGATCAGGCCCCACGAGTGGAACAGCGGCGCCGCGAGCACGACGGTCGAGTTGCCCCGATAGGGAATCGCGCCGAAGAACGCGATGAGCGGCTTGAGGTCCGCCGGCTCCTCGCGCTTGGCGCCCTTGGGCAGCCCCGTGGTGCCCGAGGTGAAGATGATGATCTGGCCGTGGCGGGCGGGCTTGGGGTGCGCCTTGGTCGGCTGCCCGGTCAGGAGGCCGGCCACCGTCGGGTACGACGCCGGGGCGTCGTCGTCGGCCCAGCACAGGATGATCGAGTCGTCCTCGACGTCGGCGCCCACCTCGAGGAACTCCTGGTCGAGGATCACGAGCTTGGCGCCCTCGCGCTTCGCCAGCTCACCGAGCTGCGAGCGGCTCGCCATCGTGTTGAGCAGCAGCACCCGGCCGCCGGCCTGCATGACCGCGATCAGCGCGATGATCATGTAGCGGTGGTTGCGCGACAGCACCGCCACGGAGTCACCCGCCTCGATGCCGCGATCCTTGAGCGCCTGGGTGAACTGGTTGATCTGCTCGGCGAGCTCGGTCCAGGTGATCTGGCCGGCGTCGTCGATGATCGCGAGCTGGTTGGGGAAGCGCTTGGCCGCGGCGTTGACGCCCGACGGCAGCCCCGGGCCCCACTTGACGAGCTGCAGCCCGGCGCCGATCAGCCGATGGGGCAGGACCGGCTTCAACATCCCGATCTGACGGAAGACCTTCAGCGTGTAGCCCAGCTCGCTCATGCCGCCGCCTCCTCAGACAACCCACGATATGGAGGCGACGGCATGAGCCCTGCCTGATTGTTCGCTCGCTGTCGCTCGCTCATGCAACTCCTTGGGTGCGTTCGCCACGACGCTACTGCGCCCGGCCAGAACCTTGGAAGTGTAACAACGAGTTACGGTTTCAGGGCGTGACGTACGTCGCCAGCTCAGCGGTCTCCGCCTCGGTGAAGACCCTCGAGCGGATGATGAACCGGTTGCCGGTCGGGCCCTCGATCGAGAACCCCGCTCCCCTGCCCGGCACGACATCGATCGTGATGTGCGTGTGCGACCAGTAGGCGAACTGCTCCCGCGAGATCCACACCGGCGCCGGCTCGGATGCGCCGTAGTCGAGCTCGCCGAGGTGGACGTCCTGCGGGCCGGTCAGGAAGGTGCCCTGCGTGAAGCACATCGGCGCCGACCCGTCGCAGCAGCCGCCCGACTGGTGGAACATCAGCGGCATGGCGTGGGACTCCCGGAGGCTGCGGAGCAGGGCCGCAGCCTCCGGGGTGATCGCGACGCGTCCCACCGTCACGACGGATCTCCCTCCCACATCAGAAGAAGCCGAGCTTGTTCTGGTCGTACGAGACCAACAGGTTCTTGGTCTGCTGGTAGTGGTCGAGCATCATCTTGTGGTTCTCGCGGCCGATGCCGGACGACTTGTAGCCGCCGAACGCCGCGTGCGCGGGGTACTGGTGGTAGCAGTTGGTCCACACCCGGCCGGCCTGGATGTCGCGGCCGGCCCGGTATGCCGTGTTGCTGTCGCGCGACCAGACGCCGGCACCGAGGCCGTACAACGTGTCGTTCGCGATCTCGATGGCCTCGTCGTAGTCGTCGAAGCCGGTCACCGAGACGACAGGGCCGAAGATCTCCTCCTGGAAGATGCGCATCTTGTTGTGGCCCTGGAAGATCGTCGGCGCGACGTAGTAGCCGCCCGACAGGTCGCCGCCGAGGTCGACGCGCTCACCGCCCGTGATGATCCGGGCACCTTCCTGCACGCCGATGTCGAAGTACGACAGGATCTTCTCGAGCTGGTCGTTGCTCGCCTGGGCACCGATCATCGTGGCGTCGTCGAGCGGGTTGCCCTGGACGATCTGCTTGACCCGGTCGGTCGCCGCGGGCAGGAACTGCTCGAGGATCGAGTTCTGGATCAGCCCGCGACTCGGGCAGGTGCACACCTCGCCCTGGTTGAGGGCGAACATCGCGAACCCCTCGAGCGCCTTGTCGTAGAACGCGTCGTCCTTGCTGGCCACGTCCTCGAAGAAGATGTTGGGGCTCTTGCCACCGAGCTCCAGCGTGGCCGGGATGAGGTTCTGGCTGGCGTACTGGGCGATCAGCCGGCCGGTCGTGGTCTCGCCGGTGAAGGCAATCTTGCGGATCCGGCTGCTCGACGCGAGCGGCGCACCGGCTTCGACACCGAACCCGTTGACGACGTTGATGACGCCGGCCGGGAGGAGGTCGGCGATGAGCTCCATCAGCAGCATGATCGACGCCGGGGTCTGCTCGGCGGGCTTCAGCACGACCGCGTTGCCGGCAGCGAGGGCCGGGGCGAGCTTCCAGACCGCCATGAGCAGCGGGAAGTTCCACGGGATGATCTGGCCGACGACGCCGAGCGGCTCGTGGAAGTGGTACGCCACGGTGTCGTTGTCGAGCTGCGACAGCGCACCCTCCTGGGCGCGGATCGCACCCGCGAAGTAGCGGAAGTGGTCGACCACGAGCGGCAGGTCGGCCGCCAGGCACTCGCGCACGGGCTTGCCGTTGTCCCAGGTCTCGCCGACGGCGAGCATCTCGAGGTTCTGCTCGACGCGGTCGGCGATCTTGTTGAGGATGTTGGCCCGCTCGGCCACCGAGGTCTTGCCCCAGGCCGGCGCCGCGGCGTGGGCGGCGTCGAGGGCGAGCTCGATGTCCTCAGCAGTGCCGCGGGCGACCTCGCAGAACACCTTGCCGTTGACCGGCGACGGGTTCTCGAAGTACTCGCCCTTGACCGGCGCGACGTACTCGCCACCGATCCAGTTGTCGTAGCGGGGCTTGTAGGTGACGACGCTTCCTTCGGCTCCGGGCTGCGCGTAGACGGTCATGGTGCTCCTTCAGGTCGAGGTGCTGTGACCGTAGTCACGTGACCGTTGCCCCAACGTTGCAGCGAATGGGACTGCACGCTGCGATGTCGACTCACGAGGTTTCGTCATCTGGCGGCTTCGCCGCGATCGCTCAACCTGGCTTCGCGCCGCTCGCAAAGCTCGCTCGGCTCAGCCGAGCTCGGCGTCGAGCTGGGCCACGTGCGCGGCCACCTGCGCGTGGCGCGGCGACGTGACCGGGAGTACCTCGAGCACTCGTCGCCAGATCTCGAAGTCGTCGCGACCGTGCGCGGTGTCGGCGAACGAGAGCAGCGCATCGGCGTCGCCCGCACTCAGCAGGCACGAGCGGACGAACATGTGGAGCTCGTCGCGGCTCCGTTCGACGGCCGGCGCCGTCGAGGTCGGCAGGATCGGCCCGCGGTAGTGCGCGACGGCACTGCGGATCCGTCCGGCAGCGAGGTCCTCGCGCACGCGGCCGATGTCGGTGCTGATCTCGTTGCGGAGCCGGTACGGCCTGGAGGCGAGCTCGATCGGCCCCAGCACCGTCCGCAGCCGCGACAGCTCGGCGCGGATCGTGACCTGGGCCTGCTCGTCGTCGCTCAGCGCCACCGACAGCTCGGCGGTCGTCATGCCGTCGCGGGACTCGGCGAGCAGCAGCATGATCTCGCTGTGGCGCAGGCTCAGCCGGGTCGTCGTCGTGCCGTGGCGCAACGTCGCCCCGCGGCCGCCGAGCACGTCGAGTGCCGGGATCGACCACCCGCTGCTCGCGGTCGCGGACGGCGCCGGGCTGAGCCGTTCGATCCGCAGCTCAGCCTCGACCGCGGCGACTGTCGCGCGTACGAGCGTCAGGCTCTGCGCGGTGGCCACGTCGGGGCCACCGGTCAGGTCGAGCACGCCGAGGATCGCGCCGGTGTCGGGGTCGTGGATCGGGGCCGCCGAGCAGCTCCATGGCGTGACCTGCCGGGCAAGGTGCTCCGGGCCGAAGATCTGCACCGGTCGGTCGAGGGCGAGCGCCGTGCCGGGGGCGTTCGTGCCGACGCTGCCCTCGCTCCAGTCGGCGCCTGGCAGGAAGTGCATGCCCTCGGCCCGCGACCGGAGCGAGGAGTCACCCTCGACCCACAGCAGCTGACCTGCGGCATCGCTGACCGCCACGAGCAGCCCCGCCTCGGCCGCGCTCTCGACGAGCAGGCGCCGGATGACCGGCATGCCCGCCGCCAGCGGGTGCGCGTCACGGATGTCCGCGAGCGCAGCGTCGTCGAGCCGGATCGCGGCCAGCGCCTGCTCCGGGTCGAGACCACCCTCCACGCTGCGACGCCACGACTCGAACACGAGCTGGCGCAGGGACGGGTCGACCTCCCCCGTGCTCACGAACTGGTCGTGTGCCGCCTCGAGGTCTCGCGAGAGCGCCGCCGGATCGGCACCCGGCGGCATCGCGAGATCGTGGCGGGCCATGCCCGGAGTGTACGACCCCGTGTGACGGGGGTCACCGGCCTCAGGCGTCGCGACGCATGAACAGCGCGTACGAGCCGGCCAGCAACGCGCCGACGAAGACGCCCATGACGATGCCACCACCCACCGCTCCGAACGGGATGAAGCCCAGGAACGACAACAGGTCGTCCAGCGACGCTCGCGTGTAGAGCTTGCCGCCGGCGTCGTAGGGGAGGTACTTGAGGATGTTCATGATGCCGCCGTCGGAGCTCGGGTCGTCCGAGGCGGTCTTGATGGCGATCACGATCGCGCGGATGATCTGCTCGACGACCGAGGGCACCAGCATCAGCAGGGCGACCGCGGCGGTCTGGTTGCGGGTCAGGGCGCTGAAGGCCAAGCCTGACAGCGAGAAGAGCGCCGTGAAGATCATCGTGCCCGACGTCATGTTGACCAGGCCCTTGGCGGTCGGGAAGTCGAGGCCGAACGCGACGATGCTGAGCAGGGCGATGACGATGCACAACAGGGCGGCCGCCGCCGAGATCACGACGGTGGAGATGACCTTGGCGGCGAAGACGTGCGTGCGGTTGGGGATGGCGGTGAGGGTCGCCCGGATCATCCCGTGCCGATACTCGTGGCCGGTCGAGAACACCCCGAGCAGTCCGATGATGTACGCGATGAACAGCGGCGCGAAGCCGCTCGAGGCGCCGATCGTCGCGATGACGTCGAACGCGGCGTTGCCTCGGTCGAACGAGTCCGACTGCGAGATCACCGCGGCCAGGACGATCGACATGATGAGCTGGAACGTCATCGCGATGCCGATCAACCAATAGGTCGAGCGGAGCGTGCGCAGCCGCACGTACTCGTAGCGGAGGGCGTCGATCATGCGACGTCTCCCGTCGAGCCGCGGAACTCCTCGGACAGGCCGGTCGCCTCGAGGAATGCCTCCTCCAGCGTGGCCTGCCGCGTCACGAGCTGGTGCAATCGCGCCCCGGCGGTGTGCGCCGCCTCGCCGATCTGCTCGGCCGTGACGCCGCTGACCACGAGGCTGTCGCCCTCGCGGGTGATCGCTGCGCCGAGCGCCTCGATCGCGGGGGCGAGCACCGAACCGTCGGGCGTACGCACCTCGACCGTGCCCAGGCCGCTGTGCGAGATGAAGTCAGCGACCGCGCCGTTGGCCAGCATCTGGCCGCGGCCGATCACCACGAGCTCGTCGGCCAGCATGGCCATCTCCTGCAGGAGGTGGCTCGACACGAAGACGGAGCGACCCTCCCCCGCTAGGTGCTTGAGCAGGGAGCGCAGCCACGTGATGCCTTGCGGGTCGAGGCCGTTGCTCGGCTCATCGAGGATCAGGGTGTCCGGGTCACCGAGCAGCGCCGCGGCGATGCCGAGGCGTTGGCCCATGCCGAGGCTGAACTTCTTGGGCTTGCCCTTGCTGACGCTCGACAGGCCGACCATCTCGATGACCTGGTCGACGCGCGTGTTGGGGATGCGGTTGGCGGCCGCGAGCATCCGGAGGTGGTTGCGGGCGTGCCGGGTCGGGTGGAACGGCTTCGCCTCGAGCAGCGCCCCGACATGTCGCATCGGGTGGTCGAGCTCGGCGAACGTCCGGCCGTCGTACGTCGTGGCACCCTCGCCCCGGTCGAGGCCCAGCATGAGCCGCATCGTCGTCGACTTGCCGGAGCCGTTGGGCCCGAGGAACCCTGTGACGCTGCCCGGGTGGACCTCGAACGAGAGGTTGTTGACGGCCCGCGTGGACCCGTACGTCTTGCCGAGTCCCACCGCCTTGATCAGTGCCATGCGCACCACCCTTTCACGCGGTACCGAGCCGCCGACGGCATACCGTGCAGGTATGACGACGAGCAACGAGTCCTTCAGGCCGATCGAGGACGGGGTCGCGACCGACCTGCGCGGCGAGATGACGTACGCGAGCTACCTTCGGCTCCCGACGCTGCTGTCCGCCCAGGAGCCGGTCTCGGACCACCACGACGAGATGTTGTTCATCATCCAGCACCAGGTCACCGAGCTGTGGCTCAAGCAGCTGACCCACGAGCTGCGCTCCGCGATCGCCCTGATCGCGGCCGACGACCTGCCGCCGGCGCTCAAGCGACTCGCGCGGGTGAAGGCGATCCAACGGCAGATGTTCGAGCAGTGGGCCGTGCTGGAGACGCTGACCCCGATCGAGTACGCCCAGTTCCGAGACTCGCTCGGCAAGGCGTCGGGCTTCCAGTCGCCGCAGTACCGCACCGTCGAGTTCCTGCTCGGCAACAAGAACCCGCAGATGATCAAGGTCTTCGAGCACGACGAGGCCCTGCGGTCGGCGCTGCAGGCCGACCTCGAGGCCCCGAGCCTCTACGACGAGTTCCTGCGCTTCCTCGCCCGTCAGGGGCACGCGGTGCCGGCGGCGGTGCTGGAGCGCGACGTCACGCAGCCGTACGTCGCCGACCCGGGCGTGATCGAGGTGCTCCGCCGCATCTATGACGACCCCGACACCTACTGGGCGGCGTACGAGATGTGCGAGGAGCTCGTCGACGTCGAGGGCAGCTTCCAGTTGTGGCGCTTCCGGCACCTCAAGACCGTCGAGCGCATCATCGGGTTCAAGCGCGGCACCGGGGGGTCTTCGGGTGTGACGTTCCTGCAGAAGGCCCTGGAGCTCACCTTCTTCCCCGAGCTTCTGGACGTACGCACGCACATCGGCGCTCCCTGAGCCGACCGACGGTCAGCGGCGCAGCGCCTTGCGGGCGAGCGCGTTGCCGGCGAACTGGCCGAGCTGCACGATGACGACGATCACCAGCACAGCCGCCCACGTCACGGTCGGGTTGTACTGCGTGTAGCCGTAGACGATCGCGAAGTTGCCGATGCCACCGCCGCCGATGACGCCCGCCACCGCCGACATGTCGACGATCGCGACGAACGCGAACGTGTAGCCCAGGATCAACGGTCCGAGCGCCTCCGGGATCAGGACCGTACGGATGATCCGCAGGCGACCCGCGCCCATCGCCCGCGCCGCCTCGAGCACGCCGGTCGGCACGCTCACCAGGTTCTGCTCGACGATGCGGCTGATGCCGAACGAGGCCGCGACGACCAGCGCGAAGATGATCGCCTTGTTGCCGATGCCGATGCCGACCACCGCGCGCGCAGCGGGCTGGGCGGCGGCGATGAAGATGATGAACGGGATCGGTCGGAAGAAGTTGACGATGACGTTGAGGACGAACGACACCGGCGCGTTCGCCAGCAGCCCGCCACGTCGCGTGACGTAGAGGGCGACACCCAGCAGCAGGCCGCCCAGGCCACCGAGCACGAGGGCGAACCCGACGATGTAGAGCGTCTCCCACGTCGAGTGCCAGAACAGGGACTGCAGCTCCTGGAGGCGATCCATCAGGCCACCTCCCTCGTCTCGACCCGCGCTTGCACGGCAGCGACGGCCTCGTCGATCGCGGCCGCGTCGCCACGCAGCGCGAGCGTCAGGTGCCCGAAGGTGTCGCCCTGGATGTCCTCGATGCCGCCGTAGACGAGCTCGAACTCGACACCGCGACCGATGATCTCGGCGAACACCTGCGACTGGGACACCGAGCTGTCGCGGAACGACACCGTGATGAGCCTGCCGGAGTGCCGCTCGCGGAGGCCCTCAAGCGTACGACCCGTGGGCACGTCGTCGACGAGCGTCGACACGAAGCGCCGCGTGGCGGCCTCGGCGGGATTGGCGAAGATGTCGAACACCGGCCCCTGCTCGACGACCCGGCCCTGCTCCATCACCACGACCTTGTGGGCGATCGCCTTGATGACCTCCATCTCGTGGGTGATGACCACGATCGTGATGCCGAGCTCCTCGTTGACCCGCTTGAGCAGGCCCAGCACCTCGTGGGTCGTCTCGGGGTCGAGCGCGCTGGTCGCCTCGTCCGCCAGGAGGATGCGCGGCGACGTGGCGAGCGCACGGGCGATGCCGACACGCTGCTTCTGCCCGCCGGACAGCTGCTCCGGGTACGAGTGCGCCTTGTCGGCAAGTCCCACGAACGTCAGCAGCTCGACGATGCGGGCATGCTGCTCGCTCCGCGGCACCCCGGCGACCTGCAAGGGGTAGGCGATGTTGCCGTAGACCGTGCGGGAGGTGAACAGGTTGAACTGCTGGAAGATCATGCCGATCCCCAGCCGCACCTTCTGCTGCTCGCGCTCCTTGAGCGACGTGATCTCGGTGCCGTCGACCGTGATCGTGCCGGAGGTGACCGGCTCGAGGGCGTTGATCAGGCGTACGAGGGTCGACTTGCCGGCACCGGAGTAGCCGACGATGCCGACGATCTCGCCCGCGTGGATGTCGAGGTCCACGCCGGTTACGGCATGGACCGGTGGTGCACCGCGGCGGGCGGGAGCGAAGACCTTCGAGACGTCGCGCAGCTCGACGAGAGCCATGGGGTTCCTTCCTGGGAGGCGTCGGGCCCGGCCGCGAGGATCACCCGCGAGCCGGGCCGACAGCCCCGGTGGGACTACTTCTTGCTGGCGGCGGTGTCCGCCTCGACCTTCTTGAGCGAGGCGACCAGGTCGCTGACCGGCGTCTGCACCGGCACGGCGGTGTCGCCCGAGACCTTCTTCAGGCCGGCGATGACGGTCTTGTCGGTCTGGAAGATCTTGACGAGCTTCTGGTACGTCTTGTTGTCCTTGTCCTCGGGGCGGACCGCGAAGATGTTGACGTACGGCAGGGCGTTGGGATCCTTCGGGTCGTCCTGGGCGATCGCGTCGGAGAACTTGAGCCCGGCCTTCTCCACGAAGTCGTTGTTGATGATCGCAGCGGCGAGGTCCTTGAGCGAGCTGGCGGTCAGTGCCGCGTCGAGCGCCTTGACCTTGACCTTGGAGGCATCCGTGTCGACGTCGCTGAGGTCGGAGAAGATCGTGCCGCCGTCCTTGAGCTTGATGAGCCCGGCCGACTGCAGCACCAGCAGGCCGCGGGCCTGGTTGCTGACGTCGTTGGGCACCGCAACGGTGTCACCGTCCTTGATCTCGTCGACCGAGTCGTACTTCTTCGAGTAGAGCCCGAGCGGGTAGATCGCCGTGGCGCCGATCGGCGTGAGCTTCTTGTGGTTCGCCACGTTGTAGTCGGCGAGGAACACGATGTGCTGGAACTGGTTGATGTCCAGCTCACCCTCGGCGAGGGCCGGGTTGGGCTGCGCGTAGTCGGTGAAGTTGACCAGCTTGATCTTGATGCCCTCGTCCGCGGCGGCCTTCTTGTAGTCGTTCCAGTACGGGTCGGCCGCACCGACGACGCCGATCTTGATGGTCTTGCCCTTGGCGTCGCTGTCGCCTCCCCCGAAGATCAGGAATCCGGCGATGACGAGGACCGCGACGACGGCCGCGATGATCGCGTAGAGGGGTCCGCGGCGCTTGGGCGCCTCGATGATGTTCTCGGACATCGGTGCTTCCTTTCGTCCGGCTCGTGGCCGGTGGTTCCGGTGGGCGGAGGTGTTCCGCAATCACCACGCTAGGAACCCGCACTGGACCGTCCGGACGGTTCTCACGATGTGAAATCTGGCGGGTGAGCCGCTTCACATCGGGTACGAGGGCGCACGACGAAGGCCCCCACCGAGCCGAAGCTCGGTGAGGGCCTTTGTTTTGTCCTGGACTCCTGGTGAGGAGACTCCCCAGCGCTGGGACTCCCCGGCGCTGGCTGACCTCGAGGCGTGACCTCGATGGACCAGAGTCGCTACGCGACTAGAACCCCATACCGCCCATATCGCCCATGTCCGGGGCGCCTCCGCCGGCCGGAGCAGGCTCCGGCTTGTCGGCGACGACGGCCTCGGTGGTGAGGAACAGTGCGGCGATCGAGGCTGCGTTCTGCAGCGCCGAGCGCGTCACCTTGGCCGGGTCGATGATGCCGGCTGCGATCAGGTCGACGTACTCGCCGGTCGCGGCGTTGAGGCCCCAGCCCGACTCGAGTCCGGCAACCTTCTCCGCGACGACACCACCCTCGAGACCGGCGTTGATCGCGATCTGCTTGAGCGGGGCGGACGCCGCGGTGCGAACGATGTTCGCGCCGGTGGCCTCGTCACCCGTGAGCTCGAGCTTCTCGAAGACCGCAGCGGTGGCCTGCACGAGTGCGACGCCACCACCGGCGACGATGCCCTCTTCGACGGCCGCCTTGGCGTTGCGGACGGCGTCCTCGATGCGGTGCTTGCGCTCCTTGAGCTCGACCTCGGTGGCCGCGCCCACCTTGATGACGGCGACGCCGCCGGCGAGCTTGGCGAGGCGCTCCTGGAGCTTCTCGCGGTCGTAGTCCGAGTCGCTGTTCTCGATCTCGGCCTTGATCTGGTTGACGCGACCCTGGATCTGGTCGTCGGAGCCACCGCCCTCGACGATCGTGGTCTCGTCCTTGGTCGTGACGACCTTGCGGGCCGTGCCGAGCAGCGTCAGGTCGGCGGTCTCGAGGCTGAGACCGACTTCCTCGCTGATGACCTCGCCACCCGTGAGGATCGCGATGTCGGCCAGCATGGCCTTGCGACGGTCACCGAAACCCGGGGCCTTGATGGCGACGGACTTGAACGTGCCGCGCATCTTGTTGACGACCAGCGTCGCGAGAGCCTCGCCCTCGACGTCCTCGGCGATGATGACGAGCGGCTTGCCCGCCTGCATGACCTTCTCGAGGACGGGGACCATGTCCTTCACGGAGCTGATCTTGGAGTTGACGATGAGGATGTAGGGATCCTCGAGCACGGTCTCCTGGCGCTCGGCGTCGGTGACGAAGTAGCCCGACAGGTGGCCCTTGTCGAACCGCATGCCCTCGGTGAGCTCCAGGTCGAGGCCGAACGTGTTCGACTCCTCGACCGTGATGACGCCTTCCTTGCCGACCTTGTCCATGGCCTCGGCGATGATCTCGCCGACCGTGGTGTCAGCAGCGGAGATCGAGGCGGTCGAAGCGATCTGCTCCTTGGTCTCGACGTCCTTGGCCATGCCGAGCAGCTGCGAGCTGATGGCCTCGACGGCGGTCTCGATGCCCTTCTTGAGGCCCATCGGGTTGGCGCCGGCCGCGACGTTGCGCAGGCCTTCGCGGACGAGGGCCTGGGCCAGGACCGTGGCGGTCGTCGTGCCGTCACCGGCGACGTCGTCGGTCTTCTTGGCGACCTCCTTGACGAGCTCGGCACCGATCTTCTCGTAGGGATCCTCGAGCTCGATCTCCTTGGCGATGCTCACACCGTCGTTGGTGATCGTGGGGGCGCCCCACTTCTTCTCCAGGACGACGTTGCGGCCCTTGGGACCGAGCGTGACCTTGACGGCGTCGGCGAGCTGGTTCATCCCGCGCTCGAGGCCGCGCCGTGCTTCCTCGTTGAAAGCAATGGTTTTTGCCATGTGTACGTTTCTCCGACTTGGTTGTCGACGTGGATGACCAGGCGATGCCCGCGACGGACGGCTGCGGCGTGCGGCGAACCCTTCTCGCCGCGGCCCACAACCTCATCGGTCTGATCCTGTTAGCACTCTCATCATACGAGTGCTAATCAACGCCGCGCAATCAGGTGGACGGTTTGCTTGCCACGTCGTAGTGGAGCTCGGCGAACTGCCCGGCCTGCTTGACGGCTGTGAGGGTCAGCCGGTCCGACCGGATGTCGCGCGGCAGCAGCGGCGCGCCGGCGCCGAGGGTGACGGGGGCGACCGACACCATGACCCGGTCGAGCAGGCCCGCGTCGTCGAACTGGCCGACGAGGTCGCCCCCACCCATCAGCCACACGTCCCCCTCGCCTGCGGCGGCCACCATGTCGGCGTGCACGCTGCGGACGTCGTCGCTGGTGACGCGCAGGTCCGCACCCGGGATGAGCGGCAGGTCGCGGTGGCTGAACACCCAGGTCGGCCGCTCGGCGTACCACTCCTGCCACTTCTCGGGGTGGTCCATCATCTGCTCGTGCTCGAGCACCCACTCGTACGTCGTGGAGCCCATCGCGAGGGCCCCGACGCCGGCCACGAAGTCGCCCACGCTGGACTCCGCCTCGGATGCACCGGGCACCTCGAAGAGCCAGTCGAGCGAGTTGTCAGGGGTCGCCAGGAAGCCGTCGAGTGTCGTTGCGGTGTAGTAGATCGTCGCCATGTGCGCGACGCTACTGATCGGGTCAGACAGAGAACAGCAGGAACAGCCCCGTGAACGTGTAGGCCACCATGAGCAGCAGCATCGCGACCTGACCGCTGAGCCGGTGCGCCCTCGGCAGCAGCGCCAGCGCCTTGTCGTGGGCTGCGACGACCGCGAGCACGTGGCCCGCGACGACGAACGTGACCTTGAGGGCGGCGAGGGTCGCGGAGTGCTGCGACAGCACGTACGACGTGCCGTGCTCGCCCAGCGGGTGCCAGCCTCGGCCGAGCGGGTCGAGCAGGGCGAAGAACACCGCCTGCCCCTTCTCGACGAGGTAGGTCAGGTAGTGGGCGAAGATGTAGCCGACCACGATCGGGACCAGCGAGTGCGCCAGACGTCCGGGCAGCGCCTTGCGCTCCCCCGCACTGACCCCGCCCGTCGCGCGCGCCGCACCGATGAACAGCATCGCGACGACGGCGCAGAAGCCCAGCAGCGTCAGCGAGTGCTGCCACGTCGAGAGGGTCTTGCTCTGCCAGAACGACGAGGCGGAGAAGCTGTCGTACGCCGTCGAGCCGAGCAGCGTCGCCAGCACGGCAACGAGGCCGGCGTCGATCGGCACCCCGGGCAGCGAGCGGAGGGGGTTGTGCACGCGCCAACGACCGTCATGGACGAAGGGCGAGAGCTTCGCGACGATCGCGCTGTACACGTCGAACGGGTCCGCACGGTCGTACCAGCGCGGCCCGAACGCGACGCCGCCGGCGATCGTCACCACGACGTACGCCGCGACCCACACGCGTACGGCGTGGATCGAGCCCGGGTCGGGCGAGGCCAGCTCGAGCCAGACGAACGCGAACAGCCCCGCGACGGCGGGCCAGTAGCCCAGCCGCTTCGGGTACGTCCACAGGCCCGGGCCCAGCAGCGACTGGATCGTGCGCCACGGCGAGAGGTCGCGCCACACGTGGCCGGCGACCAGGGCCAGCGGCACGAGACCGACCCAGACGAAGATGTAGAACCCGCCGAGCCCGCCGTTGGAGGCGTCCGACGGTCCGGCGTACAGGGCCACCAGCAGCCAGGCCGTGAGCACGACTCCCACGACGGCGAGCCACGGGCGGCGAGCCGGCGGGTCCGACGGCTCGGGCTCAGCGGCGAACCGCGGCTCCGTCCACGCGAGCGCCAGCACGCCGAACGAGATCGTCAGCGCCCACGAGGCACCGACCATGGCGTACAGGAACGGGATCGGCAGGTCGGTCGACCCACCGAGTCCGTGTGCCTGGAGCCCGGCGGAGATCACGGCTTGACGACGAGCTGCACGATCGTGACGTCGAGATGGTGCGCCTCGACGGCGACCTGGCCGGGGGTGTCGATCGTGAACGTCTCGTCGAGCTGGTCACCGGGTCCGACCTCGTACTCGTGCTCGGGGTCGGAGTGCACGTGGATCTCCTCGTCGGCGTCGGACGTGATCCGCAGCGTCACGGGCTTGCCGGCCTTGACGTCGACCCGCTTGCCCTGCGGCGTGACCTTGCCGTCCTTGATGACGATGCGCACGGTCACCGCCCCCTTGGCAGCGTCCGAGCCGTCGGACCCGTCACCGCCGCCGCAGCCGGTCAGGACGAGGGCGCAGGCCAGCAACGTCGCAGCGATCTTCACTCGTTCTCCTCCGTGTCGTCGGGCTCGAAGGCCCGCTCGATGATCTCGCGCTCCTCGCGCTCGTCACGCCGGTCCTTTCGCGCGATGTAGAGGATCACGCCGACGACCACGAGGGCCGGGACGATCGCCGGGATCGCGAGCAGGGCGGCATGGTGCGCAAGGATCTGGTCTCCGCCCGGCGTCATGAGGTCAGGGTAGGCGTACGGTCTCCCGGCGAGTCGGCGTCGTGCTCCTCGATGCGGCGCGCCACGCGGGCGACCGCGACCGAGATGCCGATGATGATGGCGAGGCTGCAGAGCAGGACGACCATGTTGGCCGCACCCCACAGCCATGGCGAGGTGTCACCCTTGCGCTCGCGCTGGAGGATGTCGATCTCCGGCACGAACTTGCGGGTGAACTCGGCAGAGGCGGGAACCTCCTTGACCTTCAGCGGCGCGTCGGCCGGCATGAAGATCGGCACCGCGGCGAGCGTACGTCCGTCCTGGACGCGCAGCAGCGTCTTCCAGTTGCCGCCGACCGGCACGGGCTTGGTCGACTCCCACGTGTTGTCGCCCGTACGTCGCAGGCGATCCGTCACGACGCCGGCGCCACCGCCCTGCCACGCCGTGATCTGGACCCACGTCGGGTGGTCGTCGATCAGGTCGGCGGGCTTGACCGTGATCTTGGCGGTGACCTCGGGGTGATCCGTCGTCCCGACCTGCGTCAGGGCGAAGCTGGCCGAGGCGTTCTTGGGCACCGTGGCGTGCAGCCCGTTGGCGACGGCGGCCGCGATGACGAGCACCGAGACCGTGATGATCGTGCGGCTGATCTTCGCCGCCGGCAGCCGGCCCTGGAGGCCCAGCGCGAACAGCGCACCGCAGAGGCCCGACGCGATCGCCACGGGCACCGCCATGAGCAGACCCTCGAGCCACACGTCCTGGGTCCACGGGAACTGGAAGACGCGGTCGTTCCAGAACTTCTCGATGACCAGGCCGATGGTCCCGATCAGGAGGCCACCGATCGCGCCGAACCACAACGGCTTGTTGCGCAGCTGGGTGAACGCCAGCAGCTCGATCAGCACCGCGCTGCCGAGGTAGAGCGGGAACACGTGGTGCGCCTCGCCGAAGAAATCCGTGACGATGAACGAGATGATGCCGCGCATCAGCAGGAAGAACACCGCCGCGACGATCGCGGCGCCCGGGCCGACGTACAGCCGGGCGGCGACCAGGGTGACGCCCGCGGCGGCGACGATCATGAGCGGCGCGAACACCATGCGGAACTGGGCGATGCCGAAGTCGAACTCGGCCTGGAACACCGAGAGCCCGATCAGCAGGGCGCCGAAGCTGATCGACAGCGTCGCCGTACGCATCCAGGTCGGCATCTCCTTGCCGTTCTGGCGCAGCGCGAAGTCGGCCTCACGGTGCAGCAGGATGATGCCGGCGGTGGACAGTCCGGCGCCGCCGATCAGCATCAGGTGGGTCGGTCCCCAGAGGGTGACGTCCTGGCCGAACAACCGGTGCCAGACGTCGTCGAGCGGGAAGCCGATCAGGGCGTACAGGCCGCACGCGGCGATGAAGATGCCGCTGACCGGGGCGTACCAGTTGCGGGTGATGCGGACCGCGGCGATGCCGGGCTTGTCACCGTCCCGCGGGTAGATGACCGCCGACATGCCGGCGACGAACAGGGCGAAGAGCCCGTAGAGGATCAGGTAGTGCGCAGGGTTGGCGAGCGGCCCGGCGTCGCGGCCGCGGCCGGCGTGCAGGCTGACGTCCCACATGAACCCGAGCAGCGCGACGATCAGGGAGCTCGCGACGAACAGCGTGGGGATCGCCGCCCAGCCGGGCTCGCCGGTGCGCGCACCGAGTCGCTCACCCGCGCGCTGGATCCAGTCGATGCGGTGCGTGCGGTGCGCCCAGGCGACGGCCAGCAGGATGGCCGTGACGATGCCTGCGGCGATCGACAGGCCGATGACCTGGCCGATCGCGGCGCCTCCGGCGGGTGCGGTGACGGGGTCGGCTGCAGAGAGGAACATACCGGGAGTATGTCAGCGAGTATGTGACATCGCAAGTGTCACATGCGTCACGCGGAGGTTTCGGGCATGAAAAAACCCGGTCCCCCCGGACCGGGTTCGTTCACGGGCTCAGTGCCCGATGACCTCGTGGGCCTCGCGACCCTTGGGGCCGTCGACGACCTCGAACTCGACCTTCTGGCCGTCCTCGAGGGTCTTGTAACCGTCTGACGCGATCTTGGACCAATGGACGAAGACGTCGTCCTGGCCCTCGACCTCGATGAAGCCGTAGCCCTTGTCAGCGTTGAACCACTTGACGGTGCCTTGCACCATGCCGCCACTCCCACCTGATCCTGGAGGAACCCACCTGCCGGAGCCCCTTCATGCGCAGAGCCTACAAGGCTGTGCCGCGAGTTCAGCAACCCCCGGCGACGGCGGGGATTATGGAGACCTGCGTGCCGGCCGGGGTCGGCGTGTCCAGACCCTGGGCGAAGCGCACGTCCTCCTCGGCGACGTAGATGTTGACGAAGCGGCGCAGCTTGCCCTGCTCGTCGACGACGCGCGCCTTGATGCCGGGGAACGCGCCCTCGAGGGACTCGATGACCTCGGTCAGCGTCGAGCCTTCGGCGGTGACCTGCGACTGGTCCTGCGTGTAGGTCCGCAGGATCGTCGGGATGCGTACGTTGATGCTCACAGTGCTCCTTGGGTGTTCTCTGGACTCAGGCGATGCCGGAGGCCACGAAGGCCTCGTACGTCGGTGCGATGGTGGCTGCGGGGCGGACCAGGTCGGTGACCGCGTCGAGGGTCTTGAGGCCGTGGCCGGTGTTGATCACGACGGTCTCGAGCTCGGGGTCGAGCTGGCCGGTCTCGACGAGCTTCTTGAGCACGCCGACGGTCGTGCCGCCGGCGGTCTCGGTGAAGATGCCCTCGGTGCGGGCCAGCAGCACGATGGCGTCGCGCACCTCGTCGTCGGAGATGTCGGCGATCGCACCGCCGGTCTCGCGGCAGATGTCGAGGACGTACACGCCGTCGGCGGGGTTGCCGATCGCCAGCGACTTGGCGATCGTGTCGGGACGCACCGGGCGTACGACGTCCCAGCCCTCGCGGAACGCCTCGGAGACCGGGGAGCAACCCGTGGCCTGGGCGCCGAAGACCTTGTAGGGCTTGTCCTCGACGAGGCCGAGGGCGATGAGCTCCTTGAACGACTTGTGGACCTTGGTCAGCTGCGAGCCCGAGGCGACGGGGATGACGATCTGGTCGGGCAGGCGCCAGCCGAGCTGCTCGGCGATCTCGTAGCCGAGCGTCTTGGAGCCCTCGGCGTAGAACGGGCGGACGTTGACGTTGACGAACGCCCAGCCGTCCTCCTCGCCGGCGATCTCGGAGGCGAGCTTGTTGACGTCGTCGTAGTTGCCGTCGACCGCGACGAGGTTCTCGGTGTAGACCGCCGAGTTGACCTGCTTGGGCGTCTCGAGGTTGCTGGGGATGAACACGACGGTCTTGATGCCGGCTCGTGCACCGGCTGCGGCGACCGCGTTGGCGAGGTTGCCGGTCGACGGGCAGGCGAAGACCTTGCTGCCGAACTCGCGAGCGGCGCTGAGCGCGCAGGCCACGACGCGGTCCTTGAACGAGTTGGTGGGGTTGGTGCTGTCGTCCTTGACCCAGAGGTTCTTGAGGCCCAGCTCGGCGGCGAGGTTGTCGGCCTTGAGGAGCCGCGTGAAACCGGGCTCGAGGTTGGGGCTGAGCTCGATGTCGTCGGGCACCGGGAGCAGCGCCTTGTAGCGCCAGATGTTGTTGGGGCCGGCCGCGATCTGCTCGCGGGTGATGGCCGGGAAGTCGTACTTGATCTCCAGCGGGCCGAAACACTCGGCACAGGCGTAGTGCGGGCCGAGCTCGCGGGTCGTGCCGCACTCGCGGCAGACGAGCTCGACGGCGTTGCCGAAGGCGCCCTCGCGAAGGACGGGTGCAGCCAGGCTTGGAGCGGATGTACTCACAGATGTGACCTTTCATCTTTCCCGGATCGACTGTCGTCCGGGACGGATTGAGCACCTGGTCGATGAGCGACTGGTTGCTGGGGCGTCATAGGGCCGTGTCCCTGTACCCCTCGTGATGAGTGGTTTCAGCCTACGGGCGCGTCTCACGATGTGTCCACTCGGTCCAGATGCCGGACACGGAGTGTTCGCTCCTCGGTCAGCTGGGCCTTGGCGGTTTACCAAGAGGTCACGGCAGACAGCCACTCCGCAGGGTGCGCGCGCCTTGCGGAGTGGCAGATTGCCGTGCGGAGTCAGGGCGATCGCGAAGTTTGCCCTGACCTCTTGGTAAACCGCCACCCAGCTCCTCGGTCAGCGGTGACGGGAGAAGCGGGTGCGGGGCGGCGGGTAGTTGCCGTCGGCGAGGTTGGCGAGGCGTTCGAACGGGTTGTACGACGAGTGGTCGCCGGCGATCGCGTACGAGATGCCGACGCAGAGGAAGTAGAGCGGCAGCATCGCGACGCCGAGGACGAACGCGTACTGCGTGCAGTGCCTGTCCTCGTGCCGCAGCAGCACCGGGCGTTCGCGGAACCAGCCGGCGTCGTGCCTGCTCGTGATGACGCTGCCGACGGTGAACGCGCTGGCGACCGGGAAGCCGAAGCGGTAGCCCGTCGCGAGGTAGGTGCCGCGGCCCCGCCGGGCGATCGTCGCGCCGCCGATCCGGGCGATGAGCAGGCCGAGCGGCGTGCTGAGGTTGATCCAGTTGAGCACCGTACGCACGCGGGTCCACCGCGTGTGGGGCAGCACCGGATCAGAACTCATCCGCCAGGGCCTCCAACCAGTCGGCGACGGCATCGGGTCCGTCGAGGACGATGTCGGCCCGGGCCACGAGGGCATCCTGCTCCGTCGACGCCGAGCAGATCAACAGGCCGCCGAGCCCGGACTCCCGCAGCTCCTCGACCGCCGCGAACGCCGGCAGGTCGCCGAGGTCGTCGCCCGCGAAGATCACCTGACGCGCGCCGAGGCGCGAGGCCAGGGCGCGTACGGCATCGCCCTTGTCGCTGCCGGGGGCGCGCAACTCGACGACCTGACGACCGGGCTCGACGACAAGTCCGAGATCGGCGGCCAGGTCCGAGAGCGGCTGCGACAGCTCGTCGAGGAGTCCCGGGTCGATGCCGCGGGTGTGCACGGCGATCGCGAGGCCCTTGTCCTCGATGCGTACGTGGCCGGCGCCGCGCTGCTCGAGCCAGCCGGGCAGCTCGTCGGCGAGCCGGCTGATCGGCTCGGGACGGTCGGGCTCGATCGTCTCCGACGTCGCGGCGTCCCACTGCTCGGCGCCGTACTGGCCCCAGATCACGAGCCGCTCGAGACCTGCGACGCCGTCGAAGCCGCCGAGCTCGAGCGCCTGGCGCACGGGGCGCCCGGTGACGATCGCGACCTGGCCGAGCACGCGGCCGAGCCGGGCGAGCGCCGCGACCGACCGCTCGTGCGCGTACGCCTGGGTCGGGTCGTCGACGATGTGCGCCAGCGTGCCGTCGAAGTCGAGGGCGAGCAGGGTGCCGGCCGGATCAGCGATCACGGCGGTGCGGACGGGTGCGGGCATCCGCCTATTGTTGCGGGCCGGACAGGATGATCGTCAGCCGGTCGGTCCGCATCGGCGCGACGCTCGGCAGCACGCGGCCGATGTCGAGGTCGTCGGCGAGCAGCTTGGCCTGCTCAGCGAGCTGCGGCGGGAAGTAGACGGTGTTGCCGGCGATGGAGCCACGCCAGTTGCCGATCGTCACGGTGGTCCAGCCGGCCGAGCGCACCTTGGCGGAGTAGGTCGCCGCGAGGCCCTGGATCGTCGTGTTGTTGAGCACCGCGACGGGCGTCGTGCGATCGGCCTCGGGCTCGTCGGTCGTCTTGGTCGGCGTCGGCGAGGGCGTCGTCTCGGTCGTCTTGTCCGGGGACGGTGTCGGCGTGGTCCTGGTCGCCGGGGGCGCCGAGGTGCTGCTGGTCGGCGGTGTCTCGGGGTCGTCGTCGACGAACAGCCAGCCCAGCCAGCCGGCCGCACTGACGCACAACAGGATCGTCAGGACGATGAACCAGCTGGCGGGGACGTATGCCTTGCCAGTCGGGGTCCTGCGGTGGTCCATGGGAACCTTCAGAGGTCGATGCCGAGACGCCTGGCCGAGCGGCTGCGCTGGCGCTGGGCGCGCAGGCGGCGGAGACGCTTGACCAGGAGTGGATCGTACGCGAGCGCGTCCTCACGATCGATCAGGGCGTTGAGCACCTGGTAGTAGCGCGTCGCGGACATGTCGAACTTGTCGCGGATCGCCTGCTCCT
The DNA here is from genome assembly GCF_001428805.1 of Aeromicrobium sp. Root236. NCBI lineage: Bacteria > Bacillati > Actinomycetota > Actinomycetes > Propionibacteriales > Nocardioidaceae > Aeromicrobium > Aeromicrobium sp. Root236. The sequence continues at coordinate 3,234,948 of NZ_LMIS01000001.1, read as the reverse complement.
TGGCGCCGGCGTACTGCCACCAGAGCCGTTCGAGTGCGAGGATCTCGCGGTCGCGCTCCGACAGCGACTCGGCGGCAACCGGCGTGCCGGCGTTCGACTTCTCCACAGCGCTCATGCAGGTCATCTTAGGCCACGAATCACACCGGTGTCATTTGCTTCGCCGAATGGCAGGGTAGGTGTCATGACGGTCGATTCGGGGACACGTACGCCCATCCGCTGGGGAATTCTGGCCACGGGCCGCATCGCGGAGTCGTTCGCCGCGGACCTGGCGCTCGTCGAGGGCAACGAGCTGGCCGCCGTCGGGTCGCGCCGGCCCGACGCCGCGCGGACGTTCGCCGACCGGTTCGGCGCGGGCCGGGCCCACGGCTCGTACGAGGAGCTGGCCGCCGATCCGGGCGTCGACGTGGTCTATGTCGCGACGCCTCACAGCCGGCACCTCGAGGACGTCATGCTGTGCTTCGAGGCCGGCAAGGCCGTGCTGTGCGAGAAGGCGCTCACGATGAACCTCGCCGACGCCGAGACCCTCGTCGCCGAGGCACGGAAGCGTGGCCTGTTCTTCGCCGAGGCGATGTGGATGCGGGCCAACCCCAACATCTGCCGGATCGCGGAGCTCGCCAGAGACGGAAGTCTCGGGACGATCGGTCAGGTGCGCGCCGAGCTCGGGTTCGTCGGCCCCGCCGGCACCGCACGCCTGTGGGACCCGCTGCTCGGGGCCAGCGCGCTGCTGGACGTGGGCATCTATCCCTTGACCTTCGCGCACCTGATCCTCGGCGAGCCGGTCGGCATCGCCGCCGGCGGCACGCTGTCGGACGCCGGCATCGACGTGAGCGGCGGAGCCACCCTGACGTACGCCAGCGGCGCCGTGGCGAGCATCGCCTGGACCCAGGTCGCGCACAGCGACAACCGCGCCTCGGTCGCCGGCGACGCGGGGCTCGTCGAGGTGCCCGCCCGGTTCCACCACCCCACGCTGTTCACCCACTGGCACGACGACCAGCTCGACACGATCAGCGAGCCCGTGACGGGCCGCGGCTACGCCCACGAGATCGAGGAGGTCGCCGTGTGCCTGCGGGCCGGCGCGACCGAGTCGGCGCTGCTCCCCCTCGACGAGACGGTGTCGATCATGCGCCAGATGGAGACGATCCTCGACCAGCTCGGGGTCGCCGGCAGGTGAGCACCCTCATGTCCGACTAGGCTGCGTGGCATGGTGACGGGAACCGCAGACTTCGTGGTGATCGCCAACCGTCTGCCGGTCGACCGGGTGACGTCGCCCGACGGCGGCACGATGTGGCGCACCTCCCCCGGCGGTCTGGTCACCGCCCTCGAGCCCGTGATGCGCCGCAACGGGGGTGCATGGATCGGCTGGCACGGCGCCGCGGACGAGAAGCTCAAGCCGTTCGAGCACAACGGCCTGCACCTCGTGCCGGTCCACCTGAGCGAGGAGGAGGTCGCCGAGTACTACGAGGGCTTCTCCAACTCGACCCTCTGGCCGCTCTACCACGACGTCGTCGCGCCCCCGGAGTTCCACCGCGAGTGGTGGGACGCGTACGTCCGCGTCAACCGTCGCTTCGCCGAGCGGGCCGCCAAGGTCGCCAAGCCCGACGCCGTCGTCTGGGTGCAGGACTACCAGCTGCAGCTCGTGCCCAGCATGCTGCGTGAGCTGCGCCCCGACCTGCGCATCGGCTTCTTCCTGCACATCCCGTTCCCCCCGGCCGAGCTGTTCCAGCAGCTGCCGTGGCGTCGCCAGATCCTCGAGGGACTCCTGGGCGCCGACCTGGTCGGCTTCCAGATGCCCGGCGCCGCACAGAACTTCGTCCGCCTCGTACGCCAGCGGGTCGGCCACAAGACCCACCGCGACATGATCTACCTGCCTGACGGGCGCACGGTCCTCGCGCAGGCCTACCCGATCTCGATCGACGCGGCCGGCTTCGAGGAGCTCGCCCGTACGCCCGAGGTCATCGCCCGCGCCGCCGAGATCCGCGAGAGCCTCGGCAACCCCAAGACGATGCTGCTGGGCATCGACCGGCTCGACTACACCAAGGGGCTGCGCCAGCGGCTCCGGGCGTTCGGCGAGCTCATCAGCGACGGTTCGCTCCACGTCGACGACGCGGTGTTCGTGCAGGTCGCCACCCCGTCCCGCGAGCGGGTCGACCAGTACAAGATCCTCCGCGACGACATCAACCGGCTCGTCGGGCGCATCAACGGCGACGTCGCGCGCATCGGCCAGCAGCCGGTGACCTATCTCCACGCGTCCTATCCGCGCGCCGAGATGGCCGCGCTCTACCGGGCCGCCGACGTCATGGTCGTGACGCCGCTCCGCGACGGCATGAACCTCGTCGCCAAGGAGTACGTCGCGTGCCGCTACGACGACCGCGGCGCGCTCGTGCTGAGCGAGTTCGCCGGTGCCGCGTCGGAGCTCAAGTCGGCCTACCAGGTCAACCCGCACGACATCAACGGCATGAAGAGCATGATGCTCGCGGCGATCAACGCCAGCCCGCGCGAGAACGCCCGCCGCATGAAGGCGATGCGCAAGCAGGTCATGGAGAACGACATCGAGCTCTGGGCGGCCAACTTCCTGCGCGAGCTCACGATGGACCGCGACCCGCACGCCAAGAACCCCCGCCCGGTCTGACCGTCTGCATGGCTCCGCTCTCTCCTTCGGTGCGCCGGGGGTACGCGTTGGGGAGCGTCGCGACCGGGACGTTCGGCACCGTGCCGGGACTGCTGCTCCTGCCCTACCTGACCGACTCGCTCGGCATCGCCGCGGTCGTCGCGGGGTTCATCGTGTTCGTGCCCAAGGCCTGGGACGTCGTGCTCAACCCGATCGCCGGCCGGATCAGCGACCGCTCGTCGTCGCCGGCTGGTCGCCGCCGACCGTTCCTGCTGAAAGGTGGCCTCGCGCTGGCCGCCTGCTTCGCCCTGCTGTTCGCCGGGCCCACGGGACCGCCGGCACTCGCCGGCGCCTGGGTCGTGGTGTGGTTCCTCGCGTGCGCCACGGCGTACGCGTTCTTCCAGGTCCCGTACGTCGCGATGCCGGCGGAGATGACTCTCGACTACGCCGAGCGGACCACGCTCATGACGTGGCGGGTCGCGGTGCTGGCGCTGGCGATCCTGCTCTCGGGGGCCACCGCGCCGATGGTCGTCAACGCGTTCGGCGGCGAGGAGACCGCCAAGGGCTACCGGTTCATGGGCGCGTACGTCGCGGTGATCCTGGCGATCGGGGTCTACGGCGCGTGGCGCGGCACCCGCGACGCCCGTGAGCACCGGGTCGAGACCGCGGCCGGCTCGCTCCGGGACCAGCTGCGGCTCGTCTCGGCGATGCCCGACTTCCGCGTGCTGCTGGTGACGTTCGTGCTGCAGGCCATGGGCGTCGGGGCGATGCTCGGCGGCGTCGCGTACGTCTCCGACGACCTGCTCGACAGCGACGCGGCCTCGACGATCCTGTTCGCGGCGTTCGTCGCGCCGGCGCTCCTCGTGACGCCGCTGTGGGAGCGGTACGCCGAAGGTCGCGGCAAGAAGTCGGGCTACCTCATCGCCTCGGGATTCCTCGTCGTCGGGTCGCTCGTCCTGTTCACCGCACGCGCCGACCACGCCGTCGTGGTCTACCTCGCTGCCGCGATCGCCGGCGTCGGCTATGCCGGTGCGCAGGTGTTCCCGATGGCGATGCTGCCCGACGTCGCCGCCCATGACGCAGCGACGTCCGGCGAGAACCGCATCGGGGTCTACACCGGCGTGTGGACCGCCGGCGAGACGCTGGGCCTCGCGATCGGTCCGGGCCTGTTCGCACTGGCGCTGGCGATCGGCGGGTACGTGTCGTCGACCGACCACACCGCCGTGCAGCCCGACAGCGCCCGCACCGCGATCGCCGTCGGGTTCTCGCTCGTACCTGCCGCCCTGATCGCGGTCAGCACCTTGTTCCTCCGCCGCTACTCGCTCGACGACCTGAAGGCCATACGTGAACACTGACGACCTGCTCCAGCGGCTCGAGGAGCTGCGCGCCCACGACCTGCCGACCCACGGCGGCCGCACGATGGCGTACGTCTACGACTCCGGGCTGGCCGACGCCGACGAGCTCGGCAAGCGGGCGCTGGCGATGTACGCCTCGACCAACGGCCTCGACCCGACGGCGTTCCCCAGCCTGCTGGCGATGGAGCGCGAGCTGGTCGGGTTCGCCCGCACCCTGTTCCACGGCCCGTCCGCGGTCGGCACGGTGACGTCGGGTGGCACCGAGTCGATCCTGCTCGCGGTCCAGGCCGCCCGGGACGCGCTGCCCGGCACGGCGGACCCGGTGATGATCGTGCCGACCACGATCCACGCGGCGTTCCACAAGGCCGCGCACTACTTCGGGGTCGAACGCGTCAGCATCGACGTCGACCCGGTGACGAAGCGTGCCGACCCGGCGGCCATGACCGCGGCGATGGACGCGTACGGCGACCGCGTCGTGCTGGTCGCCGCATCTGCGCCCTCGTACGCCCACGGCGTCATCGACCCGATCGAGGCGATCGCCGCCGAGACACTGCGACGCGGACTGCGGTTCCACGTCGACGCGTGCATCGGCGGCTGGGTCCTGCCCTGGGCCGAGCGGCTCGGGCACGACGTCCCGCCGTGGGACTTCCGGGTGCCAGGGGTGTCGAGCATCTCGGCGGACCTGCACAAGTACGCCTACACGCCCAAGGGTGTCTCGTTGCTGTTGCACGCGACGCCGTACCTGCGGAAGACCCAGTACTTCGCCAGCGCCGACTGGCCCGGCTACACGATGCTCAACGCCACGATGCAGTCCACCAAGTCGGGCGGACCGCTCGCGGCGGCGTGGGCCGTGGTCAACCTGATCGGCGACGACGGCTACCTCGACCTCGTACGCACGACGCTCGACGGGACCGCGGCGCTCGCGGACGGCGTCGAGGCGCAGGAGTACGTACGACTCGTGGTGCCGCCGGACTCGTCGCTCGTGGCGCTCGAGACGGACGGCACGTGCGACGTGTTCACGATCAGCGACGAGATGCTGGCCCGCGGTTGGTTCGTGCAGCCCCAGATGTCGTTCGGCGACATGCCGGCGTCGCTGCACCTCACGGTGTCGGCGGCGACGGCTCCGGCGGTGCCGGAGTTCCTGACGGCGCTGGCCGAGTCGGTCCAGGCTGCGGTGGCGGCCGGCCCGATCGTGATCGACGACGAGCTGCGCGGCGCGGCGATGGCGATCGACCCCGCGACGTTGGACGACGAGGCGTTCGACGGTCTGCTGGCCTTGGCCGGCCTCGGCGCCGGTGACGGCGAGGTCACCGTCCCGGATCGCATGGCCCCGGTCAACGCGCTGCTCGACGTGGCGCCGCCAGCACTCCGAGAGGCGCTGCTCATCGCCTTCCTGGACCGGCTCTCCCGCTGATCCCCTTTCGCTCCCCCAACGGGGCTATGCCCTGTTGCTCGGGGGACCCCCAGGGCTCAAGGAGAGTGTGGTCGCCGAGCTGCATCCGGTCCTTGAGCTTGTCGAAAGGACGAGAGCCTCGGTCGATAGGTTGGCCGCATGACCGTGAGCCCTGATGACTACTACGCGGCACCGACCCTGGCCGGCAAGCACGTACGCCTCGAGCAGCTCCAGCCGCACCATGCCGCGGGAGTCCTCGGGGCGTCGGACGACGACGAGGTCTTCACCTGGCAGTCGTTCGCCCGGCCGGCCTCGATCGAGCAGGCCGAGGCGTTGGTCGGGCTCTACCTGACCAGGCCCGGAACGGTCCCGTGGGTCCAGGTCGACCAGGCCTCCGGCGAGGTCGCCGGCCTCACGACCTACTACGACATCGACCCTTCAGTCCGCACCGTCGCGATCGGCTCGACCTGGCTGGGCCGGCGGTTCTGGCGCACCGGTGTCAACACCGAGGCCAAGCTCCTCCTGCTGCGCCACGCGTTCGACGACCTCGACTGCGCCCGCGTCGTCTGGCACGTCGACATCAAGAACGAACGCTCGCAGGCCGCTGTCGCCCGCATCGGCGGAGTCCGCGAGGGCGTGCTGCGCAAGCACCGCATCAGGCGCGACGGGTCGTGGCGCGACACCGTGCTGTTCTCGATGACCGACGACGAGTGGCCCGCAGCCCGCGACAAGCTCGAGGAGCGGCTGGCCGCTAACGCACCGTGACCGGGAAGCCGGCGCGCACGGCGCCCAGCACCGTCGAGGCCTCGACCGCCTCGTCCACCAGCGCCTTGCTGTCGACGCCCTCGGGCACGACCAGACGGATCACCACGTCGGCGGACGTCACGACCCCGTTGTCGATCTCGAGCGCGACATCGACCTGGACGTCGTCGATCGTGTCGTTGCGGACCGCCGCCACGTAGCGGACGTCGTTGGCGAGGCAGCCGCCGATCGCGAGCGCGAGGAGCTGCCCGCCGTTCATCCCGGCTCCGGCACCACCCGCGACACCGGCCGGCCGGTCGACGACCACGGCATGCCCACCCGTACGTCCCTCGGCCGCCTGCGTGCCCGGTATGGTCCGGAAGCTCGCCTCGATCGCTGTCATTCCGCCAGTCTGCCCCTCTTGTGCTCGAAGATCAGGTTGGTCTCGGTCAGCGCCACCTCGGGCGCCGAGCTCAGGTGGTCGACGACGAACGCCCGCAGGTCGTCGGGATCCTGCGCCGCGACGTGGACGTGGAAGTCGTCGGCGCCGGCGAGGAAGTAGACGTTGAGCACCTCCGGCATGCCGGCCAGCCGGTCGGAGAACTCGTTGATCGCGCCACGCGCGTCACCCCGCAGCCGCACCGCGATCATCGCCTGGATCGGCCGGCCGATCCACGCCGGATCGACCTCGGCGTGGAAGCCCGCTATGACCCCACGGTCCATCAGGCTGCGCAACCTCGTCAGGCAGGTCGAGGCCGCGATGCCGACCTTCTCGGCGAGCGCATTGTTGGGCAGTCGGCCCTGGCGGCGCAGCTCCGCGACGATCCTCTGGTCGACGTCGTCGAGCTCACGAACATCATTCGGCACGGGTGCTCCTGAGGGCCATCAGTCGGTGCTATCTGCAGGACATCCCCATCGTACAGAATGTTGTTCGCTCAGTTGCGCATAGATCCGCAATTGATTCACGATGGAAGCAACTTTCCGTCTGAAGGAGCACGTCATGCTGGTCGGTGTCCCCCGCGAGGTCAAGAACCACGAGTACCGCGTCGCCATCACGCCCGCAGGCGTCCACGAGCTGACCCGGCACGGTCACGACGTCGTCATCGAGCACGACGCCGGTCTCGGCTCCTCGATCACCGACGACGAGTACGTCGCGGCGGGCGCCAAGATCCTCGACCGCGCCGACGACGTGTGGGCCGACGCCGAGCTGGTGCTCAAGGTCAAGGAGCCGATCGCCGAGGAGTACGGCCGCATGCGCCGCGGCCAGACGCTGTTCACCTACCTGCACCTCGCCGCGAGCCGGGAGTGCACCGACGCCCTGCTCTCGGCCGGCACGACCTCCATCGCGTACGAGACGGTGCAGCTGCCCGATCGCTCGCTGCCGTTGCTGGCCCCCATGTCCGAGGTCGCAGGCAAGCTCGCTCCGCAGGTCGGCTTCTACCACCTCATGCGCAGCGGCGGCGGCCGTGGCGTGCTGCCCGGCGGCGTGCCCGGCGTCCATCCCGCCGACGTCGTCGTGATCGGCGCCGGGGTCTCCGGCGTCAACGCCGCGCAGGTCGCGCATGGCATGGGCGCCCGGGTCCAGATCCTCGACCTCAACGTCGCCCGGCTACGTCAGGTCGACGCCCAGTTCGGCGGCGCCATCACGACCGTGGCCTCCAACGCGTACGCGATCGAGAAGGCCGTGAGGCAGGCCGACCTCGTCGTCGGTGCCGTGCTGGTGCCCGGCGCCAAGGCGCCCAAGCTCATCAGCGACGACCTCGTGTCAACGATGCGTCCGGGCTCGGTGCTGGTCGACATCGCGATCGACCAGGGCGGCTGCTTCGAGAGCTCGCACGCGACGACCCATGACGACCCGACGTTCAAGGTCCACGACTCGATCTTCTACTGCGTCGCCAACATGCCCGGCGCCGTGCCGCACACCTCGACGTACGCGTTGACCAACGTGACGCTGCCGTACGCGGTGGCGCTGGCGGACAAGGGCTGGAAGCAGGCCGTGACCGACGATGCCGCCCTCGCCGGCGGCCTCAGCACGCACGACGGCCACCTCGTGAACGCCGCCGTCGGCGAAGCCCTCGAGCTCGAGGTCACCCCGCTCGACCAGCTCTGACCCACCGAGCTAGGCGACGTACGGGCGGGCTTCGCGCAGCGCCTTGTTGGCCACGCCCGCCAGGAGCACCGCGACGCCGGCCGCACCGACCGTGACGGCGAACGCCGGGGTGTGGCCGCCCTCGTCCGCGAGCCGGCCGGCGACCGAGGCGCCCAGGGCGTACCCGATGCCGGTCGCCCCGGCGAGCAGCGTCATGGCGGTCCCCACCCGGTGCACGGGCACGAGGATCCCGGCAAGGGCAAAGTTGCTGATCATGTAGGGCGCCACGGCGAAGCCCAGCAGCGCGATGACGAGGACCAGTGAGCCGATCGAGTCCACGAGCAGCAACGGCGCCGACAACAGGAGCAGTCCGACCGCCGCGACGAGCATGCGCGTGGCGTAGAGGATCCGCTCAGGCAGCGCGGTGATCGCCAGCCCTGCCGTCACGCTGCCGATGCCGAGCACCGCATGGATCAGCCCGGCACTCCCGGCGTGACCGTCGGCGCGGGCCAGCACCGCGGTGCCGGTCTGCACGCTGCCGAAGATCGCGCCGATGCACAGCTGGGCGACCACGAGCACCGCGAACGCCACGGACCAGAGCGGTTCGGAGCCGACGCCACCGGTCGTCGAGCGCTTCGACACGAGCTCGGAGGTCCAGTGGATCGCGAACCATGAGCCGAAGACCGCCAGGATCGCCGCCGCAGCCAGCAGCGCGCCGGCCGGCTCAGCGAGGATCGCGAGGATGCCGATCATCGCCGGGCCGAGCACGAACGACGCCTCGTCGGCCGCCCCCTCGTAGGAGAACGCCGCGTCCACGAGCCGGCGCTGGTCACCCTCGTCGCGCGTGATGGGCCGCCACCGTACGCGGGCGAGCGGCCCGACCTGCGGCATCGCGAAACCGGTGATACCCGCTACCGCGAAGATCAGTGCGCGGGACGCGTCGGGGTCGGTCACGAGCACCACCGACGCCAGGCCCGCGGCGCCGACCAGCGACTGCACGAGCACGACCGGGCGCTGGCCGATGCGGTCGGCGAGGGCGCCGGCGAGCGGCGAGCCGATCGCGTTTGAGACCGCGAGGATGCCCGCCGCGGCACCGCCCGCGCCGTAGCTGTCGAGCTTGGAGCTGACCAGGACCAGCACGCCGAGCTGGCTCATGGCAAGCGGAATCCGCCCGAGGAAGGCTACGAGGATGTAGGCGGGCCCGACGATCCGCAGGAGTGCGCGGTAGGCGGCGATTGCTGACACAGCCTGACAACTGTAGGGCACCAGGCGCCTCGATAGGGTCGGAGCATGCCGCCATCCGCCGCGCGAAGGTCCACCTTCGCGATCTTCGCGTTGAACGGGTTCCTCCTCGGCATGTGGGTCGTCAACATCCCGGAGATCCGTGACCGCACCGGGGCCAGCACGGTCGTGCTCGGCTACCTGCTGCTCCTCCTCGGCGGCAGCGCGCTGCTCGGCATGCAGGTCGGCGGCCGGCTGATCGACCGCTTCGGCAGCCGCGTCGTCGTGGTCATCGCCGGGCTCGCCCTGAGCGTCTGCCTCGTCGGGCCCGGCCTCGCGACGAACGTGCCGGCGCTGGCGGTGGCCCTCGGCCTCCTCGGCGCCTTCAACGGCGTCATCGACGTGTCGCAGAACGCCCAGGCCGTCGAGGTCGAGCGCGCGTACGGCCGGCCGATCATCAGCGCGTTCCACGCGTTCTTCTCGCTGGGCGGGTTGCTCGCCTCGATCATCGGCGGCGGGCTGATCGCCCTCGACGTCGACGTGCGGCTGACCTTGGCGGCTGCCGGCCTGCTCGGCTTCGTCCTCACCCTCGCGGTGAGGCCCTCGCTGCTGCCGCCGTCGCCAGGCACGATCCGCGAGTCCGGTGCCCCGCGCGCCCACGCGCCGTGGACGCCTCGCGTCGTGGTGCTGTCGCTGCTCGCGTTCATGCTGCTGCTCTCCGAGGGCGTCGCGTACGACTGGAGCACGGTGCACCTGCACGACTCCCTCGACGCGAGCAAGACGGTCGCGGCCTGGGCGTTCGGCGCGTTCTCGATCACCATGACGCTCGTGCGCCTCGTGGCCGACCGGGTCGTCGCGCGCATCGGCGCCGCCGCGTACGTCCAACGGGCCGCGCTCGTCGGTGCCGCCGGCCTGCTCGGGGCGGCGCTCGCGCCCAACCCCGCCGTCGCGATCGTCGCCTGGGCGGTCTTCGGCGTCGGGCTCGCCGGTTGCGTGCCGCAGTTCTTCAGTGCCGCCGGCAACATCGACCCGGCCGCCTCCGGCACCTACCTCGCCCGGGTCACCGGGACGGGCTACCTCGGCCTGCTCGCCGGCCCCGCGATCATCGGCATCCTCACCAACTGGGTGTCCCTGACGACGGCGTTCGCGGTGCCGATCGTCGGGTGCCTCCTCGCCGGCCTGCTCGCCCCGTCGGCGCTGCGCAAGGAGCAGTCGTGAAACCCCTGAGCGAGATCATGGCTCCGGACTGGGCCGAGGCCCTGGCACCGGTCGAGGAGCAGATCCATGCCATGGGCCGGTTCCTCCGCGAGGAGATCGCGGCGGGGCGGCCCTACCTCCCGGCCGGCGACCACATCCTGCGGGCGTTCGCGGAGCCGATGTCGGGCGTACGCGTGCTCATCACCGGTCAGGACCCCTATCCCACGCCGGGCCATCCTGTCGGGCTGTCGTTCTCGGTGGCGCCCGACGTACGCCCGCTCCCCCGCAGCCTCGTCAACATCTTCACCGAGCTCGAGACCGACCTCGGCATCCCGCGGTCGGCGTCGGGAGACCTCACACCGTGGGCCCGGCAGGGCGTGCTGCTGCTCAACCGAGTGCTGACGGTGCGACCCGGCACACCGGCGAGCCACCGGGGCAAGGGCTGGGAGGCCGTCACCGAGCAGGCGATCCGTGCCCTCGTCGCGCGCGGCACCCCGCTCGTGGCGATCCTCTGGGGTCGTGACGCGCAGGGGCTCGCGCCGATGCTGGGCGACGTGCCGCGCATCGAGTCGGTGCACCCGAGCCCGCTGTCGGCGTCGCGGGGGTTCTTCGGCTCCAAGCCGTTCAGCCGGGCCAACGAGCTCCTCGTCGCCCAAGGCGCCGAGCCGGTGGACTGGCGCCTGTAGGCGCCGAGCACTCGCCGACCGGGCCCGCAGGGCGTACCTTGACTGAAACTGCCCGTCGTCAAGGGAGAAGTCATGCGTCGTCATTCGTTGGTCCGCTGGCTGCCGGTGGCCGTCCTGGTCGGTGGCATGATGACCGCGGCCGGAGCCACGCAGAGCGTCTCCGCTGCACCGTCGCCCGGGGCCGAGGACTGCGCACCCAGCGCCGCACGTGTGGCCAAGGGCAGCAAGGCCAAGGAGCCGGAGCTCTACTCCAAGAACGAGGCCAATGCGTACGGCGTCATCAAGGACGCCCCGCGCCTGCCGAACGGCAGCGTGCACATCCCGACGATCTTCCACGTCGTCTCCGACCACACGCTGTCGGGTCCGGAGAAGACGCGCTGGACGACCATGATCAACGCGCAGACCAAGGTCCTCAACGACTCGTACGCCGGCAAGACCGGGACCGGCGCGGCGAACTCACCCTTCCGTTTCTCGCTCGCCAAGATCACCTGGACGACGAACCCCGCGTGGTACACCGTCGTGCCCGGCAAGAACGAGCGCGACATGAAGAAGGCGCTGTACGAGGGCGACTCGACCACCCTCAACGTCTACACCGCCAACATCGGCGACGGGCTGCTCGGCTGGGCCTACTTCCCCAAGGGCTACAACAACGGGCGGGACTTCATCGACGGCGTCGTGATGCTCGACGAGTCGATGCCGGGCGGCACGGCCGGCAAGTACGCCCTCGGCGACACGCTCACCCACGAGGTCGGCCACTGGCTGATGCTCGAGCACACGTTCAAGAGCGGCTGCTCGGCCTCCGGCGACTTCGTGGCGGACACCCCGCGTGAGGCGATCCCGCAGTTCGACTGCCCCAACGGCGCCGACACCTGCACCGCGCCAGGCAAGGACCCGATCCACAACTTCATGGACTACAGCCAGGACTCGTGCATGTACATGTTCACGCCCGGCCAGGTCGAGCGCATGAACGACGCGTGGGTCGACTTCCGCGCAGGCGGCGCCGGCTAGGACGTGCCCGGGACCCGCATGGCCCTAGGCTGAGCAGGTGGCCAAGAACAAGAAGATCCGTGACCGCGGTGTCGTGATCGACGAGGGGCTCGACGTCCTGCAGCGCTGGGGCCTGCGGCTCATCGTCATCGCCCTGGCGGCCTGGGTCGTGGGTCACATCCTCGGGACCGTGTGGATGGTCATCTATCCCGTCTCGCTCGCCCTCATCGTGACGACGGTGCTCGGCCCGCCGGCGGCGTGGCTCCGCTCCAAGGGCTGGCCCGACGCCCTCGCCGCCATCACGATCGTGCTGGGATTCATCGGCGCCGTCGTCGGCGTGATCGCCGTCCTCACCCCGCAGGTCGCCGGCCAGGCCAGCGAGGTCGCCGCCGGAGCGTCCGACGGCCTCCAGAAGGTCCGCGACTGGGTCACCGGCGAGCCGCTCAACCTGTCCGACGGCCAGATCACCCGCGCCATCGAGGCGGTGCAAGGCAAGCTCACCGAGAGCGCCAGCGCCATCAGCTCCGGCGTCTTCTCGACGATCGGCACCGCGACGTCCGTCATCGTCAACCTCGTCCTGGTCCTGATGCTGACGTTCTTCTTCGTCAAGGACGGGCACAAGTTCCTTCCCTGGGTCCGGACGCTCGGAGGTCAGCGTGCAGGCGTGCACCTCGTCGAGGTCCTGCAGCGGGCGTGGAACACGCTCGGCGGCTTCATCCGCACCCAGACCCTCGTCGCGCTGATCGACGCCGTCATCATCGGCGGCGGTCTGGCGATCCTCGGCTCGCCGCTGGCCGTGCCCCTCGGCGTCGTCACGTTCTTCGGTGCGTACATCCCGATCATCGGTGCCTTCGTCAGCGGTGCGCTGGCCGTGCTCGTCACGCTCGTCACCAACGGCACGAGCGACGCGCTGTTCGCCCTCGGCATCGTGGTCTTCGTCCAGCAGCTCGAGGGCAACGTCCTGTCGCCGTGGCTGCAGGGCAAGAACATGAACCTCCACCCCGCCGTCGTCCTGCTCTCGGTGACCGCCGGCAGCACGCTGTTCGGCATCACCGGGGCGTTCCTCGCGGTGCCGGTCGTCGCGACGGTCGCCGAGGTGCTGCGCTACCTCAACGAGCGGATCGACGACTCGGTCTCGGTGCTGGCGCCCAAGGAGGACTCCGAGTCCGCCGAGACCCTCGCCGAGGACTGACCCGCCGGTGACGCCCGACCTCGACGAGCTCGCCGCCGGGCTGCCCGACGGGGCGCTGCTGGTCGACCCGGACTCGATGGCCGGCTACCGGTGGGACCGGGCCAACGACCCCGGGTCCGGTGTCCCGCTCGCAGTCATACGCGCGACGTCGACGGCGGACGTGCAGGCGGCCGTACGCTTTGCCGCCGCGCACCGGCTCGCCGTCGTGCCCCGTGGCGCCGGGACCGGGCTGTCGGGCGGCGCGTCGGCGCTCGCCGGGTGTCTCGTCGTGTCGCTCGAGCGGATGCGAGCCGTCGAGATCGACCCGGCGACCCGCATCGCCGTCGTCGAGCCCGGCGCCCTCAACGCCGAGGTCAAGGCGGCGGCCGCCGCGCACGGTCTCTGGTATCCCCCGGACCCCTCGTCGTACGAGATCTGCTCGATCGGCGGCAACGTGGCGACCAATGCCGGCGGGCTGTGCTGCGTCAAGTACGGCGTGACGAGCGACTACGTCCTCGGCATGACCGTGGTCCTCGCCGACGGCACCGTGGTCGAGCTCGGCGGCCCGCGGCTCAAGGACGCTGCGGGGTTGTCGCTGACCAAGCTGTTCGTCGGCAGCGAAGGAACGCTCGGGATCATCACGCGGGTCGTGCTGCGGCTCGTCCCGGCGCAGCGGCCGCCCTGCACGCTGGTCGCCACGTTCGGCTCGCTCGACGACGCGACCCAGACCGTCCTCGACATCACCCGCACGATGCGACCGGCAATGCTCGAGCTCATGGATCGCACCTCGATCAACGCCGTCGAGGACGTCACCAAGATGGGTCTCGACCGCAGCGCCGAGGCGATGCTCGTGGTGCAGTCGGACGAGCCGGCGGCCCACGGTGTCGCCGAGATCGCGGAGGTCACGGCCCTCTGCCAGGCCAACCACAGCACCGAGGCGTTCTCGACCGACGACGCCGAGACCGGTGAGGCGTTCGTCGTGGCCCGCCGCATGGTCATCCCCTCGCTGGAGCAGAAGGGCTCGCTGCTGCTCGAGGACGTCGGAGTGCCCGTGCCGCAGCTCGGTGCACTCGTCCGCGGCATCGAGGCGATCGCCGCCGAGCACGTCATCACGGTCGCGGTCATCGCCCACGCCGGCGACGGCAACACGCACCCCTTGATCGTGTTCGACGCGTCGGATCCTGACGAGACCGTGCGGGCCAAGGCGGCGTACGGGCAGATCATGGACCTCGCGATCGGCCTGGGCGGCACGATCACGGGCGAGCACGGCGTCGGCCGGCTCAAGAAGGGCTGGCTGCCGGCCTACCTCGGCCCCGAGGTCATGGACCTCAACCGCCGGGTCAAGGCCGCCCTCGATCCGGCCGGCATCCTCAATCCCGGCGCCATGCTCTGACGCCTGCCAGACTTCAACGACCGACCGAGGAGGACCGATGGCCGCCGAGACCGCGCAGACGCTCGACCGTGGGCTGCGCATCCTGGCCCTCGTCGCCGGGTCGGACTCGCGGTTCACGATCAACGAGATCGCCGAGTCGCTGGGCATCAGCCGCACCGTGGCGTACCGGCTCATCGTGACGCTCGAGGAGCACGACCTCCTGCACCGCGACGACCAGGGCCGCATCGGCGCCGGGTTCGGCATGATGGCGTTCCGCAACGCGTACCTGCCCGAGCTCAAGTCGCGCGCGACGCCGGCGCTGACGCGGCTCGCCGATGCCAGCGGAGCCACGGCGCACCTGACGATCGCCGACGGTGACGACGCGGTGGCGCTCGTCGTCGTCGAGCCGAGCCGCAGCGACATGCACGTGGCCTATCGGGTCGGTGCGCGTCACCGGCTCGACACGGGCGCGGCGGGCAAGGCGATCCTGCTGGGCCGTGCTGACGCTGACGGCGTCGCCAGCACGTCCGGCGAGCTCCAGCCCGGTGCCGCCGGCCTCGCTGCCCCGGTGCGGGGCGTGCCCGGGCTCGAGGCGTCGGTCGGCATCGTCAGCCTTCACGACATCGACGCCGCGACGGTCGAGCCGCTGGTGCTGGCGGCGGCCCACGCCGTCGCCGACGCACTGGCCTAGGACCTCAGGCGGTGATCGTGCCTTCGACCTCGCCCAGAGTGATCGAGCCGGCGGTGGCGCGGAGGATGACGGTGTCACCGTCTAGGAGGTACGTCCGCGTGGTGCCGTCGTCGAGGGTGAACGGTTCGCTGCCGCCCCACGACAGCTCCAGCAGCGAGCCGCGCTGGTCGCGCTCGACCCCTGAGATCGTGCCGGAGCCATACAGGTCGCCGGTGCGCAGCGACGCGCCGTTGACCGTCATGTGGGCCAGCATCTGGGCGGGCGACCAGTACATCGACGCGTACGGCGGCCGCGACACGACGGTGTCGTTGACCACGACCTCGAGTTCGATCGCCAGCCCGGCCGGCTCGGCGACCTGGAGGTAGTCCAACGGCTCGGGATCCTGGCCGGGCAGCGGCGCCCGTGCATCGTCGAGCGCCGCGAGAGGCGTGATCCACGGCGAGATCGAGGTGGCGAACGACTTGCCGAGGAACGGTCCCAAAGGGACGTACTCCCACGCCTGGATGTCGCGGGCCGACCAGTCGTTGAGCAGCGTGACACCGAAGACGTGGTCGGCGAAGGCGCCCGTCGGCACCGGCTGCCCCATCGCGCTCGGGGCGCCGACGACGAAGCCCAGCTCGGCCTCGATGTCGAGAGCCTGCGACGGACCGAACCCGGGACGCCCGTCCGGGCCGGGACGCCGCTGACCTCTGGGCCGGACGATCGGGGTGCCCGACGGGACGACCGTGCCGGCGCGACCGTGGTAGCCGACCGGCAGGTGCCGCCAGTTGGGCAGCAACGGCTCGGCGTCGGGGCGGAAGATCTTGCCGACGTTGGAGGCATGGTTGAGCGAGGCGTAGAAGTCCACGTAGTCCGCCACCGCGAACGGCATCCGCATCTCGACCTCGGCCAACGGAATGTGGCTGGCCGGCGCGTCAGGGAGGGTGTCCTGCAGCCACGAACGTACGACCGCCCACACCTCAGGGCCCGCAGCCATCAGCGGAGCAAGCGACGATCCGGCCAGGACCGATGCGTCGAAGCCCGGAGGCGACGCGGCAGCCAGCGCAGCAAGATCGACGACGTCGTCGCCGAGGCGTACGACCACGAGGTCACGACCCTGGTGGGACGCCACACCGTACGGCAGATGGTCCAGCCCGAAACCCGTCATGCCAGCCCCAGTCCCACGAGATCCTCGTACGGCTCGGTCACGCCGCAGCAACCGAAGCCGCGGAACGTACGCCGCACCGCGACCCGGTCATCATCACGCCACGATGCCACCTCGGCCGCGAGCACTCCGCCATCGCGACTTGCGAGGACGGCAGCGGCCTCGTCAGCGGTCGACCCGGCGAGCAGCCGGTGCACCGCCACCATGACGTTGAGGAACCCGTGCTGCTCGAAGCCGGTCCCGGCCTGGGTGTTGCGGACGGCACGATGCAGTCCGGCGGTCAGCTTGAACCGTCGCGGCACCAGGGCAGCGAGCACCATCGCGAGCTCCTTCTCGTCGGGGTAGGCGGACGCCTCGACGCCACCCGTCCGGAACTTCACCTGGAAGCCGGCCGCGGCGACCTCGTCGGCGACGGCGAGCCAGTCGTCGGACACATAGGCGCCCGGTCGCGGCAGCTCGACCGACACCGTGACACCGTTCGATCCGCGCAGGGCGCTCACCAGGTCCCGTGCCGACAGGTCGCCGAGTGCGATCTCGTACGCGACCAGGTGGACGTGCGGGAAGTCGTGCAGCGTCGCCGCCGACTGCTCCAGCCCACGAGGGCCCGTGGTCGCGACGACCCCGATCTCCAGCGCCTCATGGGCCAGTCCCGGAACGTGCGCGACGTCCACGTCGCGCACCAGCAACGGCCCGACCATCGCGGCGTACGCACTCGAGCGATGGCCGGCGTGCTCGCGGACGGCGACGTCGAGCGGCGCGTTGCCGGGCGGGAAGATCGCGGCGTCGTCGACCAGGCGATCGAGCAGGGTTGACACGCTTCCCACGGTATCGCATGGTGTTTTTATCGGACATATTCATCCGTTATCCGGACACAGGAGACTTCGTGGCCCACTACCGCAGCGTCGGGCAGATCCCGCCCAAGCGCCACACGCAGTTCCGTACGCCCGAGGGTGCCCTCCACCGCGAGGAGCTCATGGGCGAGGAGGGGTTCTCGAGCGACTCGTCGCTGCTCTACCACCTCGGCGTCCCCTCGGGGATCGTCGCGTCGGAGGTCTGGGACCTCCCTGACCACGCCACGACCGCCAACCACCCGCTCAAGCCCCGCCACCTGCGGCTGCCGGCGCTGTTCGCCGACACCGACCCTGCGGCCACTGACCTGGTGACCGGCCGGCGCCTCGTGCTCGGCAACGGCGACGTCCGCATCGCGTACGTCGTGGGCAGCGCGCCCTCGCCGCTCTACCGCAACGCGATCGGCGACGAGTGCGTCTTCATCGAGGCCGGCTCCGGCACGGTCGAGACGGTCTTCGGCGCGCTCACGTTCCGCACCGGCGACTACGTCATCATCCCCCGCGCCACGACACACCGCTGGGTCCCGGACGCTTCGGCAGGCTCGACGGGCGGGGTGAAGGCGTACGCGATCGAGTCCAACAGCCACGTGGCACCGCCCAAGCGCTACCTGTCGCGCTACGGCCAGCTGCTGGAGCACGCGCCCTACTGCGAGCGCGACCTGCACGGCCCCGAGGCGCCACTGCTCGTCGAGGGCACTGACGTCGGGGTCCTGGTCAAGCACCGCGGCTCGGGCGCCAACGGCATCGTCGGCAGCCGGATGACGTACGACACCCACCCGTTCGACGTCGTCGGCTGGGACGGCTGCCTCTACCCCTACACGTTCAACGTCTCCGACTACGAGCCCATCACCGGTCGCGTGCACCAGCCGCCGCCGGTGCACCAGGTCTTCGAGGGCCAGAACTTCGTGATCTGCAACTTCGTGCCGCGCAAGGTCGACTACCACCCGCTGGCGATCCCGGTGCCCTACTTCCACTCCAACGTCGACTCCGACGAGGTCATGTTCTACGTCGACGGCGACTACGAGGCCCGCAAGGGGTCGGGCATCGACAAGGGCTCGATCTCGCTCCACCCCGGTGGCTACGCCCACGGCCCGCAGCCGAGTGCCATCGAGGCGAGCCTCGGCGTCGAGGCGTTCGACGAGCTCGCGGTCATGGTCGACACCTTCCGTCCTCTCGAGCTCGGCGAGGGTGGCCTGGCTGCCGAGGACGACGCCTACGCGTGGTCGTGGGCCGGCCGCAAGCTCGACTCCTAGTCACCCGCCCGTGGCCCGTGAACGACCGACACCCTGCTCTGAGAAGGTGGATCCATGGACACCCGTCATGACCTGCTCGACGTCGACCACCTGCTGACCGACGAGGAGCGGGCCATCCGCGACACCGCGCGTCGCTTCGCCCAGGACAAGCTCGCCCCGCACGTCGCCGAGTGGGCCGAGAGCGGCGAGCTGCCGGCGCGCGACATCGCCAAGCAGATGGGCGGCGCCGGACTGCTGGGCATGCACCTCGAGGGCTACGGCTGCGCGGGCGTGGGCCCCACGGCGTACGGGCTGGCGAGCATCGAGCTCGAGGCGATCGACAGCGGCCTGCGCTCGCTGTTCTCGGTGCAGGGCTCGCTGGCGATGTACTCGATCCACGCCTACGGCTCCGAGGAGCAGAAGCAGCAGTGGCTCCCCGGCATGGCCGCCGGCGACTACGTCGGGGCGTTCGGCCTGACCGAGCCCGACCACGGCTCCAACCCCAACGGCATGCGTACCCGCGCCAAGCGCGACCCTTCGACAGGCTCAGGACAAGCGGCAGATTGGGTGCTCAACGGCTCCAAGATGTGGATCACGAACGGCAGCGTCGCCGACGTCGTGGTCGTGTGGGCGCAGACCGACAACGGCATCCGCGGCTTCGTCGTGCCGACGGACACGCCTGGCTTCTCCGGCCGCGCCATCAAGCACAAGATGTCGATGCGCGCATCGGTCACCAGCGAGCTCACGTTCGAGGACATGCGCCTGCCGGCATCGGCTCTGCTGCCTGGCGCCGAGGGCCTGCGCGGCCCGCTCGGCGCGCTCAACGAGGCCCGCTTCGGCATCGTGTTCGGGACCACCGGCGCGGCGCGCTCGTGCCTCGAGACGGCGATCGAGTACGCCACGACCCGCACGCAGTTCGACAAGCCGATCGGCGCGTTCCAGCTGACCCAGGGCAAGCTCGCCGACATGAGCGTCGCGCACGGCACGGCGTTGCTGCTGAGCGTCCACCTCGGCCGCCTCAAGGAGGCGGGGGTCCTCAAGCCCGCGCAGGTCAGCGCCGGCAAGCTCAACAACACCCGCGTCGCCCTCGAGATCGCCCGCACGGCGCGGACGATCCTCGGCGCCAACGGCATCTCGGGCGAGTACGCCGTCATGCGCCACGCCAACAACCTCGAGTCGGTGCTGACGTACGAGGGCACCGCCGAGATCCACCAGCTGACGATCGGCCGCGAGCTCACCGGACTGTCGGCGTTCGCCTAGGCGGCCGCGTCTGCGTGAGACGCTTGAGCCATGACCGAGGCGGCGGCACCCCGACGCGGGCGGCCCGGCTACGACCAGCAGACCGTGCTGCGTCGTGCGATCGAGCTGTTCAACCGGCAGGGCTACGACGGCACCAGCATGGGCGACCTCGCCAAGGAGCTGGGGCTGACCAAGTCGGCGATCTATCACCACGTGCCGAGCAAGGAGCACCTCCTCGCCGCTGCCCTCGACGAAGCCCTCAACGGGCTGTCGGCTGCTGTCGACTCCGCCGCGGCTGCGGCACCGGGCACCAGCGCGTACGAGCGGCTGCGCACCGTCGTGCAGGAGTCGGTCGAGATCCTCGTCGAGCACCTGCCGGCCGTGACGCTGCTGCTGCGCGTGCACGGCAACAGCGAGGTCGAGCTCGCCGCCCTCAAGCGTCGCCGCCGCATCGACGAGCGCCTTGCGACGCTGGTGCAGGCCGCGGTCGACGAGGGCGCCCTGCGCGCCGACATCCCGCCCGACCTCATCAGCCGGCTGCTGTTCGGCATGGTCAACTCACTCGTCGAGTGGTACCGCCCGGGTGGTCCGGTCGACCCCGACGTGCTCGCCGCGTCGATCGCCACGCTGGCGTTCGACGGTCTCTCGCTGCACGAGGGCTAGCCGGGACCGGTCAGGCGAGCGGCAGCAGCCCGCGCTCGTCGAAGACCTTCTTCGCGGTGAACGTGGCGTTGAGGGCGCGCGGGAAACCGCAGTAGACCGCTGAGTGGAGGAACGCCTCGACGATCTGCTGCGGGGTGAGCCCGACGTTGAGTGCCGCGTTGACGTGGACCTCGAGCTGCGGCTCGCAACCGCCGAGGGCGGTCAGCATCCCGAGGGTCACGAGCTGCCGGTCTCGCGGCTCGAGCCCGGGCCGCGCGTAGATCTCGCCGAACCCCCATGCGACGACCTGGTGGGCCAGCTCTGGCGAGATGTCCCCCAGCGACTCGATCACGTTGGCGCCGGCCGCGCCGTCGACGGCGTCCAGCACCGCCTTGCCCTGCTCGAACCGCTGCTGCCGTTCCGTCTGCTCAGTCATGTTCTGGAGCCTAGGAGCTGGAGCGCGCTCCAGGTCAAACCGAATGCCGGGGCGAGGCCTCAGGCATCGAAGTCGACCGTGACGGTCTCGGTGACGGGATGGCTCTGGCACGTCAGGACGAACCCGGCCGCGACCTCGGTGTCCTCGAGCGCATAGTTGCGCCGCATCTCGACCTCGCCGTCGACGACCCTGGCCCGGCACGTGCCGCACACGCCACCCTTGCAGGCGAACGGCAGGTCGTTGCGGGTCGCCGCGGCGCCGTCGAGCACGCTCTGGTCCCGCGACATCGCCGCGGTGGTCGTACGCCCGTCCAGCACGATCGTCACGTCGCTCGTCACGCCGGACACGACCGCGTCGGCGCGGTGCAGCTCCGGTGGCGGCTCGTCGACGTAGAACAGCTCGAAGTGCACCTTGCCCGGCTCGACGCCGAGCTCGTCGAGGACCTCGCGGGCGTCGCCGATCAGGCCGAAGGGACCGCACAGCCAGGCGTGGTCCACGGCGCCGACCGGCACCAGGGCCGTCAGCAACCGGCGGAGGCGATCGGCCTCGAGCCGGCCGGAGAACAGCTCGACGTCCCGAGGCTCACGCGACAGCACGTGGATGAGGTCGAAGCGCGGGCCGTAGCGGTTCTTGAGGTCGGCGAGCTCCTCGGCGAACATCACCGATCGACTCGTGCGGTTGCCGTAGAGCATCGTCACCTGGGCGTCCGAGTCGCGCAACAGGGACGACACGATCGAGATCATCGGGGTCACTCCGGAGCCCGCGGCGATGCAAAGGTGCCGGCCGCCGGCCTCGGGATCGGCGCGGAAGCTGCCGGTCGGCGTCTGCACCTCGACGCGGTCGCCCGGGCGCACGTCGTGCACGAGCCAGCGCGAGAACACGCCATCGGGGATCTCCCGCACGCCCACACGCGGCCGTTCGCCGACCGCGGCGCAGATCGAGTACGTACGCCGGTGGTCCTGTCCGTCGATGATCCGGCGGATCGTCAGTGACTGGCCCGCCTCGAAGGCGTACTCCTCGCGCAGCTCATCGGGCACGTCGAACGTGATCGCGGCCGAGTCCTCGGTCAGCCGCTCCACCGACGCCACCGTGAGGGTGTGGAACGCGGCGCGGGCGGCCGAGACCGGCGGGGTCATGACGGTCATGTCAGATCTCCTTGACGTGCTCGAACGGCTCGAGGCAGGCCGTGCAGCGGTAGAGCGCCTTGCACGCCGTGGGCCCGAACTCGGACGTGAGCTCGACGTCGGACGAGCCGCAGCGCGGGCAGGCGAGCGTACGGCGGGTGGGCAGCAGGGACAGGACGACCTGGCCGTCGTGCGACGGTGCCGGCCCGGGTGCCGAGAGGCCGTGCTCGGTCAGTGCGGCCCGCCCGCGTGGCGTGATCCAGTCGCTGGACCAGGCCGGGTGCAGGCTGACCCGCACCTCGACGTCGTCGAAGCCCTCGTCGCGCAGGCGGTGCACCAGGTCATCACGCATCGTGGCCATGGCCGGGCACCCGGAGTAGGTCGGCGTGATCGTGACGACGACGCGTTCGTCGTCGACCTCGACGTCGCGCAGCACGCCCAGGTCCTCGAGGGTCAGCATCGGCATCTCCGGGTCCGTCACGGACGCGGCGATCTCGCGAGCGGCGACCATCACCAGCTACCCATCGGATGAGCCCGCGCCACGACCTGCATCTCAGCGAGCAGACGGCTGAACGCCTCGGTGTGCAGCCCGTCGCGGCCGGTCTCCCCGCGTACGCCTGCGAGTGGCGCCACCGACGGGCGGTCGACGCCGCTCATCGAGAACACCTGCTCCAGCAATACGTCGACCTCGTCGGCCACGGTCGACGGATCGACCCCGACGCCCGACTCCGCGACGGCCAGCTCGACGGGATGGGGCGTGAAGAGCTCAGCGCGCAGGGGCCAGGTCGCCTCGAGGCCGGCGAGCAGCCGGCGGCGCGACTCCTCGGTGCCCCGCGCGAGCGTGAGGAACCAGCGGCCGGCGTAGTCGCGGTGATAGGTCATCTCCTTGACCCCCTTGACCGCGACCGCCGACAGCACGCGGTCCCGGCTCGCGGCGAGTCGTTGCAGCAGCGCGAGCCGCCAGGTCGAGAACAGCAGCAGCCGCGCGATCGTCACCGCGAAGTCGCCGTTGTCGGTCTCCACCAGGCGTACGTTGCGGAACTCGCGATCGCCGCGGAAGAACGCCAGCGCGTCCTCGGGTGGGACCGGGGACCTTTCGGGCAGCGCCGGCACGACCGACGGATCCGCCGCGGCGGCCCGGGCCAGCAACAGTCGCGCCTGACCCAGCAGGTCCAGCGCGATGTTGGCCAGGGCGATGTCCTCCTCGAGGTCGGGCGCGTTGCTGCACCACTGCGACAACCGGTGCGACATCACGAGCGCGTCGTCGGCGAGCATCAGGCAGTACGTCGCGAGCTCGTGCGTGTCGACGCCGTCCGGCACCGTCGTGTCGACGCCGGCGAGCGGGTCCTCGAAGTCGGTGCCGAACGCCCACTGGGAGTCGTCGCTGCCGAGCAACCCGTCGTAGACGGAGTCGTGGTCGGGCAGGTGGCTCGGATCAGGTGTGTGGTTCATGGCGCCTACATGTGTGGGACGTCGTCGGGAATGTCGTAGAACGTCGGGTGGCGATAGACCTTGTCGCCGCTCGGCGCGAACAGCGGGTCCTTCTCGTCGGGGCTCGACGCGGTGATCGCGTCGGAGCGGACGACCCAGATGCTGACGCCCTCGTTGCGGCGGGTGTAGACGTCGCGCGCATGGCGCACCGCCATCTCGTCATCGGCGGCATGCAGCGAGCCGACGTGCACGTGGTTGAGCCCCCGCTTGCCGCGGACGAACACCTCGTACAGAGGCCAGTCACCCTGGATCCCGGTCATGCGATGCTCCTCTCGGCGAACGCCGTGGCGGCCTCGCGCACCCAGGCGCCGTCCTCGTGCGCGCGACGGCGGTGCGCGATGCGTTGCCGGTTGCACGGGCCGTTGCCCTTGATGACGTCCTTGAACTCGTCCCAGTCCGGCGACCCGAAGTCGTACGACTGGCGCTCCTCGTTCCACTTCAGCTCGGGGTCCGGCAGCGTCACGCCGAGCGCCTCGGCCTGCGGCACGGTCATGTCGACCATGCGCTGGCGCAGGTCGTCGTTGGTGTTGCGCTTGATGCCCCACGCCATCGACTGCGCCGTGTTGGGCGAGTCGTCGTCGGGCGGCCCGAACATCATCAGTGCGGGCCACCAGAACCGGTTGACCGACTCCTGCACCATCTCGCGCTGCTCGTCGGTGCCGCGCATCATCGTCGCCAGCAGCTCGTAGCCCTGGCGCTGGTGGAACGACTCCTCCTTGCAGATGCGGATCATCGACCGGCCGTAGGGCCCGTACGACGTGCGGCACAGCGGCACCTGGTTGCAGATCGCGGCCCCGTCGACGAGCCAGCCGATCGTGCCGACGTCGGCGTACGACAGCGTCGGGTAGTTGAAGATCGAGGAGTACTTCTGCTTGCCGTTGATCAGCATCTCGGTGAGCTCCAGTCGGGAGACGCCGAGCGTCTCGCACGCGGAGTAGAGGTAGAGCCCGTGCCCGGCCTCGTCCTGCACCTTGGCGAGCAGAATCGCCTTGCGGCGCAGCGACGGCGCCCGGGTGATCCAGTTGCCCTCGGGCTGCATGCCGATGATCTCGGAGTGCGCGTGCTGGGCGACCTGGCGGATGACGGTCTTGCGGTACGCCTCGGGCATCCAGTCGCGCGGCTCGATGCGGTCGTGCCGCGCGATCGTCGACTCGAAGACCGCCATCAGCTCGCCCTCGTCAGCCTCGGGTGCCAGCGTCATGTACGCCTCCAGAAATCTCGCGTCAGCCATTTACTGACCGAACGGTCTGTAATAGACTTGCACGCGACATCAGGTTCATGCAACGGAAGGCCCAAGACCCGTGAGTGCACTGCTCGAAAGCTATGCCGGAGGCTCGTGGTTCCAGGCCGCCGACGAAGGCAAGCCCCTTCTCGACGCAGCCACCGGTGAGGAGGTCGCCCGGATCTCGGCAACCGGTCTGGACCTGTCGGCCATGGTCGAGCACGCCCGCACGGTCGGCGGCCCGGCCGTCCGCAGCCTGACGTTCCACCAGCGTGCCGGCATCCTCAAGGCCGTCGCCAAGCACCTCGGCGAGGACAAGGACCCGCTCTAC
Organism: Aeromicrobium sp. Root236; assembly: GCF_001428805.1. Taxonomy (NCBI): domain Bacteria; kingdom Bacillati; phylum Actinomycetota; class Actinomycetes; order Propionibacteriales; family Nocardioidaceae; genus Aeromicrobium; species Aeromicrobium sp. Root236. The sequence continues at coordinate 3,209,728 of NZ_LMIS01000001.1, read as the reverse complement.
GCACTGTCGGCGCGTACCGGCGCGACCCTGCGCGACTCGCAGGTCGACATCGACGGCGGCATCGGCACGGTCTTCAGCTACGCCAGCAAGGGCACGCGCGAGCTGCCCAACGACACCGTGATCCTCGACGGCGGCACCGAGCAGCTCGGCAGGACCGGCGTGTTCCTCGGCCAGCACCTCTGGACCTCACGTCCCGGCGTCGCGGTGCAGATCAACGCGTTCAACTTCCCGGTGTGGGGCATGCTCGAGAAGCTCGCACCCGCCTTCCTCGCCGGCCTGCCCACGATCGTGAAGCCGGCGAGCCAGACGGCCTACCTGACCGAGCTGGTCGTGCGCCGCATCATCGAGTCGGGACTCATGCCGGAGGGCTCGCTGCAGCTGCTGTGCGGCAGCCCCGACGGCCTGCTCGACCAGCTCGGTGCGCAGGACTCCGTCGCGTTCACCGGCTCCGCGAGCACCGGCGCCACCCTGCGCCAGCACCCCTCGGTGCTGCACGGCGGCGTGCAGCTCGGCATCGAGGCCGACTCGCTCAACTGCTCGATCCTCGGACCCGACGTCACGACCGACGCCCCCGAGTTCGACCTCTACGTCAAGGGCGTCGTCGCCGAGATGACGGTCAAGGCCGGGCAGAAGTGCACGGCGATCCGGCGCACGATCGTGCCCTCGGCGATCGCCGACGAGGTCGTCGCGGCGATCAGCGCACGGCTCGCGAAGGTCACGGTCGGCAACCCCGCCAACCCCGACGTACGCATGGGAGCGCTCGCGAGCCTCGCGCAGCGCGACGAGGTGCGCAAGGCTGTCCAGATCCTGCGCAGCTCCGCCGAGATCGTGTACGGCGACCCGGACCACGTGGACGTCGTCGACGGCGACACGGAGGCCGGCGCGTTCATGTCGCCGATCCTGCTGCGGGCGACCAGCGGTGCCGGTGAGCCCCACGAGGTCGAGGCGTTCGGCCCGGTCAGCACCGTCATCACGTACGACTCGGTCGACGAGGCCATCGCGCTCGCCGCACGCGGACAGGGCAGCCTTGCGGGCTCCCTCGTCACGCACGACCCCGCCGTCGCACGGGTGATCACGCTCGGCCTCGCGCCGTGGCACGGCCGCATCCTCGTGCTCGACCGCGACGACGCCCCCGAGTCGACCGGCCACGGTTCTCCGCTGCCGATGCTGGTGCACGGCGGGCCGGGGCGCGCCGGCGGCGGCGAGGAGCTCGGCGGCATCCGCGGCGTCCTGCACCACATGCAGCGCACCGCGATCCAGGCCTCCCCCGACATGCTGACCGCGATCACGGGTCAGTGGATCAAGGGCTCCGAGCAGCTCGTCGACGACGTGCACCCGTTCCGCAAGAGCCTCGCCGAGCTGCGCATCGGCGACACCATCCGGTCGGCGTCGCGCACCGTCACGCTCGACGACATCGGCCACTTCGCGGAGTTCACCGGCGACACGTTCTACGCCCACACCGATCCCGAGGCGGCGGCCGCCAACCCCTTGTTCGGTGGGATCGTCGCGCATGGCTACCTCGTGGTGTCGCTGGCCGCCGGCCTGTTCGTCGACCCCGACCCCGGCCCGGTGCTGGCCAACTTCGGTGTCGACAACCTGCGCTTCCTGACGCCGGTCAAGGCCGACGACACGATCGACGTGACGCTGACCGTCAAGCAGATCACGCCGCGCAACAGCGCCGACTACGGTGAGGTGCGATGGGACGCCGTCGTCGCCAACGCCGAGGGCCAGCCCGTCGCCACGTACGACGTCCTGACGCTCGTCGCCAAGACCTGGCCGCCGGCCAGCTGACCCGACCCGGAGACCTTCATGCACCGCATCACGATCCAGTACGGCGCGCCCGCCGACCCCGAGGCGTTCGAGCGGCACTACACCGAGGTACACGTCCCGCTCGCCTCGACGCTGCCGGGACTACGGCGCTACGTCCGTTCGCACCCGCGCGGCATGGGCGGCGATGCGCCCTATCTCGTCGCCGAGCTGTGGTTCGACGACGCCGATGCGCTCAAGGCCGCGCTGAAGTCGCCGGAGATGGCCGAGACCGCCGCCGACGCCCAGACGTTCGACGTCGCCTCGATGACCACGTTCACCGGAGAGGTCACCGAGACCGAGCTCTGATACGTCAGAGGTTCGCGATCGCCGAGCCGGGCGACTCGATCGCGTCGGCGACGATCCGCATGAACGACGCCGCGGCGCCCCCGTCACAGACCCGGTGGTCGAAGACGAACGACATCTGCGCGATCTTGCGCACCGTCAGCTCGCCGTCCACGACCCACGCCCGGTCGATGACGCGGCCGAGGCCGAGGATCGCGACCTGCGGGTGGTTGATGATCGCGGCGCTGCCGTCGACGTTGAACGATCCGTAGTTGTTGAGCGTGAACGTCCCACCGGTCAGCTCGTCCTGGGTGGCTCGTCCTTCCCGCGCCGCCTCGGTGACCCGGCGGATCTCGGCGTCGAGCTCCGCCGTCGTCAGCAGGTGCGCGTCGAGCACTGCCGGTGCCAGCAGCCCGCGGTCCGTCTGCACGGCAAGGCCGAGGTTGATGCCGGCGTACTGGATCAGCTCGTCGTTGACGGTGTCGACCTCACCGTTGAGCTCGGGGTGCGCCTTCAGTGCAGCGACCGTGAACCGGGCGAGGTAGGCCAGCAGGCTCGGCACCGGCTTGCTCGCGGCCTTCGCCGCCGCCCGGATCGCGAAAAGCTCGGTGAAGTCGACGTCGACCCACACTGTGGCCTCCGGGATCTCGCTGCGGCTGCGTGACAACGCCGAGGAGACCGCCTTGCGGAACCCGCTCATCGGCGTGCGCTGCGCGACCTCAAGACCGGCCCGGCCGGTGGACTCCGTGCGCGGAGCAGCGGCATCGATCGCCGACTGCACGTCACGGCGAGTGATCAGTCCGTCGACGCCGGTGCCGGTGATGCCGAGGATCGACACCCCGGCCTCGCGGGCCAGTCGGCGTACGAGCGGGGACGTCACCCGCGGCACGGACGATGACGAGACAGGGGTCGCGGCGACGGGGGCAGAGCGTGGACGCCGCCGACGGCCGCTGCCGGCGCCTTCGGGCGTCCCGTAGCCGATCAGGACGTTGCCGGAGCCGGCCTTCTCCTCCTCGCGGTACTGCTCGGCAGCGACCTGGGCGGGCTCCGGGGCCACCAGCAGACCGGCCTCCACGGAGATGAGCGGCGCGCCCACCGCGACCGTGCCGCCCTCCTCGCCGTGCAGCTCGCTGACCCGGCCGGCGTACGGCGACGGGACCTCGACGATCGACTTGGCGGTCTCGACCTCGACGACCGGCTGGTCGACGACGACCTCGTCGCCGACCGCGACGAGCCAGCGGACGACCTCGGCCTCGGTGAGGCCCTCGCCGAGATCGGGCAGGGTGAACGTCTGCAGGGTCATACGTCGTCCCACTGCAGGGTGTCGATGGCATCGAGCACGCGGTCGACGCTCGGCAGGTGGAGGTGCTCGAGCTTGGGGGGCGGGTAGGGGATGTCGAAACCGGTGACCCGGCGAACCGGCGCGGCGAGGTGGTGGAAGCACCGCTCGGTGACCCGCGCGACGATCTCCGACGAGACGCTGGCGAACCCGGCCGCCTCGGCGATCACGACGGCGCGACCGGTCGAGCGTACGGCGGCGCAGACGGTCTCGTCGTCGAACGGCACGAGCGAGCGGACGTCGACGACCTGCAGGCTCCGGCCCTCGGCCGCCGCGGCATCGGCAGCCTCGAGCGCGATCGGCACCGACGTGCCGTAGGCGATGAGCGTCGCATCGGTGCCCTCACGGCGTACGACCGCGCGGCCGATGCCGGGCTGCGCCTCGTCGAGGTCGACCTCGTCCTTGCTCCAGTAGAGCTTCTTGGGCTCCAGCACGACGACAGGATCCGGTGACGCGATCGCCTCCCGCATCAGCGTGTAGGCGTCGGCGACCGTCGCCGGCGCGACGACAGTCAGCCCCGGCGTGTGCACGTAGTAGGCCTCCGACGAGTCGCAGTGGTGCTCCACGCCGCCGATGCCTCCGGCGTACGGGACGCGGATCGTGATCGGCATGCTGAGGGCGCCACGCGTACGGTTGCGCATCTTGGCGACGTGGCTGACGATCTGCTCGAACGCGGGATAGGCGAACGCGTCGAACTGCATCTCGACGACGGGTCGCATGCCGTTCATCGCCAGGCCCACGGCGAAGCCCATGATCCCGGACTCGGCGAGCGGAGTGTCGAAGCAGCGGGCGTCACCGAACTCGGCGTTGAGCCCGTCGGTCACCCGGAACACCCCGCCGAGCGCGCCAACGTCCTCGCCGAACATCAGCACCGACTCGTCGGCGGTCATCGCGTCGCGCAGGGCCTGGTTGAACGCCTGCGCCATCGTGATCTTCTCGTGCTCGGCCATCAGCTGACCCCTTCCCGGGAGAGCTCGTCGGCGAGGAACGCCGCCTGCTCACCCAGCTGCGGCGTCGGCGTCGCATAGACGTGGTCGAACAGGTGGGCCGGATCCGGCTCGACGTCCAGCATCAGCCCGTCCCGCATCGCGGTGGCGACGGACTCCGCCCTGGCGGCGATCTCCGCGGTCCGCTCGCCGGTGAGCAGGTCGCAACCCGCGAGGTACGCCTCCGAGCGCAGCAGCGGATCGCGGTCCTGCCACTTCTCGACCTCGTCGTCGGCGCGGTATCGCGTCGCGTCGTCGGCGTTGGTGTGCGCCTGCATGCGATAGGTGTGCGCCTCGACGAGGGACGGCCCACCACCGGCCCGAGCCGCAGCGACCGCGTCACCCAGGACCGACAGCAGAGCGGCGACGTCGTTGCCGTCGACCCGCTCCCCCGGCATGCCGTAGCCGACGGCCTTGTGCGCCAGCGACGGTGCGACGGTCTGGCGGGCCAACGGCACGGAGATCGCGTACTCGTTGTTCTGCACGAAGAACACCACCGGCGCCTTGAACACCGCCGCGAAGTTGAGCGCCTCGTGGAAGTCACCCTCGCTCGTGGCGCCGTCACCGCACATCGCCATCACGACGGTGTCGTCGCCGCGCAGGGTGGCCGCATGCGCGACGCCGACGGCATGGATCAGCTGGGTCGCCAATGGTGTGGTCTGGGGCGCCACGCGGTGCTCCGTCGGGTCGTAGCCGCAGTGCCAGTCGCCCTTGAGCAGGGTCAGGGTCTCGACCGGGTCGACACCTCGGCCGATGATCGAGACCACGTCGCGGTAGGTCGGGAAGAGCCAGTCCTGGTCGCCGAGCACCATCGCGGCCGCGACCTCGCACGCCTCCTGCCCGTACGACGACGGGTAGACCGCGAGCCGGCCTTGGCGCACCAGCGCGTACGCCTGCTCGTTGATCCGCCTGCCGACCACGAGCTCCTCGTGCGCTCGCAGCATCGCCTCGTCCGACGGGAACACGCGCCCCGCGTCCTCGACCCGTCGACCGTCCTGGTCGAGCAGCTGGACGGGTTGCTCGGACGGCAGGAACTCGTGGCTCGGCACCGGGTCTCACACCTTTCGGGAACAGACGTCTGTTCACAGAACACTGCGCCTCATGGCCATCCGGGTTCAAGTGCTGCATGATTGTCGAGAAGATGTCTCGCCAGAGGCGCATTCACATGGCCGTACGTCCAGCATGAGCCACGTCACACCAGTCAGGAGAGACAGATGGCCGGAGCGCCGATCGACGAGATCGACACCCGCATCCTCGACGCCCTCGAGCGCGACGGGCGGCTGTCGATGCGCCAGCTCGCGGAAGAGGTCCATGTCTCGCGCGCCAACGCGTACGCCCGCGTCGAACGGCTCTCGGAGTCCGGCATCATCAAGGGCTACACAGCGCTCGTCGACCCGGTCGGTCGCGGGCTCGGCACGTCGGCCTACCTGACGCTGAACGTGCGGCAGCCCGACTGGCGCAACATCCACGCCCAGCTGCGCGCCCTCGACGGCGTCGAGCACATCGCGCTGGTCGGCGGAGAGTTCGACGTCGTGATGCTCGTGCGCGCCCGCGACAACGCCGACCTGCGGCGCCTCGTGCTCGACGAGATCCAGTCGATCCCGGGCATCCTCAGCACCCGTACCCTGCTGGTGTTCGAGGAGTCCTCACCCGATCGGTCGGACAAGGCATGACCGGTCGGGTCGTCGTGGTCGGCAGTCTCAACGTCGACGTCTCGCTGACGTGCGACACGATCCCGGCGCCCGGGGAGACGGTCCTCGCGTCCGCCGTGCGTCGGAGCGCCGGCGGCAAGGGCGCCAACCAAGCCGTCGCCGCTGCCCGGGCGGGCGGCGCGTCGACGAGCATCGTGGGAGCCGTCGGCGACGACGCGGATGGCCGCTACCTGCTCGACCAGCTGGCGCAGGACGGCGTCGACACCGCACACGTCGCACTGCTCGCAGGGCACCGCACAGGACTTGCGCTCATCACGGTCGACCGGGCCGGCGAGAACGCCATCGTCGTGGCGCCGGGCGCCAACTCGGCCGCCGTCCTCGACCCGACGACTCACGAGCCCATCCGCACCGCCGACGTGGTGCTCGCCCAGCTGGAGACCCCGCAACCCCTCCTGGTCGAGGCCGCGCGCTCACGGCGTCCCGGCGTGCCGTTCATCCTCAACGCCGCTCCGGCCGCGTCGCTCACCGAAGAGCTGAGCTCCGAGGTCGACCTGCTGGTCGTCAACGAGCACGAGGCCCGATCGGTGAGCGGCGCCGGAGATCTCGGTGAGGCCGTACGCATCCTGGCCACCGGCTTCCCCGCGGTCCTGGTGACCCTCGGCGCAGGCGGCTCCGAGCTGCATCGCCACGACACCCCGGTCATACGGTCACCAGCCGTCACGGTCACCGTCGTCGACACCACCGCGGCCGGCGACACGTTCTGCGGCGTCCTCGCCGCGGCTCTCGCTGCCGGCGAGCCGGCGGAGCGGGCCATGGCGTCCGCCAGCACGGCAGCGACGCTCGCGGTCCAGCGCCCTGGGGCGCAGGACTCGATCCCGACACTGGCCGAGGTCCGGGCGCTGTTGGCGTAGACCCCCGGTTTGGCCGGCGCGCCGGGGGGTATCGCGGCAGGGCAGGCGCCGGCGGAGTCGCGGTTCTCGCGGCAACGGCCCCCGCCGGCGCTCTGCCCGACGTCCGCCTACCGGCCACCCCCGACGCCCGTGGATGGTGACCGTACGATCGACGCATGGACCGCAGACCAGGCCGGCCACGCTCCCTCAGCCTGGAGCTCATCGTCGACGCCGTGCTCGAGGACGGGATCGCCACCTTCAGCATGCCGTCGATCGCGGCCCGGCTCGGAGTCGCCCACTCCGGTCTCTACCGGTACGTCAAGGATCGCGACGAGCTGCTCGTCCTGGCCATCGAGAAGGCCGCCCTCTCGGTCGACTGGCCCGAGGCCGATCTGCCCTGGCGCGACCTGCTCAGCGACGTGGCCCGCTCGGTCTGGACGATCTGTGAGCGCTACCCCGGCTATGACGTCGTGGCCCTCTCCCCGCCCAAGTGGCCGGAGCGCATCGTCGCCCAGGTCACGCCCTACATCTCGTCGCTGCACCGCCAGGGGTTCACGATCGAGGACGCGACGGTCGCAGTCCAGATCGCCGGCAACCTCGCGCTGACCACGTCCGTCCGGGGCACGGGGTCCTACCCGCTGGCCCGCACCAACGGCGAGCGCACCCTGTCGCAGCGCCACGACTGGCACGACCGGATCCTCGACATCGTCCTCGACGGCCTCGGCAGCCGCCTGCTGGCCTGACCTACGGTCGCTCGCCCTCCGCCTCGAAGACCGGCCGCACGTTGGCGGTGTCGTACAGGATGTGCAGCGAGGTGAACCGGCCGTCGTCGTCCAGCGTCACCGCGTCGATGACGTCGAACGGCGCTGCAGCCCCCGAGGGCAGGCGCCAGTCGAAGTGGAACCAGAAGCTCATCGTCCGCGCGCCGCTCGTGTCGCGCCCGTGCATCACGGATCGCAGCTCGAGGTTGGCCGCACTGGTGTCCGCGAACAGCGCCGGGTAGAAGTCGGCCGCAGCCATGACTCCGTAGAGCGGCGAGTGCACGAGCGCCTCCGGGGCGAACAGCGACAGCACGCGTCCGACATCGGCCTCGCGCAGGGCGGACAGGTAGGTCACGACGGCGGCCTCCAGCTGCTCTTCCATCACCGGAGCGTATGCCCGTGACCTCGTACGCAGGTCTCCCGGCCGCCCGATAGAGTGCTGCCGCGGTGAGGAGGAGCTCCGTGACCCACCTTTGAGGGTGGGGCAACGACCCCTTTCCAGAAGGAACTTCCGATGCTCGAAAGCTTCACGGCCACCGCCGGCGACCAGCAGATCACGGTCGTCACGATCTCCAACGAGCAGTGCCGTGTCGTGCTGACCGACCTCGGCGCCCGCATCCTCGAGCTGCACGCCCCGGATCGCGACGGCGTGCTCGCCGACGTCGTGCTGGGCCGGAAGTCGTACGACGAGCTGCCCGGCGACCAGTACTACTTCGGTGTCACCGCGGGCCGCTACGCCAACCGGATCCGCAAGGGTCGCTTCGCGATCGACGGCACCGAGCACGAAGTCACGCGCAACGAGGGCGAGAACCACGTGCACGGCGGCAAGCGGGGCTTCGACACGTACGTGTGGTCGACCGAGCTCGACGCCGCGCACGACGCCGTGACGTTCTCGCACACCTCCCCCGACGGCGACGAGGGCTATCCGGGCACGCTCGAGGCGCGCGTCACGTACACGCTCGACGGCTCCGCCCTGGAGATCCGCATCGAGGCCGAGACCGACCGCCCGACGCTCGTCAACCTGGTCAACCACGCCTACTTCAACCTCGCGGGCCACGACTCCGGCACGGTCCTCGACCAGGTCCTGCAGATCGACGCCGCCGCCTACACCCCCGTCGACGCCGAGCTGCTGCCCACCGGCGAGGTGCTCAGCGTCGCCGGGACGCCGTACGACTTCCGGGAGCCGACGCCGATCGGTGCGCACATCGACGAGGTCGACAACGCCGGCTACGACCACAACTGGGTGCTCGACGGCGACGGCATGCGCCAGGTCGCGACGCTGACCGACCCGGCGAGCGGGCGGCGGCTCACCCTCGTCACGGACCAGCCGGGCACGCAGGTGTATGCCGGCGGCTACCTCGAAGGGGCCAGCGCCAAGGGCGAGCTCGGGACTTACGAGGCGTTCGCCGGTGTCACTGCCGAGATGCAGACGTTCCCGGACTCGATCAACCACCCGGACTTCCCACAGCGGGTGCTGCGGCCGGGCGAGACGTACGTCAACGTCGTGCGCTACGAGTTCTCCGTCGTCTGACGGCGCCACAGGATTTGCCGGGACAATCCGGGTGGCCGGCGGCTTTTGTCGCTACCGTGGGCACCGGCAGGCATGCCGCAGCCGCACTCCCGATCGAAGGACTCCCATGATGCGTAGGCAGAAGATCGACCCCGAGGTCCAGGAGGACCTGAGCCGCGTCACCGACTTCGACGCCGAGCTGGTCAAGACGCTCGCCACCGTGGGCACGCCGGTCTCCATCCCGCAGGGCTGGTCGATCATCATGCAGTCCACGCCGGCGGACTCGGCCTACATCGTGCTCGAAGGCGAGGTCGAGATCCGCAAGTCCGGCGAGGTCCTCGCGACCCTCGGCCCCGGCGACGTGTTCGGCGAGATCGCCCTCGTCAACCACCGGCTGCGCAGCGCCTCCGTCGTCGCCTCGAGCGCGATCCGGGCACTGCGCCTGGAGGCTTCCGCGCTCGAGTCGCTCATCGAGCAGGACCCGACGTTCGCCGACACGCTGCGCAGCACCGCCGAGAGGCGCATGGCCAACGACGCCAAGGACTCCTAGCGGCGGGCGCGCCAGTCGATCGGATAGAGCTGGTGCGTCCCCGGTACGCCCTTGAGCTCGGCGCCTCGGGGCTCGAGCACCGTCACCGAGTCCTCGGGCAGTGAGTCGACGACGCTCTCGCTGACGAGGATCTCGCCGCCCTCGGCCTGGGCGGCGACCCGTGCGGCGAACGCCACGTTGCGGCCGAACAGGTCGCCGTCGCGGTGCACGGCCGAGCCCTTGTGCGCGCCGATCCGGACCTTGACTCCCGACAGGCGCGACCCCGGACGTACCTTGTGGAAGCGTCGCTGGATGTCCGACGCCGCCGCCACCGCCTCGCTCGCCTCGGCGAACGCGACCATGAACCCGTCGCCCTGGCTCTTGATGACGTGGCCGGCATGCGCGCCGATCGCGTGCTTGAGCAGCCGGTCGTGCTTGGCCAGCAGCTGCACCCAGCCGCGATCGCCGAGCCGGTGGTTGAGCGAGGTCGATCCCTCGATGTCGCTGAACAGGATCGTCACCGAGCCGTCCGCGCTCGCGAGGCGGGCCAGGTCGGGACGTTCGACGTCGGCCCACAGCGCGAGCTCGTCGATCGAGCTGCGCAGCGCGCCGCTGAACCCGTGGTCCCGCACCTTCATCGCGGTGCCGACAACCGTTCGCACCGCGTCGGTCGGTGAGGGGACGAGTCGGCTCCGGTCGGTCCGCCGGCTCAACCGCTCGATCTCCCGCCGAGCCCCACGCAGCCTCAGCGCCGTGACCAGCAGCCCGACCGCCAGCAGTGCGGTCGACGCGGCCAGCACCACCTCGAGCGATGTCACCGGCTCACACTATCCGCTGCCGGGCCGCTGACCTGCTGCTTTGCGAGTGCACCTCCACGCGTGATGGGACTCACCCGCACGGGCCCTCCTGCTGGACCGGAACCTGGGACATACTCCGAGTATGGAATCTGCCATCGACAATGTCACGTTCTCGGCCGAGCCGGCGGTCGACGAGCTCATCCGCCGCTCGATTCGACTGCGTGCCGTTCCCGGGCTGACCGAGCAGGCGCTCGTCTGGCACCGCGAAGCGGTGAACCGCCGCAAGACGCTGGCCCGCGACGCCGAACGCCTCGCGACACCTCGACTCTGGCCCGACACCATCGCCTCGCTCGCGTCGACGGGCTGGCGGCTGCTGGCCACGGCTGCGCCCGACGCGCCACTGCAGCTGCTCGCGGCGGGCGCGTGCGCCGTCGGGCTCCGCGTCGAGCCGCCCAACGCGAGTGCCGGCACGCTGGACCGGGCCCAGCGGCTCGTACGCGCCGGCGGTCCTGCGTACATCAAGCTCGGCCAGTTCATCGCCACAGCCGAAGGGCTGCTCCCCGCTGACTGGGTCGAGGCGTTCGCGTGGTGCCGCGACGAGGCTCCCCCGCTGGACACCGGTGTCGCGCACGCCGTGATCGACCGTGAGCTCGGCAGCCAGCGCAGCCGGTTGGCCTGGCTCGACGACGAGCCGCTCGCTGCCGGGTCGATCGGCCAGGTCCACCGTGGACGCCTCGACGACGGCACCGAGGTCGTCGTCAAGGTGCGCCGGCCCGGCCTGCGCCGCCGGTTCCGCGCCGACATCGAGACCTTGGCGATTGCCGCGGCCGCCGCGGAGAAGCTGCATGCCGGCGCCCGCTCGGCGAACCTTCGCGGCTTCGTCGAGCTGTTCGCGCAGCTCGCGCTCGAGGAGCTCGACTTCCAGCTCGAGGCGGCGAACCTCGTCGACTCCAGCGCCGTCCTCGAGGCCCTCGGCGCCGACCACATGAACGCACCGCGGCCTGTCCCGGGCATGGTCACCGAGCGGCTCCTGGTCATGGAGTACCTGCCCGGTGTCTCGTACGCACACCTCGAGGGACGGCTCAGCCCGACCGAGGGACAACGCCTGCTGCAGCTCGGCATCAAGGGTGTCCTGGAGGCGACCATGCGGCACGGTGTCTTCCACGGCGACCTGCACGGCGGCAACGTGCTGATCGACGAAACCACCCAGACGTTCTCGTTGGTCGACTTCGGCATCACCGGGCGGCTCAGCGCCAAGCAGCGTGCCGGGCTCGTGGAGTACCTCGCCGCCTGGGCGATGAACGACGCCGACGGCCAGATCGTGGCGATGCAGTCGTTCGGCGCGATCGCCGCCGATGCCGACACCACGACGGTCGTGGCCGAGCTGCAGGCCGAGCTCGACCTCCTGCAGGACCGGTCCCGCGGCCAGGTCACGTTCGACCAGCTCGGGCTGACGCTCGGCAGGCTCCTGCAGGTGCTCGCCCGCAACGGCTTCCGGATGCCCAAGGACCTCGTGCTGTTCTTCAAGAACCTGCTCTACCTGTCCGGGTTCGCCGCGAACGTCGCGCCCGACACCGACGTCCTCGAGGTCGTCCAGGAGATCCTCCTCGACCTGTTCGCCGAGCCCTCGGACGCCGTGGAGGTGGCCTGACCGGTTCGCCGGCGTCCGTACGATCGAAGGAGCCGCACCCGTGCCGCCGGAAGGACGTACGTCATGCCCCGCCAGATCGCCACGTCGACCCAGGTCAGCCAGACCGAGCTCGTCGAGTTCGTCCGGCCGCGCCACCGGATGATCGTCATCACCCAGCGCGCTGACGGCTCACCGCAGGCCTCGCCGGTGACGGGCGGCGTCGACGACTCGGGCCGGATCGTCATCTCCACCTATCCCGAGCGCGCCAAGGCCAGGAACGCCCGCAAGCGCCCGGACGTCAGCGTGGTCGTGCTGTCGGACGACTTCAACGATCCGTGGGTGCAGGTCGACGGGACGTGCGAGGTGCTGGACGTGCCGGAGGGGCTCGATGCGTTCGTCGAGTACTTCCGCAACATCTCCGGCGAGCACCCGGACTGGGCCGAGTACCGGCAGGCCATGGTCGACCAGGGCAAGTGCCTGATGCGGATCACGCCGACGCGCTGGGGCCCCGTCGCGACCGGCGGCTTCCCTGCGCGGCTGGCCTGACGTTCACTCGTCGAGCAGCGCCGCGAGCTTGGTCGTGGTGTTCCAGTTGCGGATCGTGAGGCCGGCATAGACCGGGGAGCCGATGATCTTGTTGACCCGGCTGCGGGTCGCCAGCGCCGCGACGCGGCGGTGGTAGAGCGCGCGCTGTCCGACGAAGACGTCGTCGACGTCGGGATTGACGACGACGTAGGGCTCGACCTCGGCGGCCGTGACCCCCATGTAGAAGAACACGTCGTGGCGATAGGTGTCGGCCTCGGTGCCGAACCCCGCTGGCGCCTCGTCGATGACCTCACGGAACGCGCGGGCGTCCAGCACCAGGACGCGTACGAGGTCGGAGTCGAGCGTGAACGCCGACCGCAGGTTGGCGTCGATGTGTGCTGCGACCTCGGGCGCCGAGAGGTCGCTGTCGAGCAGCACGTTGCCGGACTGGATGTAGGTCCGGACGTTGGAGAAGTCAGATTCCAGGTGTTCCCGCAGGGCCGCCATCGGGACCTTGTTGCGGCCGCCGACGTTGATGCCACGGAACAGCACGACATACGTCATGAGGTCGATCCTCGCGCACGGGTCGGACAGCTCACAGCAGCCCGGCCGCGGCTTCCCGGGCCGCCGCAGGATCCTTGGCCTCCAGCGCCGCCTGAGCTGCCGATCGGCACGCCTCGAGCGAGACGCCGGCCAGCGTCGCGCCCACGAGGGGCGCTGCAGACGCTGCCGAGGACAGTGAGCTGACCCCGAGCCCCACCAGCACGCAGCCGAGCTGCGGGTCGGCGGCGGCCTCGCCACATACGCCCACCGGCTTGCCGGCCTCGAGTCCCGCCTGCGCGACGCGCTCGATGAGTGCGAGGAGCGCCGGCTGCCAGGGGTCGGTGAGCTCCGAGAGCGACGGCGCCATGCGGTCGGCCGCGAACGCGTACTGGCTCAGGTCGTTGGTGCCGATCGAGACGAAGTCGACGTGACGCAGGATCCGGTCGGCGAGCAGCGCGGCGCTCGGGATCTCGATCATCACGCCCGGCACCAGGCCGCGCTCGCGCACCTTGGCGCCGAACCACGCGGCCTCGTCCTCGGTGGCGACCATCGGCGCCATGACCCAGACAGGTGCGGCCGACCCTTCGGCGGCCAGCGCGATGGCATCGAGCTGGCGGTCCATGAGGCCTTCGTCGCGCAGTCCGAGTCGCATGCCTCGCACGCCGAGGGCCGGGTTGGGCTCGTCCTTGATCGTCGCGAAGCCGAGCGGCTTGTCCGACCCGGCGTCGAGCGTACGGATCACGATCTTCCGGTCGCCCATCGCTTCGAAGACCTCGCGATAGATCGCCGCCTGCTCCTCGACGGTGGGCTCCACGTCGCGGTCGAGGAAGCACAGCTCGGTGCGGAACAGCCCGACGCCCTGCACCTGGGTCTCGGCGGCCTTGCGCGCTCCCGCACCGTCCTGGACGTTGGCGAGGATGTCGACGGCGTGGCCGTCAGACGTCGCGCCGGGGCTGCGCCACGACGCGGCCGCCGCACCGATCGCCGTGGCGGCCTCCGTGCGCTCGCGCACGAGACCGGCATCGGGGTCGAGCACGACCTCGCCCGTGGCACCGTCGACCAGCACCGTCGTGCCCTCGGCGATGTCGTCCAACCCCTCGGTGCCCACCACGCACGGGATGCCGAGCTGGCGGGCGATGATCGTGGTGTGGCTCGTCGCCCCGCCCAACGACGTCGCTATCGCCACGATCGCCGCCGGGTCGAGGGTCGCCGTGTCGGCCGGCGCGAGGTCGACGGCGCACAGCACCGACGCGACGGCGGGTGTCGGAATGCCCGGCTCGGGCTGGCCCGTGAGCTCGGCCACGACGCGATCGCGGATGTCCTCGAGGTCCGTGACACGTTCGGCCATCAGCCCACCGGCGGCGGCGAACATCGTGCTCAGCTCCTCGACCGCTCCGGCCGTCGACGCGCAGATGCCCATGCCCTCGGCGAGCCGCTTCTGCACCAGCGCGACCAGGCCGCGGTCACGCGCGAGCGCCGCCGTCGCGTGGAGCACCTCGGCCCCCTCTCCTGAGGCGTGCTCGGCACGCGTCGCAAGCCGGTCGGCGACTGCGCTCGCCGCCTCGCTGAACCTCGCGGCACCAGCCTCCGGGTCGAGGCTGTCCTCGTCGGTGGGCACCTCGGGCCGGGGCCTGGGCCGTACGACCGGCCCGCTGCCGATGCCCGGGACCACGCCGTTGCCGTGCAGAATCGTCGACGCCATGCCGCTCCTCCAGCGCTGGATGGTGATGTTTGACTTTACACACACTCGGGCGTAAAACAATACGTATCGAAGCGATAACCACACAAACCCACTTTGGTCCGAGGAGCGCCGTGTACGCCACCGAACGCCAGCAGCTCCTCGTCGACCGGCTGCAGCAGGACGGCCGGCTCGCCGTGATCGAGCTCGCCGAGGAGCTGGATGTCAGCAGCGAGACGATCCGCCGCGACCTCGCCGTGCTCGAGCGCGACGGGCTGGCCCAACGCGTGCACGGCGGTGCCGTCGCGGCACGCGGACGGAGCTCAGCCGCCGGCCCGACGCTCGCGATCCCGAACGCCGACCAGAAGGGCCGCATCGCCCGGGCTGCAGCGGCTCACCTGCCGGCCGCCGGAGGCAGCATGGTGCTCGACGCCGGTACGACCATCAGCCACCTCGTCGACCTGATCCCGCCGGACCGCCGGCTCACCGTCATCACCCACGCGATCCCGACGGCGGCGAAGCTCATGGCGATCCCGTCGGTCGAGCTGCACATGCTGGGCGGTCGGGTCCGTGGCGTCACCTCCGCGGCCGCGGGGCACGCCACCGTCGACGCGCTGGCCTCGGTGCAGGTCGACGTGTGCTTCCTGGCGACGAGCGCCGCCTCGCCCCAGCACGGCCTCAGCTCGCCCGACAGCGAGGAGGCCGCCGTCAAGCGCGCGTTCGTGCGCTCGGCCCGCAAGGTCGTGGCCCTGTTCGACGCCTCCAAGTTCTCCGCCGAGCACGTCTTCGCCTTCGCGTCGTACGACGACCTCGACATCGTGATCACCGACAAGGCCGCCGACCAGCGCGAGGTCGACGCACTACGCGCCCACGACGTCGAGGTCGTGCTCGCATGATCCACCCCGACCGCAACCAACCCAGAGGATGAGCACCATGGCAACCAAGACCGTCACCGTCGGATCGACCGTGGGCCTCCACGCCCGGCCGGCTGCCCTGATCGCCCAGGCGGCGACTAGCGGGGTCACGCTCGCGATGGAGGGCAAGCCCGCCGTGGATGCCGGCTCGGCGCTCATGATCATGACGCTGGGTGCCAAGTTCGGCGACGAGGTGATCGTGGAGTCGGAGGACGAGGTGATGCTCGCGACGATCGCCGACATGGTGGCGAGCAACCTCGACGGTTAGCCCCCTTCGCGGAGCAGCTCGACGGCGGCGTTGCGCATCTCGACCTTGCGGACCTTGCCGGTGACCGTCATGGGGAACTCGTCGACGACGTGGACGTAGCGCGGGATCTTGTAGTGCGCCAGCTTGCCGCTGCAGAACTCGCGAAGGGCAGGGGCGTCGACCTGCGCGGCACCCTCGCGCAGGCGAAGCCAGGCCATGAGCTCCTCCCCGTACTTCTCGTCCGGCACGCCGATCACCTGGGCGTCGAGCACGTCGGGGTGGGTCATGAGGAACTCCTCGATCTCGCGAGGATAGATGTTCTCGCCGCCGCGGATCACCATGTCCTTGATGCGGCCGGTGATCGTCACGTAGCCGTCGGGATCCATGACGCCCAAGTCGCCCGTACGCATCCAGCCTTCGGCGTCGATCGCTTCGGCGGTCTTCTCCGGCTGGTCCCAGTAGCCGAGCATCACGGAGTATCCACGCGTGCAGAGCTCGCCCGCCTCCCCGTACGGCAGCGCCTCCCCCGTGCCCGGGTCGGCGATCTTGACCTCGAGGTGCGGCCCGACCCGGCCGACGGTCGACACGCGGCGCTCGAGCGAGTCGTCGGTGCGGGTCTGGGTGGAGACCGGCGACGTCTCGGTCATGCCGTAACAGATCGAGACCTCGGTCATGCCGAGCCTGCCGATGACCTGCTTCATCGTCTCCACCGGGCACGGCGACCCGGCCATGATGCCGGTACGCAGTGAGGTCAGGTCGAGCGTGTCGACGATCGGCTGGTCGAGCATCGCGATGAACATCGTCGGCACGCCGTAGAGCGACGTGCACCGCTCCGCCGCGACGGCCTCGAGGGTGGCCACCGGGTCGAACGACGGTGCGGGGATCACCATGGCGGCACCGTGGGACGTGCACGCGAGGTTGCCCATCACCATGCCGAAGCAGTGGTAGAACGGCACCGGTATGCAGACCCGGTCCTCCTCGGTGTAGTCGATCAGCTCGCCGACGAACCAGCCGTTGTTGAGGATGTTGCGGTGCGAGAGCGTCGCACCCTTGGGGAACCCGGTCGTCCCCGACGTGTACTGGATGTTGATCGGGTCGGCCGCGTCCAGCCCGCTCTCGATCCCGGCGAGCCGGGCGCGGTCGCCGCGAGCCCCCGCCTCGCGCAGCTCGTCCCACGAGTCGGTGCCGATCAGCACGACGTCGGAGAGCGACGGGTGCTCGGCCTGGGCCTCCGCGATCATGTCGGCGTAGCTGGAGCCCTTGAACGCCGGCACCGCGACGATCGTCCGCATGCCCGACTGGCCGACGACGAACGAGAGCTCGTGGCTGCGATAGGCCGGGTTGACGTTGACCAGGATCGCGCCGATGCGCGCGGTCGCGTACTGGACGAACGTCCACTCCGGGCAGTTCGGTGCCCAGATCCCGACCCGGTCGCCCTTCGTCACGCCGAGCGCCAGCAGCCCCAGCGCGACGGTGTCGACCTCGGCGAGCAGCTCGGCGTACGTCCAGCGGCGGCCGCTGGCGCAGTCGACCAGAGCCTCGCGGCCACCGTGCTGCTCGACGGTGTCGACCAGGTTGGCACCGATCGTCGTGGTGAGCTGCGGCGACTCGGTCGTGCCCGTTGCAACGCTGAGATCCATGCTTGACGTTTCCTCCCGTGGTGACCTCCCTGCATCGTCCCCCACCGGCGACCCGAGTTCCACAGCAGCACGCGTGCCTGCCCGTGCGTTCCGGTTCCCGCGGTCCTCTTGACATTGTTTCTGAGTCGACTCATAATTGAGCATGCTCGTTTCTGAGCACACATCACCTCACAGGAGCTCGATCATGAACAGCACGGACGACACCATCACCACGTATGCCAAGGCACCGGCCAAGACGGTCACGACCGACGGCACGACGTACGCCTACCGCGAGCTGGGCCCGAAGGAAGGCATCCCCGTCATCTTCTTCGTCCACCTCGCCGCGACCCTCGACAACTGGGACCCGCGCATCGTGGACCCGATCGCCAAGACCCGGCACGTCATCACGTTCGACAACAAAGGCGTCGGCGGCTCGTCCGGCAAGGTGCCTGACAGCGTCGAGGCCATGGCCGACGACGCGTACGAGTTCATCAAGGCACTCGGCTTCGACCAGGTCGACATCTTCTCGTTCTCCCTCGGCGGCATGATCGCCCAGGACCTCGTCGTCAAGCACCCCGAGCTCGTCCGCAGGCTCGTCCTGACCGGCACCGGACCGCGCGGCGGCAAGGACATCGACAAGGTCGCCGGCACCACGTACTGGGACATCCTCCGCGCGACGCTGACGCGGTCGGACCCCAAGGAGTTCCTGTTCTTCAACCGCAACGCCACCGGCAAGCCCGCCGCCAAGGCGTTCGTCAAGCGGCTCGAGGAGCGCACCGAGGACCGCGATGCCAAGATCAAGACGCGGGCGTTCCAGACCCAGCTCAAAGCCATCAAGAAGTACGGCCGCAGCACCCCGGCCGACCTGTCCAAGGTGACGCAGCCGACGCTCATCGCCAACGGCGACAACGACCGCATGGTGCCATCTGTCCTCTCCGAGGACCTGCACCGTCGCATCGCGGGCTCCGAGCTCGTCATGTACGCCGACTCCGGGCACGGCGGCATCTTCCAGTTCCACGAGCAGTTCGCCCCCCTCGCGGTCGAGTTCCTCAACCGCTGACCGCCACCACCCCGGAGGAACGACATGAGCACGATCACCACCCCGCCGAAGGCCAGGAAGCAGCTGTCCAGCTCGATCCTGCTGTGGGTCCGCACGGATCAGCCGCGCCAGACCGGCATGGACTACTGGAAGGGCCCGCACTCCGGGATCATCTCGGCGAACCCCGGCCTCAAGGAGTACCGGCAGGTCCACATGGCCGAGGACAATCCCGGTCGCTGGCCCGCGACCGCAGGCATCGCGACGCGCATCCCGCTGGACCACAAGGTCGACGGCATCGCCGAGGTCACCCTTCGGTCGGTCCTCTCGACGCTCCGGGGACGCAAGCAGAATGCCGTGGCGTACCAGGACGAGATCAACGTGTTCCGCCGCACCCTGCTCTACGCGGGACTCCCGGGCATGTCGCGGTGGTACGACGTGGCGCCGGGCGACCCGGTCGGCTCTCGCGCGGTCATCTACCTACGCCGGCGCGACCGCGTGAGCGCGCGAACCTTCCGGAAGCTCGTCAACACCGAGCTGGTGTCGTCACTGGCCGGGACCGGCGTGCTCAAGGAGCTGCGCACGCAGACATTCCTGCCCTGGAGCCACAAGCTCTGGAACACCCCGAACGTGGCTCACGACAACCCCGAGGACCAGCGTTTCCACGCGCAGGTCATCGTCGGGTTCGCCGACGACGCGGCCCGCGATGCGTTCTTCGCCGGCGACGCCGTTCGCGACCTGTCCGAGCAGCTCGCGCCGTTGGTCGCGACCATCCACGCGTACGACGTCACCGCCGCGCTCGCCTACGTGAAGGACGCCCGTGTACTCCCGCACTACGAGGCGTAGCCAGCCCGCCGCGTGGAAGGATGAGTGGCGGCACCATCAGAGCCCAGCTTCGGAGGACGCATCGTGACCCTGGACTCCCAGCCGCTCGGTCGGCGCGAGCGCAACAAGCAGGAGAAGCTCGACCGCATCATCGCCGCGGCCAGCGAGCTGTTCGCCGAGCACGGCGTCGAGGACGTCACGACCCAGCAGATCGCCGACCAGGCGGACATCGGCACCGGGACGTTGTTCCTCTACGCCAAGACCAAGGGGGAGCTCCTGCTGATGGTGCAGAACACGCACTACGCCGAGGCTCTCGAGCGAGGCCGGGCCGCGGCCGGCGACGTCGCCGACGTACGTGATGCGGTGATGGCGATCGTCCAGCCGATCGTGGAGTGCAACCGCACGCAGATCGCCAACGGTCGCACGTACCTGCGCGAGATGGCCTTCGGCGATGCCGAGGAACCCCATCACGGTGAGGCGCTGGCGATCTCCGCGCGCACCGAGGAGGCCCTCGCTGAGGTCCTGCGACGGGAGACGTCCTTCGCCGACGACGCCGCGACACTGGCACACATCGTGTCGTCGATCAGCTTCCTCAGCATGGCTGCGCACGCCGACGCGAGCATCAGCGACGAGACAGTCGTGACCGATATCCGCAACCAGGTGAACGCGCTCCTCAGCCGCTGATCCACAGCACGTCTGCGATTCTCATGATGACGCCGGGGTTCACCGCACCGACGCCGCGTGGCGGCGCATCGCCTCGTCGAAGGAGGCCCGCACACGCCCCGGGTCGCCGCCGAGGCCCACGGTGAACACGACGCCGGTTGGCAGCATGATCGACCTGACCGGATCGTCGAACTCGAGGAAGTGGTCGGCCAGCTCAAGGCTGATGTAGCCGTGCGTCGTGCTCCACAGCCCTGCGGCGACGGTCCTGGCGTCGTACGTACCGATCTCGTCGGAGTCCACGAGCCGCTGGCACGCGGCTGTCAGGTGTGCGTACGCAGCCCTGAACGCCTCGGAGTGCCCGCTCCTGCGGATGGCCTCGTCCGGAGCCGGCCTGTACGTCGCACGGGTCGAGAGACCGAACATCAGGTCATAAAGGTGGGGGTTCGCCCGGGCGATCTCGCGGACGGCCAATGCCATCGTGAACAGGTCGGCGACCGGATCCTCCGTGGCCGGCAGGCTGGCGAACGCACGCTCGAGCCCGGTGAATCCGTGATCGATCACCGCCCCGACAAGCTCAGGGATACCGCCGAAGTGGTGGTAGACGACCATCGTCGACACCCCAGCCTCCGCGGCGATGGACCGCGCCTTGATCGCCGACGGCCCATCCTCCGCCAGGAGCTTCACCGTGGCGTCGATCAGTCGGACCCGCGGATCGCGCGGAGCCACTTCCTCGGACATGGTTTCCATGCTCCCATCGGCGCGAGCATTCCGTCGCCCGCGCGGCTGAGACCGCATGCCGGAAAGGAGGGGTTGCCGGGTCCGCACTTTACATATACGGTCTAGATGTCAAGCATAACTTGATTATACGCCGCTGACGAGAGCGAGACCTTGATGACCACCGCGACCCAGCAACACCCCGTCCTCGGGCTGCCGGACCCGGGTGAGCGCGTCCCCCTCGTCGCCTGGCCGACGATCGCGCTGTACGTCGCGACACTGGGACTGTTCGCCATGGAGATGTACGGGGCGCTGTCGGCGGGCTGGTCGCCATGGATCACCGTGCCGATGGGCGCCGCCGTCACGTTCTTGATGTTCAGCGTCCTGCACGAGTCGACGCACCACGCGATCAGCACCCGCACGCGACTGAACGACGCCCTCGGCTACCTGTCGGTCCCCTTCGTCGCGCCCTACGCCTCGTTCCGTTTGCTCAAGTTCATCCACATCGAGCATCACCGGAACACCAACGAGGCGAAGTCCGTCGACCCCGACGCCTGGACGAGCGAGGGCCCCTGGTGGCAGCTGCCGTTCCGGTGGATGACGATCGAGGCCTGGTACTTCGTGTTCTACGTGCGTCGCATCTCGCAACGTCCGCGCGGCGAGGTCATCGGCACGGTCGCGACCGCTGTGGGCGTCGTCGCCGCATTCGCCGGCCTGGTCGTAGCCGGGTACGGGGCCGAGCTCGTGGTGGTGTTCCTGATCCCGCAGCGCATCGGGATGGGCGTGCTCGCTTGGTGGTTCGACTACCTGCCGCACCACGGGTTGCCGTTCACGCAGCGGCAGGACAAGTACCGCGCCACCCGGATACGCGTGGGCGGCGAGTGGTGGATGACGCCGCTCTTCGTCTACCAGAACTACCACTTGGTCCACCATCTGCACCCGAGCGTGCCGTTCTACCGGTACGTCCGCGCGTGGCGCCGCAACGAGCAGGCGTACCTCGATCGCAACGCCGCCATCTCGACGGTCTTCGGCCGGTCCCTCACGCCGGCGGAGTACCGCACGTGGCGCCGGCTCACCGACGAGATCGACCGGCCCTCCGACCAGACCTCTGGGCAGCGACCGGCCTTCCACCCGCTGCGCGTACGGTCGATCGAACGGCTCACGGCCGACAGCTGCGCCATCACGTTCGACGTGCCGGACGACCTCGCCCGCGAGTACCGCTACGTCCAGGGCCAGCACGTCACCCTGCGCGCCATGATCGGCGGCGTCGACGTGCGTCGGAGCTACTCGATCGTGACGCCGGTGTCGGAGGACACCGTGCGAGTCGCCGTCAAGCAGGTGCCCGGAGGCACCTTCTCGTCGTACGTGAACCAGCAGCTCGAGGTCGGCGACATCCTCGACGTGATGACCCCGACCGGCCGGTTCCACACCGCGCTGGACCCGAGCGTCGCCCGCTCCTACGCAGCCGTTGCCGCCGGGTCCGGCATCACACCGCTCATGTCGATCATCGCCACCACGCTCGAGATCGAGCCGGACAGCACCTTCACCCTCGTGTACGGCAACCAGACCTCCGGCTCCACCATGTTCGGGCCGGAGCTCGCTGCGATGAGCGACCGGCTGACCATCCACCACGTGCTGTCCCGCGACGATGGAGCAGCGCTGCGTGGCCGCGTCACCCCTGAGCTCGTCGACGAGCTGATCACCCATCCGGTCGACGCCTGGTTCCTGTGCGGGCCGCAGGAACTCGTCGACGCCATCGCGGTGTCGCTGGCACCGCGAGGAGCCCAGGTCCTCACCGAGGTGTTCCACACCGAGCCCGCGACCAGCTCCGTCGAGGTGGACGTGGAGAGCCGGGTGACCGTCGCCGTCGACGGGAGGGAGACGACGTTCGCGCTGCGCTCGACCGGCGACAGCATCCTGGATGCAGCGATGCAGCACGGCGTCGACCCGCCCTACTCCTGCGCCGGCGGCGCCTGTGGCACGTGTCGTGCCAAGGTGCTGCGAGGCCGGGCTGTCATGGACCAGAACCACGTCCTGGGCGACGAGGAGATCGACGCCGGGTACGTCCTCACATGCCAGGCGCATCCGGTCAGCGACGAGCTGCGACTCGACTACGACGCCTGATCTGACCCTCAGCGCCCGACGATCGCCGCGGCCAGCTCGGCACCCACACGAAGTGCGCCGTCGACGTGCTGGAACCCGAGACCCGCGACGTCAGAGCTGCCGATCTGGATCGGGCCGACGGGCTCCCGTAGGCGCGGACCGAAACGGGTGAGCCCGCCGATGTCGAAGCTCGAGCCGTACGCCCCGCTGCCCAGCTCCTCGGAGATCCAGTCGCTCTCGAAGTACGTCAGCGGCGCTGCAGCCTGCGGGCCGAAGTACGTCGACAGCGACGACAGGATCACGCCGCGGCGCTCTGCGGCCGAGAGCCTGAGGACGGCATCGGCCTGCAGGTCCGAGACGAAGCCGACGAGGGTTCCCCGCGACTCGTCGTGGTTGGTGTTGTCGTACGCCTCGTGCACCACCTCGTACGGGCTGAACGCCGTCCCCGACAGGCCGGCGTCGCGCCAGAACGGTGTCTCGTACGTGGCGTGCACCTTGATGACCTGACCGAACGACTGGTGCTGGCGGGTCTCCCGCTGGATAGACGGGAGCGGCGGCTCGAACCGTACGCGCGTGACGGCGGTCGGCGGGATCGCGAGGACCAGGTGACGGGCGCTGACCGTCAGGTCGCCCGACGAGACCGTGACGCCGTCGTCGGTCCACACGACCTTCTCGACGTCTCGCCCGGTGCGCACGGCGCTGCCGAGCCGCTCGGCCAGGCGGAGCGGCACCTGCTGCAGGCCGCCGATGACCCGCTTGTCGAGGATGAACTCGGAGTCGACGAGGTTGCTGAAGCTGCCGGCGCTCGCGGCCATGTGCACCGCCTGCAGCGCCGAGAACGTGTGCGCCGGCTTGGTCAGCATGGCCTGCGCGATGAACATCGCGATGTTGTCGCGGGCCTCCGGCTCGGCGCAGCTCTGCTCCAGCCAGCCGAGGAGGGTCACCCGGTCGAGCTCGTCAGCGCCAGGCATGTCCCACGGCCGCGCCGGGTCCATCTGCGCCGACAGCTCGTCGAGCAGGTCGGTGAGCCGGGTCATCTCGGCCTCGACGGCGCCGTCGACAGGGAGCACCTCACCGGTGAACGTACGCCGCTCGCCGTCGAGGCCCACGTAGATCGACTCGCCCTCACGGTGCCGCTCGAACGTCTCCAGGCCCAGCTCGTCGAGCATCGCCAGCAGCGCGTCCTGGTCCGGTGACACCCACTGGCCGCCGATCTCGAGGTCGACGCCGTCGACCTCGTCGGTCCACAGCCGTCCACCGACGCGCTCGCGCGACTCGAGCACCAGCACGGACCGGCCCGCGCGCTGCAGGGCGTACGCCGCGGACAGTCCCGTCGCCCCGGCGCCCACGACCAGGACGTCGACCTCTTCATTCGTCATGGTCCAGTCCTACACGGCCCCCACTGGTGGCGGTGCCGGTGGTGCCAGGTTCACGACCAGGCTGGATCGCGCCCCAGGTAGCGCAGCAGCGCTGCGGCCTCGTCGTCCCCATCAACCTCCGGCAACGCCGGCGCGTACGCGAATCCCCGCAACGAATCGGCGGTCGCCTCTGCAGCAGGGCGAAGCTGCGCGGCCAGCGGGTTGGTCAGGGGTGAGGGCTGTCCGGTGGCAACGGCGACGTCCCACGCATGGACGGCGGCGTCGAGGGCCGCGGCGCCGGCCGCCAGCTCGGGCGTGAGAGCCGGCACAGGTGGGAGAGGCGTGGGCAGCTCGTCCGCACCCGCATCGACGCCAGCCCAGGTCTCGGCGGCCACGTCGGCCGCTGACCGTACGGCCTGCGCGACGCCACCTTCGGCGTCCTGCGGCGGGTCGAACGGGTTGTAGGTAGGCATGCTCGCGGTCCCGACCGTCGCCGCCCAGGCGTGCTGGTCCCCAGCGGCGTGCATCAGCACCTGGCCGACCGTCCAGTCGCTGCACGGCGTCGGCTGGTCGAGCCGATCGGTCGCGCCGTCGGCGACACCTCGCAGGGCATCGAGTGCTGTGGTGAGTACGTCGAACGTCACGTGAGTTCCCCCTCGGATCCAGGTGCGCACCGGTCGTCGCAGGGCCGCACCGTTTCGTCGGGAACTTAGCAGACAGGCTTTCCTCCTGTCCCGTGAATCGGCCTCGCTACCTTGCCCGGGCGGCGTATCCCTCTCGGTACGTCGGAAAGTCCGGCACCCAGCCGCTGGCGCGCAGGCGCGCGTTGCTGAACCGCTTGCCGTGTCCGAGCTCCGCATCGGCGGCAGGCGGGGCGGGCGCGCCCAGCTGTGCGGCCAGGTGAGCGGCGACGTCGCCCAGGAGCGCGGGCTCGTCATCGGTCCCCACGTACAGAGCCTCCGGGGCCGCGTCATTGGTGAGCAGGTGGACCACGGCCGCGGCTGCGTCGTCGCGGTGGATGCGGTTGGTCCACCTGTTCGGGTCGGTCACCGCACCTGCGCGCACCTGGTCGACGAGCCGCGTGCTGCCACGACCGTAGAGCCCTGAAAGACGCAGCACCGTGCCGCCTGGCACCCGCTCGCGGAACACCTCTTCGGCTCGAAGCAGCATCCGAGCGGGCCCATCGGCAGGGCTGGGCGTGGTCGACTCGTCAGCCAGCACGCCCGGGTCCAGGTCACCGAACACCCCCGTCGACGACACGAGGACGGCACGCCGGGCCACCTGGCCGGCGTCGGCCAGGGCGTCGAGTGCGCGCACCATGCCGTCGACGTACGTCGCGCGGTAGCTCTCCTCCGTACGCGGCCGGGCCGTCAGCGCCACGACGAGGTAGGCCAGGTCGAGCGGCGGGAGCTCAGGCTGGTTGCGGGTGAGGTCCACCGACAGGCCCTGCAGCGGAGGCGGGACCAGCTCGGCCCGGCGTCGCAGCGCGAGCACCGAGTGGCCCCGTGCAGCAAGGCGTACGCCCACGTCAGCCCCCAGGTCGCCGCAGCCGACGAGCAGCACGTCCGGAGTCACGTGTTGAGACCCCTGGCAGGGTGCGCGGTCGCAGCCCCCGACCGGCGAGGAGGAACCGGACCGGTCAGCTGCGCCTTGGCACCGTGAACACAGTCGGTGAGCGCCTTGATCATCGGGTCATCGTTTGGCCGGGTCACCATGACGACGACGCTCGGTTCGATGTTGTCGAGCTCGCGTATCACGACGTTCGGATGTCGGTAGAACTCTGCGGTTGACCGAGGGAGCACGACAAACCCACGTCCCGATGCGACCTGCTCCAGCTTCTCCTCGACCGAAGAAGCGGGAGTGTGTCGGCTCGACCGCTCCCTGAGAGCGTCCGATGCGATCGCCTTCCACTCCGGCACCGCGTCGGGATCCTGGAGAAGGCGCAGCCCGGCGGTCTGCGCGAGGTCGAACGGTGCACGCGTCGCGAACTCCGGTAGTCCTGGTAGCACCGCGACACGCGGCTCCTCGGCGACCCGGACTGCCACGAGCTGGTCGGCGGTGAGTGGTTCGCGGGCAAGACTCACGTCCACCCGATTCTGGCGCACCAAGGCGACCTGCGTCTGCCACGTCGTCCGGTAGACCTCGACGGCGCACTCAGGATGATCGCGTTCGAAGGCCTGGACGGCCGCAGTGGCCACCAGACCAGGCATCACTCCGAGCACGAGGCGCCGCGCCGGCTCAGCGGCCCGGCGGGCGCGAAGAGCGACGGCATCCGAGTCCGCCAGCAGGCCGGGCGCGTCGGCAAGCAGCTGCTGCCCGGCCGCCGTCAACGCGGTTCCGCGTGGGCCGCGGTCGAAGAGCTGGGCCCTCAACTCTCGCTCGAGGACGCGAATCTGCCTCGAGAGGACCGGCTGGGCGATCCGCAACTGGTCGGCGGCCCGGCGAAAGCTCAACGTCTCCGCGACCGCCACGAAGTAGCGAAGTCTGCGCAAGTCCAGGTCCATGCCGCATCAGCCTCCCAAGCGATACCCAAAGCGTATCGATCGAGCGCAAAGAGGTCTTGGACACGCGGTGGCCGCCGGGCCCAACCTTGGCTAGGTAGGTCCCAAACGAACACAGGAGAACAGAACAGATGAACATTGCCGGCACTCGGGTCCTCATCGTCGGTGGAACGTCCGGGATCGGCCTCGCCGTCGCCCGCGCGGTCCTCGAACGCGGCGCCACGCCGATCGTCGTGTCACGAAGGGAGCACAGCGTGGCATCAGCCCTCGCCAGTCTTCCCGGTGCTGAGGGCGGAACGTGCAACCTGGAAGACCCCGACCAGGTGGCTTCGTTGAGCCACGCCTATGGGCCACTCGATCATCTGGTCTTCACCGCCGGAGAACCCCTTTCCCTGGTGCCCCTTGCTGATCTCTCCCGCGAGATCATCCAAGGCTTCTTCGCCACACGGTTCCTTGGCGCGATCGACGTCACGCGTTCAGTCGCGCCGGTCCTGCGCGCCGGGGGCTCGATCACTCTCACGACGGGCACTGCGAGCGACCGCCCCGGACCTGGCTGGCTGCTTGGAGCGACGGTGTGCGGCGCGACGGATGCACTTACCCGGACGCTGGCGCTTGAGCTTGCCCCTCTGCGGGTGAACGCCGTGTCGCCGGGCGTGATCCGTAGTCCGCTGTGGTCGGCGCTCGATGACGATGCTCGTCAAGGCTTCTACGACGCCACCAGCAACGCCCTGCCGGTCAACCGGGTGGGGGAGGTCGAGGACGTCGCACTGGCGTACGTGTATGCGATGGAGCAGCAGCACGGAACGGGAACCATCCTGCGTGTTGACGGAGGGACTGTTCTGGTATGACCGTGGGACAAGGCCTCCGGCAACAGAAGGCCAACGGCCCGCTAGTACCACCGAATTTTCCCTGAGCCTCCGACAGGATTCGAACCCGCGACATCCTCATTACAAGTGTCTTGGGACTGAGTTTTTGACTGTCATTTCAGTTGCATTCGTGGCCATCGAGCCGCTGATCTCACTGTGGGGGTGCGCCGGGGGTGCACACCACGAAGGCGACGAGCTCCACCGTTGACGTCGATGTTTGGTGTGGGATCGACATCTGCTGCGCCGAGATCAACACATCTCACGCCTCGCCGAGCAGGCGGCGCGCTTCAGCGAGGCGATCTCGTCCAACACCAGTTATTCGAATCGTCGTCTTTCGTGCGTCGCGGGCATCGCCAGATCTCGACACCCAGTTGACGCCAGCGAGGTGATCAATCACAGCAGCGGCCGAAGTTCGGTGTAGGCCGAGGAAGGCGGCGAGGTCCGCGATCGATGCACCCGTTACCAGTTCGGTATCGAGCGCCTCGAGCACGAGACAGCGCGTCGTCGTCAGGGCAAGCGGAGATAGCGCTTTACTCACGGCCGTTTCAGCGGCGCGGTAGGCCCGAGCGCAGTCGCGAGCGTGTCGCAGCATCTCGTCCAACTCAGATACTCGCCCGCCAGTCCTCACAGTGTCACCACCCGCGGCTGAGGCCGGTCAACCGTGAGGCCTCAGCCGCTGGAGCTTGGTTCACACGACATGTCGCCAACCCGACTCCACCTAGTTGCACGAACATCTCAGGGTGCTCCGACCGTCGACCACGCAGCGACTTCACCGAGCGAGAATGGCGACGAGTTGCTTGTCGTCACCGCCATATAGCGCCACGTTCCGGCCGGAACCGCACAATCGCGAGTGTCGTTGATTCCCAGCGCCGTGGCACCTTGAGAGCAGACCAGAGTGCTGCCCAAAGAGAAATTCGAGTTGTTCGACACCCGGACCTCGAAGTTTGCGCGACTCGACGGATCGTCGAAGTCCCTCGCGGGCGCGACTTGGATCGCCGCAAGGTCGACAGCGCTGCCAAAGTCGAACTGAGCGAATGCTCCAGCCGAGCCAGTGGCACGCCACGACGTCCACACATCGCCGTCTTTAACGCGGGTCACCGGATAGCCACTCGCAGAGCTCGAGCCGACGACACTGGCAGTTGCCGTCCTATCGACTCGGTGAGTGCCTGACCCGAACGCTCGCACCTCAGCAAGGAAGAACTGCACACCATCGGTCTTCTCCACCGTGACATAGCGCCCGCTGGTTCCCGTCGGAACGTCGCAGACGAAGCGTGCGCGGTAGGGGAGCTCAGTCGTACCGCGCGCGCAAACAACGGTCCCGCCAGAGCCCGTGGTTGCAGAGCCAGAGACCCGGATCCTGAAGTTTTCGCGCGTCGTGGGGTGGTCATATCCTGTTCGCGTCAGGATCTGGATCTGCGACAGAGACTTGGAGCTACCCAGGTCTGCTTGCCAATAGGCGCCCGTGTCCGTGGCCGAGGACGACCATCCCGTTTCTGATTTGCCATCACTCGCAGCGTCGGCTGTGTACGGCGAAACGGTGCTCGACGCTGAGACAGTTGCCGTGCGAACGAGGTTCACCTGCGAGGCGGCCCCGGGGACGTGGCCGGCATCGAGCCCAGACTGAGCGATGATCCGTTTGGCGGTCGCGGACCAGGTCGTGACTCCAACCGAGTTGCCGGTGTCAGTGGTCGAGGCTGGATAACCGTGGACTGTCCTGTACTCCTGGGCAGGGCCAGCGATGTTGTTTGTCAGCGTGTTGTTCGGCGCAAACGGAGCTGCCTCATTCTGGATGCAAACCCAAAACTTCGAGGCTCTATCGACGACATTGCTGTCGACCGTCCAATAACTGACGCCGTTGTCAAGGTACAGGGAGCAGCTCGGTTGAGAGTTCTCGGAAACGTAGTTGCCCTCGAGCGTCGAAGCGGGACTGGAGGCATGGGCGCCATTGATGTAGATGGCCCCGCCATCTCGCGCCGTCGACTGCATGACGTTATGCACCCGGTTGTTGAGGATGTGGTTGTTCACCATGGGCGACGGGTCACCCCATCCCCAGCCGAGCGAGATTCCCGTGTAGGGGACGTTGGAGACATCGTTGTGCTCAATGGTCGTGTTCTTGACCCAGCCAGCGAAGATTCCCACGCCGCCTTCGAACTCGTTCGCGACATCTCGCACGACGTTATTGGCAACGCGTGTTGAGTCCTCAACGACAAGGTTGGCAATGGGTGTCGCGATCGGAGCGCCGTCGCCGATATTGATCCCATTTCCGGCAATCTTTTCGATCAGGTTGTCCTCGACAACATTGTTCGAACCTCCACCGCCAAAACTCACTCCCGCACTGCCGAGGTAGCGAAGCGTGTTCTTGGCGAAGGTGATGCCTTCAGCATGGTCGAAGCTGACGCTGGCCGGTGCCTGCGCCTGGTTTGCGCGTCCTGTTCCGGTGAACACGTAGTTGCCCTGCAGGTCAACAAAACCTTCAGTCGTGCTGGGCCGCAGCCACGTGGAGTATTCGAACGTCAAGCCCGATACCGTCAGATTCTCAACGGGGTCCGATGCGGTACCTACCACCTTGAGAAGGGACTCAGCAACCGGAGCGACGACAGGGGTGGATGACATGGTCTCGCCGGCACGTGGGATGTAGTAGACCTTGTCGCCGGCCTTGTCGAGATACCACTGACCCGGCTCCGCGAGAAGTTCGTACGCATTTTCGATCGACGACGGCATCTCAACCCCAGGCGGACCGGTCCTGGCATTGTCGTAGCACGGCTGATCCATGACGACAGCAGTCGTGGTGACACTGGCGACTCCACACCGAGAGTGTGTCCATTGGAACGGTGCGTTGGCGTACACGAACTCGATGCCCCCGGGAGAACCCCAGCTCGCAATGTTTGGGTTACCGATCGCGTAGCCAGTACCTGACTGCGAGGAGATGTTCAGAACCGACGCTGAAGCGCTCGCGCGCTCGGCCCGGCGTCCGCCGACGTACAGCTGTCGGGTGTCGAGCGTCGTCGGAACTGAGGCTTTCCAGATGTTCTTGGCTCCGTCGTGGAGTGTCCAGCCGGTGATAGACGTTCCACCGCTCAAGCGGGGGGTGTCGCCAGTCTTTGCTTGAATGATCACCTCGTGGCCGTTCTTGCCACCGTGCTCTGGACCCAGTTCCCAAGGACCGGTCCGCTGGTATGTGCCGCCAGACAGTTCGACCACAATGTCGCCCGTCATTGTCGCGGTCAGATCACCGAGCTGCTCCGTCGCTTCGGCCAATGAGCACGGCGATCCGGATGAGCAGGCGGTGCCCGAACCGCTGGGCGATACGTGCAACACCACTTGCACCGCCGCGCTCGATGCGCTCGGGATCGCTACGAGGCCTGCAAACAGCAGACCAACAGACAGCAAGATCTTTCGATACATGACAGCGCCCCATTCAGGATTAGCGACCTCGAGGTCGTTTCACTTAGCGGAACTCTGGACCATCTATTGGAACTCTGTCAAGATGTGTCAAGCGATTTGGAGGAAGAGTGCGACGAGATAGGGCAGTCGAACTACAGATCAATCAGCAGCGCGGCGGGGAAATTTCTCAGGTTCTCGTCGACGGTGAAGAGATCCTTTACTGCTCCCCTGATTTCGGTCAACGACTGTCCCGAGCCGATTTCGAGGAGTCCCGACTCCGATGGCTTGCCGGCTACTCCGGCGGATGGCAGGAGATCCTCCCAAACCCGGGTCCAGCCCGGCCTTGGTACGGTGCACGGCTCGGCTTCCATGGCGGCATTGGCGAGCGGCGGTGGTGGGCGGCTCACGCCCTTGGAAGAGTTTGGCTGGCGACGTTTCCGAGCTTGGGCATGGTCTGCGCACGCAGCGTACGGGTGATCCACAAGCACAGCACAGTGCGTGTGCATACCGCTGTCGCACGACCTTCCCCGCGCAGAAGGGTGCCCTGGCTGCAGCACATTGTGTTGCGAGCACACCCCAAAGCCCAGGTTGATCTGGGTGACGCCGAAGTCGGCCGCGAGATTCATGATTTCCTGGCGACAGCAGAACCGGGAGACGACCGGCTTTGGATCGTCCCTTCGCCGAAGGCGGGCGTCACGATTTCCCGACCCACGACGTCGTACACCGTCCGCCTCACGTGGACATGCCATACCTGGCCACTCCTCTGGATATGGGCCGGTCGAGACGAGGACCGCTACTACCTCGGCGTTGAGCCGGCATCGAGCGACGAATCAGGCACTGTATTCGCCAAGCAGAAGGGCAGGGTCCTTCGCGGGACTGTTCAACTGGCCGTGTCCTGCGATCGATTCGCTCCTGGCAACTGACGACTCAGGATTGAGGATCCCTTTTGGGTCGAGTGCGTGCTTGATCTCACCGTGAAGGCTGAAGGCCACGGGATCGAGTTCCCGCTTCAGCCATCCCATCTTGAGCCTGCCAACCCCGTGCTCACCGGTGATGGTGCCTCCAAGGCCTAGCGCCGCAGCGGTGATGCGGTCGAAGGCCGCCGCAGCGAGGTCGCACTGCTCGGGCTCAGAGGCGTCGTAGATGATCGTTGGATGCAGGTTCCCGTCTCCTGCATGCCCGAACACCCCGATACGGAGTCCTGTGTCGTCTGAGATCTGCTCAATCGACTCAAGAAGCTCAGCGATCCGGTGGCACGGAACGCACACGTCGTCCAGCAGCCAGTCTCCCAACCGCTCGAGCGCAGGCAACGCCATACGCCTGGCCTCGAGCAACATGTCGGCCTCCTGCGGACTTTCACTTCGGATCAAATCGTCCGCTCCAGCAGCAGCACAAAGCGACTCGATCCGCGCGAGGATCGAATCGTCGGCGTCATCGATCTGAACCAGGAGAAGCGCGGCACAATCCTCAAGGCCCATGGGAACGAGCTGATTGACAGCCTGAATGGTGGTTCGATCAAGGATCTCCAACAGGGATGGCCGTAGGCCCTCGGCGACGATGGCTGTCACTACTCGTCCTGCGGCACCAAGATCAGCGAACGTAGCCGCGAGGGTCTGGAGCGGGCCGCTCGGCTGTGACCTCAGGCGCACAGTCACCTCGGTAACCACGCCGAGCGTCCCCTCCGATCCAACAAACAGGCTCGTGAGGTCCAGACCTGCGACTCCCTTGACGGTTCGACCACCGGTGCGAAGTATCTGACCGTCCGCGAGGACGATCTCAAGTGCTTCGACGAAGTCTCCGGTGACCCCGTACTTCACACAACACATGCCTCCTGCATTCGTGGCGACGTTGCCCCCGATCGAGCAAAACTCCACGCTCCCAGGATCCGGCGGGTAGAAGAGGCCCACTGCCGACACGGCGGAACGCAGTTGGGCAGTGATCACTCCCGGCTCGACGACGGCGAGGTGCTCCCTGGCGTCGAGGTCCTTGATGCGGTTCATTCGATGCAACGACAAGACCACACCACCTGCCACTGCGTTTGCTCCCCCACTGAGTCCGCTGCCCAGCCCTCGGGGGACGACAGGAACACCGTGGCTGCTCGCCCATTTCAGGCAGGTGGAGACCTCCGCTGTGGTCGCCGGTGCGAGCACGGCGATCGGCAACCCGGACTCCGTTAGCCGTGACTGATCCCGGCAATATCCGGCCATGATGTCCGGATCCGTGATGACCAGATGCGGTGCGTGGCCGCGAAGGTCGTCCAGCAACCCAGCCACGTCCTAGCCTTTCAGCGAACCGGAGAAGATTCCGCGTACGAGGTATCGCTGCGCCCAGATGAATGCGATGGCAATCGGTAGTACCGCCACGACACCGATCAGCGCTGCCTCTGGCCGGCGGATGGGCAGCGACGCGCCACCCAAGGAAGGGTTCAAGGCGGGACTGCTCGCGACTAGAGATCCAATTCCCACCGGAAGGTTGTACAAAGACTCCTTGCTGAGCATGACGTACGGCAGGAAGTAATTGTTCCAACTGGCCACGAAACAAAAGAACAGCACCAGACCGACTATGGGGCGTGCGAGCGGCAGAGCAACGCTGGTGAACACGCGAAGCTCCGAACAGCCGTCGAGCTTGGCAGCCTCCAGGAGCTCAAGCGGAAGGCTCGTGGAGAAGTACACGAATGCGAGATAGACACCGAACGGGAAGAACGCGGACGGGAGAATAACTGCCCACGCCGTGTCCGTGAGACCGAGGAAGTTGACCTCCAAGAAGAGTGGCAGCACGAGAGCCGTCGGCGGCACGACCATGGAGATCAATGTCGCCATCAACAAGGTGCGCCGTCCGGGTACGTCCTTTACCGCAAGTGCGTACCCAGCCGGGATCGCAGCGACGATCGTCAGGATCAAAGCTGCCCCGGTATAGATGATCGTGTTCCAAATCCACGAGTAGACGACACCGTTGTTGTAGTCGGCGAGGTTGGACCACGCGTCAGCGATCGCACCGAAGCGGCCGAAGGAAAGCGGGCTATCCCCCACGAGCTCACCGTCGGATTTCGTGGGCGCCAAGAGCAGCCATAGCAAGGGAACCGCGCAATAGAGGCCAAAACCAAGCAGCACGACATTGCGGAGTACACCTCCCCACGGCTTGGAGTGGGTCATGGTCCGGCTCATGCCTTCGCCTCGCTTTCGAAGAAATCAGTGAAGACGATCAACGCGACAGCAGCCAATGTCGCGACCAAGAGGAGCAGTACAGAGATCGCGGCGGCTCCGCCGAAATCCCCATCCGTGAACGCGTACTCATACGACAGCTGGTTCGGCGACCACCATGGGCTGCCGGCCGTGTTCGTCACCGAATAGATCAGATGAGGCTCTACGAAGATTTGGAGGCCAACCGAGATCGACATGATGACCATGTACCAGACGTACTTTCTGACAAGTGGCAGCTTGATCCAGAGTGCGATCCTCAGCGGCCCACACCCGTCGAGTCGAGCCGACTCCATGAGGTCGTCCGGGACGTTCTGAAGCGCTCCGAACATGATGATGATCCATTGCCCGGCCCCGGTCGTGAAAGCGATGACGGCGAAGACCCAGGGAAGATTGCCGCTGACAAACACGTCGCTGCCGGTCTCAAATCCCATCGATCTCAGCGCTGGACCGAACGGACTCAGCTCCGGCGTCAGCATGAAGTACCAAAGGATCACGCTCGCCGACCCAGTGACTGCGGCAGGGAGAAAAAAGATCAGTCGCATGGCACCACTGAACCTGCTCTGCTTCTCATGCAGTAGCAATGCAAGCACGACCACTCCCACCACCATGACTGGCAACCAGATGCCCATGAAGATGGCCACGTGCGTCACCGACGGCCAAAAGCGAAAATCGTCCAGGAGACGGCCGAAGTTCTGAAGGCCTAGCCCACCCCCTTCTGTTCGTTCATCTACGAGGGACTCGTAGAGCGCGTAGAACGTCGGCCCGATCCCGAAGGCGAGCAACAACAGGACGTACGGCACCACGAACAGCGACGACGCCAAATCTCGACGTTCGCGCCTTCGCCGTCTCGGTGGTGTCACACCGCCCTGAAGGTCAACCTTGGAACCCAGGCCAATGGGAGCTGGTGGGACCGAGCTCACCGCTTGCATGTTGACGCGCTGACTCATGATGCTCGTCTCATTTTCGTCCGTGGTGATCGGCTGGGGTGTGGCTCGGTGATGCTAGACCGAGCCACACCCCCGCCCTGGCGAGTCCTACTTGACTGCGTATCCAACAGATTGAGCCAAGCTCCTCAACTGGGTCTGCAGTGTCGGGAGGGCGTCCGTGACTGACCCGCCGCTACGCACGGATTGCACGATCGTCGCAGTTACGGCGTCGTCGACGCTGTACCGCGTGTTGGAGACAACCGGATTGATCAGACTGGCCTGAGCCTGAAGTACGGCAAACGGGTTCGTCGCGTAGAACTTGTCCGTCTCGAGCCGCTTGCCCCATGCCTCCGCGGCAGGCACGAATGCTGGGTAGGTCGCGGCCTTCGCCTGGTAAGTCGTGTCGGTGGCCATCCAGGTTGCGATCTTGACGGCATCGTCAACGTTCTTCGAGTGCTTCGAAACGATGTAAACTCCGCCCCCGCTCGCTCCCGAGTAGTTGGCCTTGGCCCCAGGCCAGGTCGGGTACGCAGCCGCAGCGAGCCTGCCGGGCTTCGTGTGGAATCCTCCCTCGGGTTTGAAGACAAAGTCGCCGTACCATGCAGCACTGGGGAGCATGAGGATCTTGCCCTGCTGGCCCAGTTTGGTGACACCGGGGTCGAAGGGTCCCTCACGGGACACCGAGCCCGCGTCGATCAGGTTGTCCAACATCGTGGCGACTCGCGTGCACTCCTCCGCCTCGGTATCGATGCGGACTTCCTTGGCGGCCACAGCCTCCTGCAACGGGCACCCGCTCGACCACAGGAAGTCGTTGTAGACGTGCTTGAATCCAGCGGTCCCGACGATGTAGCCGGGATGTTCCTTCGCGACTCGCTCGCCCAACGCCTCATACTCGGGCCACGTTTTCGGAACCTCGTAGCCGAACTTGTCCATGAGTTTTGTGTCATACCAGAGGACCGATTGCGCGAGATCGTTCTTGAGGCAGTAGACCCCGCCGTCGATCTGACAATCCGTGTTCGTCGTCTTGAAGCCGGCGACCACGTCATCCGACAAGTGGCTCTTCAGATTGAGCGCAAAGTCGTAAAGGGGACTGTTGAGGGCTGCCGCGTCTGAGGGGGTCTGGCTGAAGATGACGTCAGGCCAGCCCTTCTTCGTGCGGTTGAAGAGTTGAATCTTTGTCAGCAGCGATGCAGGGTCGAAGGTTTCGATCTTCATCTTGATGTCGGGATTTTCCTTCTGGAACTGCTTGAACCCGACCTGGCGTTCAGCGTCGGTCCACACCAAGATCGTCCCATCGCTTGCCTTGTCGTCTGACCCCCCCGAACAGGCCGTGAGGCCGACCAGTCCCATACTCATTACGAGGCCAAGGACAAGCCTCTTGCGGCGTACTCGGTTCATTTAACTTTCCCTTCATCGGTGTTGGCAGATCGCACGTCGTCGGATGATTCAGTGTCGAAAAGCTGGTCCCAGCTGGCAGGTTCGAAGGCGATGAGTTGACGCGCCCGAGACGTGTCGTAGGCCGAGGACCCGGCAGCTATCTCGCGTGTGAAACGAGTCTCGGGATAAGTGCTCCGGACGTACTCCTGTACGTCGATCCCACCTAGGGACGAGTCGGCACACACGTTCAGCACGTGAAATCCTTCAATCTCTCGTTCCAGCCCGAGCCGGACGGCGCGCGCCGCATCCGAGAGCGACAAGTAGCCCCACAGCTCGCGCGATCCGAGTGATGGATCCTCGACGATCGCTGCCGCCCTGGCCGAGAGATATGTCGGGTCCCCCATGTCCGGGAAGCGGTAGGCGAGGACCGTCATTCCGTGCTGCTGGCTGATGACCCGACCAGTCGCTTCGTCCACCTGCTTGCTGAGGGCGTACGGATCGCGAATTTGGAGCGGCGAATCCTCCGTAATCGGGAGTTCTAGCGGCGCCTGGTTGATGCGACCCCAGACCAGTCCGAGAATCGAAATGCTCGATGCAATGACGGCGGCGCGGACGCCGGCGCTCGCCGCAGCATCGAGAACATTGAAGGTCGTGACCGTGTTGTTCGTGAACACCTCTGAGTCGGGATGCTCCCACGGACGGGAGATCGCGGCGAGGTGAACGAGGGCGTCACAATCTGCGAAGCAGCTTTCGAGCCCTTCGCGCGATGTGAGATCGCGAGACGTCACCAGCGAAGATCCAATCGGCCCCACACCACGGTCGAGCCCGCGGACATCGTGGCCCCACCGCACGAGCTCGTCCACGACTGCCGTGCCGACCAACCCCAGCGCACCTGTCACGACGACTCTCATGAGTTGCCCACTTCTGCCGTTGGGCGGGCGATGAGACTCGTCACAACACGCCGAACTTTCTGAACGCTTCGCTGGCTGACATCCCGTCACGCAAAGCGGCTCTCATCTCCGACTCCCGACCGCGCTTCTCGAGTGCCGCTGGAATGACCGATTCCACGAGATTCCCGGGCACGATCACGACGCCGTCTTCGTCAGCGACAACGAGATCCCCTGTTGCGATCACGACGCCGTGCATCGACACGGCGAGATCAAGAGCATCGACATCATCTCGACCCAAGGAGTCCAGCGGTGAGCATCCAGCCGCGAAGGTCGGAAGCCCGAGTCGCTCAAGTTCGGCCTGGTCGCGCGTCAAACCGTCGAGCAAAACGCCCTTGGCACCAGCTGCCACAACCGCGGTGCCGAGCAGGCCGCCGAACAGGCCGCTGCTCTGCCGACCATCGCTGGCGAGCACCAACACATCGTCGCTCTGGAGACTGTCAATGCCTTTGAGTAACAAGGCATACGGTTCAGCAGGCGACTCCCCGACCGGTCGAACTCTCGCGGTCCTTGCCCTACCCACAACTCTCGGCGGCCCAGCGACGCAACCGATGCCGGGGCTCAGCACTTGGTTGCGGTAGCCGAGGTGGTCCAATATGTCACTGACAACTGCGGTATGCAGATGATCGGCAACCTCGGCGTAGTCGCGCGAGCCGTTCGACATTAAGAGTCTCCCTTGTTCCAGTGGATAGAATCTTAACATCATACAGTGGAACACGTGAAGGTTTCTGGAACGGTTTCTCAGATCGCTTCTGCCGCTTCTTGCTGCAATGCTCGCTTATCGGGCCAGCGCGGATCCGACCGCTGTTCCGCCAAGTGGACCAAGAGCGTATTCTGCGTCTGGGCGGAGAACCCACGGATCGAGCTGAGCAAGGGGAACAATGACGTACGAGTCCGACAGCGGTCTGAGATCCGTCGATCGTGTCTGCGACATTCTTGAGGCTCTGGCCGCCTCGCGCGGTGGCGACTCACTCACCGCCATCTCCAAGCGCTGTCATCTCGCCAAAGGATCGACTCATCGGTATCTGACCGCGCTCGAGGCCCGAGGGTATGTGGAGAGGTCACCAGACGGCACTCTGTACAGGCTTGGGCGGGGTTTGAAACTTCTTCAGGTCAGTCACCTAGAGAGTCTCACCGAGCGGAGCGTGCACCACCTCGAGAAGCTTCGCGATCAGTACGGATACACGGCCAACCTGGGACTCTTGGAGAATGACAGCGTCGTGTACTTGGCGATTGTCGAGAGCGCCGCATCGATGCGAATCGCGAGCCGGCCAGGCGATCGAGAGCCCTTGCACTGCACAGCGCTGGGCAAAGCGCTCCTCGCAACCATGCCCGAAGATCAGGCCGATCAACTGATCGCGCACATCGACCTTACGGCTCGGACGGATCGAACAATCACCAAGCGCTCGGTGCTGAAGAGCGACGTCCAGCAATCGCGGCTACGGGGCTACGCAATCGATGACTGCGAAAACGAAGTCGGCGGCCGATGTGTGGCTGTGGCATTGCCCGGGGATTCTGGAGCCGCTATCAGCATGAGTGCGCCTGCCGCGCATTTCAGCATGGACGAAGTGCCGACGGTCGCCGAAGCGCTGATGGCGACCGCGAAACTAATCACCGAGTAGGGGCCGAACCCTTCGGCCTCCGTCGGTCGATCCCATCGCCGACCGGTCGTGGCCGACCACCGAAGCGCGGGGTCACTATCTTCCCAGCCGGAGAAGACATTTCGACGGAAAGCAACCGCCCGTCAAGATCGTGCGGCGAGGGATTCGACGTTACCTGGGCCGAGGTGATGTACATCGTGTCGCCATCCTGTCCCCCGATTGCGCAGGACGTCGGGTACATCACTGGAAGGTTGACCCGCTGCACTATCTTCCCGTCCGCATCGAGTTCGAGAATTGTTCCTCCACCCCACATCGCGACCCACAGATGCCCTGCGCGGTCGACCGCGCAACCGTCGGGCAAGCCCTCTTCCTCAGAGAACCTCACGAGTACTCGGCACTTGGAGAGGTCTCCCCCTTCGGGGTCGAAAGAGTAGGCCCGAATGGTCCTGTCAAGGCTGTCTACCAGGTAGAACTCATAGCCATCTGGTGACCACCCCAGCCCATTGGGCAGCCCCAGCCCGTCGAGAACCCTCGTGAGCGACCAATCGGTGTCCAGGCGGTAGAGGCATCCGCGGCCCGGCGTGGGGACTTTGGCGGTCGTGCCGAACCACAGACGACCGCATGCATCTGGCCGGGCGTCATTGCAGCGTTCGTCGGATGCGAGTACTGGAGGTATGTCGACGACTGGGCCTTCGCCGTGCAGCACCCCGATGCCGGTCTCGTGGGCTACCACTCGGTCGCCGGATTCCATCGGCCATACCGCCCCGATCTGCTTGCCGACTGACACCACATTGGTCTTAGCAGTCAGAGGGTCAGTCCTCAGGATCCTGCCTTCGGCCAGGTCAATCCAATGGATGTTTTCTGTCGACGAGTCCCAAAAGGGCCCCTCGCCAAGTGACGCGCGCATCTGACCTATTGGCCGAAGTGTTGAAGGATCCACTACCTACGCCTCAAGCACGGCGTCGACCAGAGGAAAGACCGCCGGCGCTCGATGAAACTCGAGGGTCTCCAGGCGCGGGGTGCTGGCGCCGGGCAAATCGAGGAAGATGGCGTTGGCGTATCTCCCGTGCCATCCGCTACGGAAAAGGTTCGCGGATCGCACTTCCACTGCCGCAATCCCGTCCAATGACACTCCGAAGCTCTCGTATCCCGCAGGATCGAAGGTGGGCGTCGGCTCTTCCGTCACAAGGACTCGGTGATGACCGCACTGCAACACGGCCCAGGCGCCGACGGAGACGTCCTGTCCCTCCATGACGGCTCCGTTGAGACGCACTGAGCCAGAACCCCTGTCCAGGAGCACCGCCTCCAACGAAAGGGGCCGTGCCCATCGGGTCTCGAGAGAGGCACCTACGACGGTCTCGAGCAGATCATTTGGTGCGAGACTCTGGCACATTCGGGCCACATCAGGATCGACCAGTGTCAATAGGCAGGGAGGCGTGCTCGCCGACTTCAAGACCGACCTAAGAAGCAGCGGGCTGTCCGCCGCGGCGCCAGCTGTGGGCGAATCTGAGGAATGAACGAGCAGGGTGAGCCCATGGGCCATCTCAAAACTGCGGGAAGCGCGAGCGATCGCTTCCTCGACAGGAACGAGTTCGACCGCGAACTGGTGTCGCCGGCCCCAAATGTTGGTTGCAATCTCTTCCGCGATAGACATCGCAGCCTCCCTGTCACCGAGATGCGTGACAGTCACGGCAAGGCCGAGTTCTTCTACGTCCAACCAGGGTTGCACGGGGAAGATCGACACATCGAGGATTGAGTCGCTGATCGCCTGCTCCGCGAGTCGGACAGCTTCGACGAGCGGGCCGTCGGTCGTACTCTGGCTCTCCGCCGGCACGAGCATTGGCCTTTTCGCAGCAACCGTTTCAACGATCTCCGGGTCATTGAGAATCGCCTTCATGATCCTCGCCGCCTGCGCTCCAGTCTTGCTTTGGTCGATGTGGGGATAGGTCTTGAACCCCACGACAGCGTCACAGCCTTCGATCATCGACGCCGTCACGTTCGCGTGGAGGTCAAGGGTTACGACGATTGGGCACGAGTGTCCGACAACTGCACGCGCCGCAGCAACAAGATCCGAATCGGCACAATCCGACGCCTCTGAGGCCAAGGCACCATGGAGGCAGAGCACGACACCATCAAGCTCGCCAGCGGCCAGAAGGGTCGACTGCAGGTGATCAATCAGGACAAGCAAGGTTTCGTCTGTAAGGCGTCCACTCGCGAGAGCCCAGGCCCTGACAAGAGGTACCGGTGCAATACCGTCACTTTCGAGCTGCTCGACTGCACCCGTGAACTCGCAGTTCACCCCAGCCGTGCGGCGGATCGCCTCGTCCCCGAACCACAAGCCCTGACTGGTGAAATTGTCGATGCCCGTGAGGTTTGGGGCGAAGGTATTCGTCTCCTGAATGATGCTCGCAACCCCGACCCGGAGAGTGGTCACGATCAGAACTTCGGGAGGCGGGGAATGAACGAGGGGTCGCCTGGATCGCTGAACTCGCTGGCCTCGCCGACCTTGCGGTGGTGCTCGGCGTATCGCTGAAGCTTGTCCGGATCGAGCTCCACGCCGAGGCCCGGACCCGTAGGCACGGTGAGCCGACCCTCCTCGAAGACGAAAGGTTCAGCGATGACGTCATCGCTCTGCTCAGGGAGGTGCGAGT
Source organism: Aeromicrobium sp. Root236 (assembly GCF_001428805.1). Taxonomy (NCBI): domain Bacteria; kingdom Bacillati; phylum Actinomycetota; class Actinomycetes; order Propionibacteriales; family Nocardioidaceae; genus Aeromicrobium; species Aeromicrobium sp. Root236. The sequence goes on along the minus strand of NZ_LMIS01000001.1, from coordinate 3,167,865 downwards.
CGATGCTGTGACTGATCCCGGGCTCTGCGGCTGCAAGGTGCAGGATCGCTGCAGTCGAGATACCGAGTTCCCGGTCGCTGTGCATACTCATTCCCATATTGAAGGTCTCGCAGCACTTGGCGAGTTGCAGGACTGCCAGCGGTCCGCCCCAGAAGTGAACGTCGCCGAGCACGATGTCCACGCCTCGCACCTGCGCCGCGATGGGGAACTGCTCGAAGTTGACCAAAGCCATGTTCGTCGCGAGCGGCACGCGCACACGGTCGCGCACCAGCGACATACCTTGCAAACCCCACGTGGGGTCCTCGCAGAACTCTATGTCGTGACCCTCGATCGCGTTGAGGAATCGAATGGAGGTCTCCACTGACCAGACTCCATTCGGATCCAGTCGCAGGTAACGCATACGGCCAGCCAGCCGCTCGCGCGTCATCTCGACCGACTTCAGCTCCTCGTCAGGGTGCAGCACCCCGTTCTTAAGCTTCACATCGCGGAAACCATGCGTTTCGACTAGCTCCTCCGCGTGGTCGACAATGCCCTCAGCGCGGTCTCCCGCGCCAACATGATTCGGCGAGTCGTAACGGTAGAACGCGTACGCGGCGAATTCCACACTGGGTTTCTGCGCCCCTCCCCACAGGTCAGAACAGCTCTTCCCCAGAGCCTTGCCCATCAGATCCCAGCACGCCATCTCAACGGCAGCGCCGGCGAGCTTCGCGGCTCCGACCAGCGCCAGCTGCTCACTCGTCATGCGAAAGATCCCGAACCGGCGGGCAATCTTCCAAACGTCGAAGGGGTCCACTCCCAGGACGAGGTCTTCATGGAGTTTGAGCGCGTTGACCACTTCGTCGCCTCCGCGGGTCTCACCGATGCCGACGAGGCCTTCATCCGTCATGAGCTCCACAATGACGCGGGTCGTCGTGGTCTCGACCCCGAACGACCAGCGAACCGGTTTAACGAGCGGAACGGTGATGGGGGTGGCCTTTATCGAGACGATCTTCATAGCGTTCTCCCTAAGCTGATTTGAAAAGTGGACTGGAAACGGCAAGTTCGTCAAGCTCGCGCCACAGGCCGAGGTGGTCGACCGGCGCTGCGAAACGGCGTGCGGTTTCACGAATCTCGGCGGGAGCTCGGGCTCCGACGATCACGCGTTCGACGGCCGGGTGTCTGAGCGGGAACTGCAACGCGGCCTGAGGCAGGACAGCGCCGTAGTCTCGGCAGAGATTCGCCATCTGATCTGCGAGATCGAGCATCGCAGTAGACGCTTCTGCATAGTCGAAGCTCGCAGCGCGACGGACCACAGGTTCTGCGAGGATTCCGGAGTTGTACGGAGCCGCGCAATAGACGGCGATTCCCTTGGCCGCACAGGCGTCCAGAGCAGCCTCCCCCGTGCGATCGAGGAGCGTCCACCGACCGGCCAGCATCACCACGTCTACCAACCCATCCTCAGCGAAGGCAGACGCAGTCACCGCGCTGTTCGTGGCCACACCAACGCGGCGAGCCACTCCCGCTCGTTTCAGGTCGAGCGCTGCCCACACGCCCTCGTCACGCGCCTGAGGCATGTGACCTTCAGGGTCGTGGAGGAAGATCGTGTCCAACGCATCGATTTGCAGTCTCGCAAGGCTTTCTTCGCAGCTGCGTTTGATACCGGCAGCGCTGAAGTCGAACCGTCGCCGGAGGACGTCCGAGACCGCGAATCCGCCGGCGGGAAGGTCTGACCCGGTCGGCGAAGGGTTCGGCTCCAGAACTCGACCCACCTTTGTCATGACTCGAAGCCCCGTGACGCCGATGTCCTTTATCGCCTGACCCAGTCGCTCTTCGGCGAGCCCGAGTCCGTAGTGCGGCGCCGTGTCGAAAACCTCGAGACCACTCTCGATCGCCGCGCCGACGGTGTCGCGGGCCGCATCATCTGAGACGGCCTCGCGCAAGTTCCCGATGCCTGCCGTCCCCATACCCAGTGAGGCAGGAGAATGTGTCCGTTCCGACCCATTCATTCGGGCACGACCAAGCTCATCGTTCCACCGTCAGCCTCGAGGGCGGCGCCCGTGTTTGGACCGTTGCGCGGATCGGCGAGAGACCACACACCTCGCGCGCCATGATCGGTCGAGACCAGCCGCCCGGTGAGCCGCCGACTCTCCAAAGCGCCCTCAGTACGCGGGAACTCCCCTCTCTCAGTCGCCCGGCGAATCTCCGGGATTCGCTCACAGCTGCTCGCGTCGATGTCGACCGGGCCAGACAGGTCAGGCCAGACACCCGCCTCAACTGAGACGACAGAGCGCTCGAGTACTAGCGCTCCGGCACGTGCGAACGTCATGAAGCTCCTTCGGAGGGATTGTGAGAACTGACTAGAGGCGAGCGAACTCGGGAAGGCCTACTCCTGGTCCTTCAGGGGCCAGGACCAGGCCCTGGTCGGTCACGGCCAGCTCACGCCTCACGGGATTCGACGTGACAAGAGACTCGTAGTAGGTGCAGCTCGGAATCGACATGCACAGATGCTGACTCTCGATCCCTGGGGCGTGAACCTCCGCACGCAGCATGTGAGCCTCGGCGAGATGGGCCGTGCGTAGGGCGCCTGTGAACCCGCCCTTGTACATGGAGCTCGTCCGCACATAGGTCGCGCAGCCTGACCGGATGAAGTCTGCGGCGTTGTAGTGGCTGCCGTCCGAGGTCTCTGCCACGAGAAGCGGGGCACGCGTTTTGGTCGCGAGTACTTCATACGCACCGATGCTGGCCTCTCGCATCGGTTCTTCGTACCACCGGTAGCCGGCGCTGGCGATCGCATCACCGAGGTAGACCGCGTCGGCCAGGTCGAATCCAGCCGAGCCGTCGTACATCAGGTCGACGTCGTCGCCAACATGCTCTCTTAACCGGACGCAGAGTTCAGCGTCAGCTCGCGCATTGCCCCATGCGTGAAGTTTGATCGCCTTATAGCCCAGTGCCAAACATTGATCCGCCACGTCAAGAAATTCGGCGACGTCACCAAACGTGCTGGTCGACGCGTAAGCCGGTATTTCTCGCCGGTATCCACCCATCAACTCGTACGCAGGGACCCCATACCGCCGTCCAGCCATGTCCCACAACGCGACGTCCACGACGCCCAACGTGTAGATCGGGAGCTCCTCGATTCTGTCGGCTTCCCACACCAGGTGCCACAGCCACTCCCGCAACGAGGCGTCCTTGCCGATCAACGCATCACGAAGGACACGGTCAACGATGTCGCTGAAGATCGGCCCTCGCACGCAGTACGCCTCGCCTACATGGCCGCTCTCGGTCTCGATTCGGAGGACACCGGCTGACGTCACGCCCCGCGGCGAGGACATCAGGCCAGCTCGCCAGTGAAACTGCGGCTCGGCTGGCGGCACGTCCACCAGGCGTACGTCTACAGATGAGATCAGCACTGCGATCTCCCTTCGAATCGGTTTCCCGGAGCGAGCGTGTGGAGCCCTGGACCGAGTCCAAGGCCCCACGCGCTCGTCTCGGGTCAGCTGTGGCGGTTGATGAGGAAGTCGTTGACGGACTGGAGCTCCTCACTCGATAGAGCCCTATCAAAGACCACAACCTCGGCGATGTCGCCAGCAAACGGTGCGAAACGGTCCACCGCGCCGATCAATGTCGAGCGCGTCGGCTTCTTCGGCGAAGTCGTCGCCGCATTGCCGGATTGCGCCCCATCCACGTACATGCGCTCCTCGCCGGCGCTTCCCACGATTGTCTGCACCTGCACCTGACCCGCATTCTCGACCGGTCCGTAGGTGTTGAATCCCGAACCGCCGTGGATGGTGCCGTGCAGGCTCGTCTGCAACTTGTAGAAGCCGTAGCCGTCGAAACTGCTGTCCCCGTTGTAGAAGGGACCCCAGGCATCGGTGTCGACCGTCGAAACGACCGCCACGGTGTACTGCTGGCTGTCTGTCACCGGTTCGCCAGTCTCCAACAGCCTGGATGCGCCGTTGAACTCCAACGCACCACGGGAGCCGTCCCCGGCTGCGTCGAGCAGAGGTCGAGCATTCTCGGTGGCCTGGGCAGCGTCGTGACCTGAGCCCGAGGAGTCAGACCAGACTGCGACGCGATCCCCATCACCGGCAGTGACCGACCCGCGGTCCAGCCACAACACGAGGCCAGGCAGATCTAGGGCCTCCGGCCGAGCAGGTACGGGCTTGGTTTCCGCAGCGATCGTTGCCTCGGCACTGGTGTTGTCTGCGGCATCCATCGCGACGACCTTCACGTCGAAGCTGGCATCCGCTTCCAAGCCGGGGACGGCAACACTCGTCTTGTTCGTCGTGATCGGCTCATGTCCCCCAACCGTAACTTCGTACTTCTCCACGCCCACGAGATCCTCTGACGGCGACCACTCGAGCACGATCGACGACGTTCCAGCACCGGCAACCCTGAGGTTGCTCGGAGCAGTGGGCGGAGTGGTGTCCGACTCGCTGGCTTCGGGAACGTCAAACGTGATCGTCCGATCCTTCGAGAGGTTGCCGGCGGCGTCCCGGGCGCGGACTGAGATGTCGATCGACTTACCTGCAGTGAGCCGACCCAAGGTCACGCCCGGGTGCTCCGTTGCGTAGGACACCACGCCGTTCACCGAGACCTCATAACCGGTGGTCCCGAGGTTATCCGTCGAAGTGTCCCAGTCCAGGGTGGCTCGCGAACTCGTGCTTGCGACAACCTGCAGACCCGAAACCTTCGCAGGCGCCTCATTGTCGGCGGAGTCGGGCCGCGCAACGAGAGCCCTCCACGGCGACGAGAACTTGCTGACCGATCCGGGCGTCAGCCCGGCACTCTTCATGATCGAGGCTGGCAGTGCCTGGCAGGGCAAACCGCTCGAGTTTTCATCAATGTCCACGACTGACGGCTCTGTGCCGGGAATCTTGTATTCATCAACGTCAGCGAAGTTGTGAAGGATGACGTTGCGGAAGCTGGCGTGCACGTTCAACCAGCTTTCCCCGGTGCGGCACGTGACGTTGCGGTTCAGCCGCAGGCCGCTCGAGCCCTCATCCAAGTAGATCCCAAAGTAGTTCGGGTTCTTCAAATCAGTGATGTAGTTGTCGCTGACCACGCTGCCTCCGGCGTTGCCCAGGGTGTAGATCCCAGCGCCGTCCGCCAACTCGCGCATGTAGTCGGAGATGCGGTTCCAGCGGACAGAGTTGCCAGTGTTGTTCGAAGGTGAGTCGTAGACGGGTACGTCACCGTTGCCGTCATAGTTCGGATTTCCGCCTTCATCGAACAGCCCCCAGCCCCATCCAAACGAGATCCCGGAGTACGGAAGGGACTTGAGGTCATTGTGCTCAATACGCGAGTCAGAAATGTAGCCGGCCCAGATCCCGACCCCGTCGCGATAGTGCGCTCCGGCCGTCCTGATGATGTTGTTCGTCACGGCGAGGTCTTGCGTCTCATCTCCGCTCACAGCAGGGTGGTGGTCCTTCTCCGTGATCCCGCCAAGCTGGATGGCGCTAAGCCCGATGTCCGTGAACCCGTTGCCCGAAACATTCGCGTCCTGCACACCGGTTTCAAGATTCAGTCCAGCCGACCCGATGTTTCGCATCAGGTTTCGAGAGAAGTCCACGTTCTTCGCATAACGGAAGGAAACAGCCGCGGGTGATTGCACCCATTTGGTACGCGCAGACGCCCAACCGCTGTTCTCGCCCATGACACGGAATCCGGACTGAGCGGGCGTGTAACCCTCAGCAGAGCTCGGGCTGTTCCAGGTCGTCTCGCGAAAATTGATGCCATAGAAATTGAGATTCTCCACCGGCTTGTCTGCCGTTCCCTTGACGACTACAAGCTGCTCAGCGACGGGCACCGTGACCTTCGCAGTCTTCATGCTCTGTCCCGGGAGCGGCTTGTAGTAGAGGTATCCGCTCGGCTTGCTGTAGTACCACTCCCCTGCGGAGTCGAGAAGTTCATAGGCGTTCTCGAACCAAGCAACGTTCTGCATACCCAGTCCCGAGTGCAAGTTCGCGTTCTTCCAGCAGGGCTGCTTGAAAGTCATCTGCGTCCCCGTGATGTTCGCGACCGGGCACCGCAGCTCCTTCCAGTAGATGCGGGCCACCGCCTCCATCGCAGACGTGTCCTTCCAGGCGCTCATCGTCGAGTCTGGAAGTGAGTAACCATCGGCCGTGGAAACGACGCCCGCTGGGTTCATCGGCCCACGCGCCCGAACTGCCCGGCGCCCGTCGACATACAGGTCACGGAATGCGGCGGCCCCCACTTTCGCCCGGTAGATCCTCTTCTTTGAATCCGACACTTTCCATCCGGAGACCAGACGACCTCCCGAGATGACAGGGGTCGCTCCGGATGCGGCGACGTAGGAGACCGAGTGCTTCCCTCGCCCGGAGTCAGCCGAGGAAAACTGCAGTGGCTTCGTGACTCGGTACGTCCCGCCGAGCAGCACGACCTGAACGTCGCGTCCGCTGATAGCCGCGTACACCCTCGCATGCGATTTGGCGGTCGACAGTTTGCAGGGGTGACTGCGGGTGCACGCCGACCCACTGCCAGAGGGCGAAGCCGTGATCACGACCGGTGCGCCGGTAGCTGTCGCACTCGACGCCGAAACTCCAGCCAACACTCCGATCGTAAGGAAGAGTGAGGTAAATGCGATGAGCAGGTGCTTCAAACGCCGAAACTGAATGGTCGGACCGGGCACGAGATTCCTCCTAGGGTGTTCCACTAGGTGTGATCGTAACGCCATTCAATGGAACCGTCTAGGGATCGGGCTCTGCTATCTCAACGCAGACCAGCAGTCTCTGCGGACACGTGGGTGGGCCCGGCAACTGCCACCTCCATCCACGCCCACCCCTTCTGGTCCGAACGTTTCGGACTAGGACTTCGGTTCACGATTGGTGACGACATCGTCAGCGTCGCCTCAGGCACGTTGGATGTGACACCGGGACTCACTCCGCAGCCATTCATTTCGTTTCACGAAGTTTCGACGGCGATGAACTGCCAACTAGGAGTACGCGCCATCCACGCGGCGAACCCCCTCCAGCGCCCAAAGTTGTTCGTCCAACATCCACACACCTCTTGCATTCTCGGTGGCCCCTTGCGTCCGTACGAAAGGCCTTAGGGGTCATGAGTACAGACAATGAGCGCGAAATGCGCGAGGAGAACCGCCGAAAGCTCGCAGGGGGAACATGCCCCCGATGCGGCAAAGAAGTGAAGCGAAAGCCGACTGGACGACCGCCGATCTGGTGCTCGCAGGCCTGCCGACGAGCCGCGTATGAGGAGCGCCGCGCGGCCACTCAAGGCGCGATCGCAGTCCAGGTAGTTGATCGCGTTGAAACACTCGAGCACCCAATCGGCACCTGCGTCGACCGCACGTTGGTGTCACCAGCTGGATGCCGGCGCGTGATCTACGAAATGGCTCGACTCGCTCGCGAAGGGATGTTGCAGTCAGATCCAAAATGGGACTCGACCCACAACGCCATACGCAATGGACTGATGGATGCCATCCATCTACCGATGATCCGAAGGCCGTAGCTCCTGATGGCATGCCGAGGCTGCTGCCGCCTGATTGTCACCGTGCGCAGAAGTTTGGCGGCTCCCGCCGCCCTCTATTCCTTCAGGGTGTCGCAGGAGCTGTTCAGATGGGTTTGATCCTGTCGCCAGCGTTTCTTGCTCCAAACGAGGAACGCTTGACCACAACGTCGATCAACTTGCGGACACCGTTGAAGTGGAGCCCGACCGCGTGCGTAAGGACATCGGCGACGGCGGTGCCAACCGCTGCCGGGCGATTGCCCCCAAACGTCAAATCTCTGTCTTCCGGCATCGTGGCGGTTGCGTCGAACATCTCGGATTGGAGCACCTCGAGGAGGGGCCCAGAGATGTAGCGCCAACTTTGGGGCGGCTCGAGGCCAAAGTGTCGCAGCGCGGGGAGTTGGATTCGCCTCTCCGCTTCGCGGGCATTCTCGAGAACAAGTGCAGTAGCTCGGTCGGATCCTGCGAAGTACTCGTCGAATGCCCGTCGAGCGATACCCGAACGGATCCCAAACTCATCCCAGATCTCCGCAGGTGAGGCTGTTCGAATTCCGGAGAGGTCAGCAGTCCCCATCACCGCCTTAACGGTCCCGGAGCCGTAGATGACCACCGCAGACGGAGTTCTCGTGGGAGATTTTCGCCTTAGCTCGACTGTCTTTTCGCCGGTCAGGATGCGCTCCGCATAGTGCGGTTTGATGGACATGAACAACCCATCCGCAGCACTCGCCACTACGGGATCATTGCGATCCGGCCGCTGCGCGGCACCCTGCTGCATGCCGCTCACTGTGGATCGCCTTCCCCATAGACCGCAAAAAAGTTCGAGGGCGAGATCACCCTTGGTGAGGGTAGTGGAGTGAGCCCTCCGCTCTGGTCGAGGGTTCGCAGGCGCGCCAGGCTGATTGGGCTATTGAAGATCTCGGTATCGCTGAACGTGAGCGCTGCGGCTACGCCGTCGCGCGCCGATTGATCGACGACTGTCCGGTCCAGAACGCCAAGTCGCTTGAACTTGCGATGCAGCGTACCTGGGTGGGCAATCTGGACGGCGTCGAGCCGGGACGCAGCGACCACCTCATTTTCGTTCCCGCTCACATACCAAAGGATGCGGCCTGGCGCAGACACAACCAGCGGTACGGGCGCCCGGTAGTAGACGTGTTGACGAGACAGTCCTAGGTCGGCGTCACGTCCAAATAGCATGGATCGATGGCCCAATAGCTCGGCGGCTGGTCCAGGCCGGATTGGGATAATAAAGCAAGGGATTTCAGCATCTACGATCTTCAACGGCCACGCGACTCGCTCGAAGTCGGCCGCGATTTGACGGCTTGGGATCTGCGCAGGAAGAGACCTCCCCAGGCCGTCTTGCTCGAGCCTCTGACGGGCACTCGCCCATGGAAGACAACCGTCAACCACAGCACAGCCGAGTTCGCCGCTCTCATTTCTCGCGAACCCGTTGTCATGAAGTACAGCCTCTGTGGCAGGCGTGATCGCATCATCGGTAATCACGATCCGAGTGGCGCCCCGCTCACGAGCTTCCTGCCTCGCCAGCAGAACCATCTGGTTGGCGATGGTCCGGGGAAGTTTTGGGTCCGTGGCTCGGATGAGTGAGAGGTCGAGCAATCCGTCGCGGCACGTGGCGAACAGGCCGCCACAGATCGCGCCATTCGGGTCGCGTAGGACCCGGCGAGAACCCTTGTGTCCTACTTCAGCGGCAGCGATTCGCGCCCGTCGTAGGAAGTCCCGTCGATTTTCTCCTCGCCCGTGATTGATCAAGACCTCGAGTTCCCGTTCCTCAGTTGAGGACGCCTGCGAGATTGTGTATCCAGTGTCGAGGAGTTCAGACGGACGATAGTTCGCGGAATCCCGCAGCTCATCCAGGTGGACGATGAAGTCTGCCGGCGATGAAACCCACATCGCGCCGATCAGATCGCTCTGTTCGGCAAACGCCGCAACAGCATTCTCATCTCTGGTGACAAAAGCGTCAGCTCCTCCAAGATGCGCCTCGGCCACAAGGCGAGCGTCGTTGAGCAGGCTGCGATCCTTCAGGCGGTCTGTCTCATCGATCGATTCAAGGAGGCTACTCGCTAGTTTGCTGACTTGCGAGACGTTTGTCTTCGCCGTTCGGTACGCGCCGGCGGCGCCGAGCAAGCGCTCTCGCGCCCGAGGCTCGCCTTCATTGTTCAGCTCAGCCTTTAGACCCGCGGTGACGATCAGTTCGATACTCTCGCCAAGCCAGTCGGCGAGCAGAGCTTGAGACTCGGCGCCTTCTGGTCGTCCATCTTGATGCAGGTCCCGGAAGACGTTGCTGTCGAGCGCAACGATCGTCACGTCGTCATCAACAGCCGCTTCGCTGAAGAGGTCTGGGTGGCCGTGATCTCGCCACCAAGCGGTAACTAGATGGCCAGCAGCGCTGCGGCCCGGGGCATTGGATCGAGGCTCGAAGCCAAGCTTTGGCCACACTCTTGCGGCCGGCCAGTCGCGACGGCATCGTACGGCGATTCCAGATCGGTCTGGGTACGCAGCAGACAGCGCCTCGACAAGTCCGAGGGCCACGCCCGTCCGGCGGGCCTCATCGGCAACGCACAGTTGTGCCAATCGAATGCGGTTCGCTGGCAGGTCGAAGAGCGCGTAGCCGACGAGCCGATCGTTGGCCGTCGCTACTAGGATCCGCTGACGCTCCGCATACTCGCGGAATGCCCCCCGCGGAATAAGCCCCAAGGTCTTCTTGTGCTTGTCGCCTAACTCGACGACCGAGGACACTAGAGCGTCGTCCGCAGCCTCAAGGATTCGAATCTCGAAGTCAGCGGGGCTTTCGGACATAGAGTCATGCTGCCAGCCGTGATTCGAAACCACGGGAGCGTAGACGGTCTCGCACCTAGAATTTCCGCATGGACGACCTGCTGAGCCTCGAGACGCGGGACCTGCTCAAGAAGTTCGGCGCAGGCAGTCACAAGCCTGGGTCTGGTTCGGCGGCCGCACTACTGGGACTGCTGGCGATCAAGCTCTGCCAAACTGTGGCGGCGCTAACCACGGGTAGACCCGGGTATGAAGAGGCAGCGCCCATCCTGGGCACACACGACTCTGAGTTGGCTGATATCGAGGGCTGGCTAGAGAAGGCGTTTCAAACGGACTCAGAGATCTTCGATGAGGTCATCACCCTGCGGCGTGAGCGTGACGACTCACCGCCCGATAGCGCCGCCCGAAGGCAGATCAATGACCGCCTTGCCAGAGCCTCCTGGCGTGCCACGGACCTACCATTGGACATGGTCGATCGTCTTCTGAGGGTCGGTGAGGTCGGCGTTCTTACCTTCCAGGTCGGCTTCCTTTCAGCACGTGGTGACTCAGCGCTGGCGGTACGTGCAGCTCAAGGCGCTGCGTCCGGAGCGATCGCGATCGTGAGATTGAACCTGCACACAACCCGAGACGTCGAGCGAACTCGTGCAGCCGCCGGACGATCTGATGCTCAGCAGCAAACACTTCAGGAGCAGATCGAGAGGTTCGACCGAGTCGAGATGTCGTTGCGTGCAGGAGTCGACAAACGTCTCAAAAACAGGGAATGAGGACTGGTCCGCCAATCGCACTCTGCAGGGCGTTCGTACTCGTGTCATTCCTCTTCTGGCTTCGGTGACCGGAGCAGCGGTGAGGTCCGTGATTGGATCATCCCGTGGATCCGTCCGAAGCAGCAGGGCCGGGAACTGGGCAAACCTCCAGCGACGTGCGCTGGCCGGCTGGCCCCCACTATTTTGACCTGACTGGCAGCGATGGTGGCGTCGCATGGATTCGATACCGGGTTTGGTCGGCAGATTGGCATACCCGAGCGCTAATTGAACTCGGCGGCCCTGAAGGCTCATTCGACCGGATGGTCGGAATTGAGATGGCCCTAGACGGTGCGTTGAATAGTCTCTCGAGCGCGTTTGACGCCGGCATTACTCTTCTCATCCGCGCCGTCGAGGAGGCTCGCGACGTCAGCGTCGATGACCGACTTCCAGTGTTTCGATACAGATGGGAGCGGTGTCGCGACATGCTTAAGCAGTCGGACATCGCGAACGACAGTGTGTGGCGCTTGATCCTCGAGATTGACGCTGCAATCGAAGGCGAGACCCATCTGGAACCAGCCGGGTGGCTAGCTCAACTGCGGCGCCTTAGGAACCGCGCCGCACACCAGGACAGTCTTTCGAGACACCACGAAGCAGGCAAGGTCACTGGCCTAGTGATCCAGGGGCAGCGGACGGACGCGTCTACCTATTTGGCGGGGATGTGCGACCGCCTTCACGACCTGACAGAACACATGATTCGGATCGCGATTTCCATCGGAGCGCACGAAACATCGAGCGTTTGGAACCGCGACCGCTGGAACCCCGCCGGCAACTGAGAGTGCGCTCCTCCCTTGCCTTGGGACCAGATGAGTGACCGTCGTGCTGCAAATCCGCGGCTCAAGACTGTCGAGAGCGGCGAAAGGAACGTTCCCCTCCCAACGTCCCCCCGAAAGTTCGACGTTCTCTGGCCCTACGACGCATGGAATCAGGCCTTAGGGGTTGTGCCCGTATTCCACAGGCACGGGCCATGCAACCGGTTCTCCACAGATGTCGTTCGAGTCGGAACGTTCCCCACCTCACCGGCTCAGACTGGAGGGTCGGATGGCTATCCACTATCGGGGTGGGAGGACGGACGAGTGCCATGACAGAGATTCAGCTGCTGACGCCGGCCCAGGTTGGGAAGATCCTCGGCGTCACGCCTTCAACGCTGTGCCGGTTGCGCCAGACCGGTAAGGGCCCGCGGTTCGTGTGGGTCACCGATCACACGCCGCGCTATCGCGAGGACGAGCTGCTCGCGTACATCGAGGAACGGGCTTCCTGATGCCTGTCCGAAAAGACCGCTCGGGTCGCTGGCGAGCGACGCTCAAGAACGGTCGCGAGTACGTCACCAGCAAGACGTTCGACACCAAGCGCGAAGCCGACGGATGGCTCAGTCGCGAGAAGGCGGCGCTGGCCGGCGGCACCGATCCGCGTGCCGGGGAGGTCCAGTGCCGTAAGGCGTTCGCCACCTACATGGAGTCGCGCCGGCACACGGTCGCGGTGAAGACCTACAAGGCCGACATGGAGATGGTGAAGCTGATGCCGCCCAACCTTGGCAACCTGCACGCCGGGCGCGTCACCGATCGCGAGGTCCAGCGCGTCCTGGATGCCTGGTCTCGCCGGTACGCGGAATCGTCGGTCAGGAGGTTCCGCGCCGTGTTGTCGGGCTTCTTCTCGTGGACCGTGCGCGAGCGACTGCGCATCGACAACCCGGTCGCTCGTACGAGCGTGGCGCACCAGCTGGTTCCGGCCCAGGGCATGCAGCCGTTCATCGAGCCGGAGCTGGTCGAGGTCCGCAGCGACATCGCCGCCCATGACGAGCACCTGGCCGATGTCGTCTGGCTGCTGGCCTGGACTGGCCTTCGGTGGTCTGAGGCACGCGAGTTGCGGGTCGCGGACTTCATCGAGGTGCCGATGCCGCGGCTGGTGGTCCGCCGATCCGCACCCGAGTCGGTCGAGGCCAAGTCGACCAAGAGCGGTCGGACGCGCCACATCCCGTTGTCCGAGGAGCTGCTACCGCTGGTGCGCAGCATGGCGAAGGACAAGGGTGCCGACGACCTGCTGCTCACCTCCTCCAGCGGCGGGCGGCTTCACGCGGCCGGGTTCAAACGGTCCATCCGCTGGGCCACGACCGGACGAGGCCGGCGGCTGCACGACCTGCGGCACACCGCGGCCTGCCTCTGGCTGGCCTCCGGGGTGTCGATCTCGACCGTCCAAGCATGGCTCGGGCACTCGTCCCTGCAGACGACGCAGATCTACGTGCACTACCTCGGCGACAGCGCCGATCGGGCCGATCTGGAGGTCCTCAACCGGCGGGGGAGCGCCGGGGGTGCGCGGCCCAATTCATCGAACCCGAATTTTCCCTGAGCCTCCGACAGGATTCGAACCCGCGACATCCTCATTACAAGTGAGGCGCTCTACCAACTGAGCTACAGAGGCGTACGGGCCGAAGCCCGGGGACCATCGTAGCGAGTCAGAGGCGTGGTGGTTTCGAGGCTCCGGCCGCAGGCGGCCTGCGCACCTCAACCACCGGGAGGCGTCAGACCTGGCCGTCGCGGCAGCGCTTGAGGAACTCGGGATCGACCTGGTCCTCCACCGGCAGCTCCGGCATCTCCAGCTTCGTACCGTTGCCGACCTTGATGAACGTCTTGAGATCCTTCAGGCCGTGCTCGCGGTCGCTGTCGGGCACGAGCTGGTCGTCGAGGGCGAGGGCGCAGTCGCTGGCGCCGAACTCCTGCCACCCGCCGCCGATGCCGAAGTCGTCGGTCGTGTCCTTGTACGCCGTCAGGCTGTGCACGCGCAGCACGCCGATGACGCGGCTCGGTCCGTTGCCGATGCGCACCTCGTACGCCGCACGTGTCTGCAGCTCGAGGCGTACGAACCGCTCGTTGGCCTGGTCCTTCTCGGTTGCGACACGCCACGCCGTGGTGATCATCGGCGAGCCGACCACCGTCACGTCGTCGCCGAACACGTTCGCCACAGCCAGGTGAGGCGAGATCTGGCCCCGGAGCTGCTGCTCGAACGTTCCGGCGGTCTCCTTGGGCAGCACCGTCCGGACGTCGCTGAGCGGGTCGCCGCTGTGCCACCCGCCGTCGTCGACCGTGCTCAGCCGGGCCCACTTCTCGAGCACCGTCGCCATGCGGCCGAGGGTCTTGTCGTCGAAGCCGGCGGGAGCCGAAGGCACCTTGGGCACGACCAGCCGTCCTTGTGCGGTCGGCCAGTCGAGTCCGAGTGACGCCAGCGTCACTGGCCGACTGCTGGTCGCGGTCGGCGTCGGCTCGGGGTCCGACGAGCCGGAGCTGCACCCCGACACCACGATCGCCACAGCCAGGAGGAGTGGGGTGAGCCTGCGCATCGGTCCAGTATCCGTGACCGATTCGTGCACCAGCCGTGCGACATACTGACGAGGTGCCACAAACGTCCAGCCCGTACGCCCGACTGCTCGCCGCGACACAGGACCTGGACACCCCGTTCGCGGTGATCGACGAACCGGCGCTGTGGGCCAACGCCGACGACCTGGTACGCCGGGCGGGCGGCGTGCCGATCCGCGTGGCCAGCAAGTCCGTACGCGTGAGGTCGATCCTCGAGGGGACGCTGGCGCGCGAGGGCTTCGCCGGTGTCATGTCCTACTCGCTCGCGGAGTCCAACTGGCTCGTCGACAACGGCATCGACGACATCCTGCTGGCCTATCCAACGACGAGCCGCGGCTCGCTCGACTACCTCGTCGCCGACGAGCGCCGCCGTGCGCAGATCACGGTGATGGTCGACAGCACCGAGTCGCTCGACCACATCGACAGCCTGCTCGGGGCAGGCCACCCGCCGATCCGGGTGTGCATCGACGTCGACTCCTCGCTCAAGGTCGGGCCGGTGCACCTCGGCGTACGCCGCTCCCCCGTGCACACCGCCGAGCAGGCCGGCGCGCTCGCGGCGGCCATCGCCGCTCGTCCGGGCTTCGACCTCGTCGGCGTAATGTTCTACGACGCGCAGATCGCCGGGCTGCCCGACTCCTCGCCGGCCGTACGCCTGGTCAAGAAGCGTTCCGCCGCCGACCTGCTGGAGCGGCGGTCCAAGGTCGTCGACGCAGTCGCGCAGCACGCCGAGCTCCAGATCGTCAACGCCGGCGGCACCGGCAGCCTCGAGGTCACCGGTCAGGACCCGGCGATCACCGAGCTCACGGCCGGCTCCGGCCTGTTCGCGCCGACGCTGTTCGACGGCTACGACGCGTTCGAGGCGCGACCCGCGGCGTACTTCGTGCTCTCGGTCGTACGCAAGCCGGCTCCCGACATCGCGACGCTGTTCGCCGGCGGATACATCGCCTCGGGGCCGACCAACAAGAACCGCCAGCCCACGCCGACCTGGCCTGAAGAGCTCAAGGCGATCGGCACCGAGGGCGCCGGCGAGGTGCAAACACCAGTCAAGGGCACGGCTGCCCGCGACCTGAACATCGGCGACCGGGTGGTCATGCGCTACGCCAAGGCCGGCGAGATGTGCGAGCGCTTCAACGAGGTCGCGCTGGTCGCCGCCGACGGTGTGGTCACCCGTGTGCCGACCTATCGCGGAGAGGGCAAGAACTTCGGATGACGACCTGGACCAACTGGAGTCGCAGCGTTGAGACGCATCCCGTACGGGTCGAGCACCCCGCCTCGACCGCCGACGTCCAGCGGATCGTCCGCGAGGCCGGCGGCCTCAAGGTCAAGGCCGTCGGCGCCAGCCACTCGTTCACGCCGATCGCCGCCACCGACGGCGTGCTCCTGCGGCTCGACCGGATGAACCGCATCGTCGCGCACGACTCGGCGACGAGCCGCGTGCGCGTGCAGGCCGGCATCTCGCTGCACGACCTCAACCCGCAGCTCAAGGCACGCGGACTCGCGCTGCCCAACCTCGGCGACGTCGACCCACAGTCCGTCGCCGGCGCCGTCTCGACCGGCACCCACGGCACGGGTGGCAAGCTGTTCGGCATCTCGGCCGCGGTCGTCGCCGTGCAGCTCGTGACCGCCGACGGTGACGTGCTCGAGATCGACGAGAGTCACCCGTGGTTCGGCGCCGCCCGGGTCACGCTCGGCGCGCTGGGCATCGTGACCGAGGTGACGCTGCAGTGCGTGCCCGCGTTCCTGCTGCACGCCCGCGAGGAGCCGATGGCGCTGCCGGACGTGCTCGACCAGGTCGACGCGCTCGTCGACGACAACGACCACTTCGAGTTCTATTGGTTCCCGCACACCGAGAAGGCGCTGACCAAGCGCAACAACCGCGTGGCCGAGGGCACCGAGCGCCGACCCGTCGGCCGGTTCAGGCACTGGCTCGACGACGAGTTCCTGAGCAACACGGTGTTCGAGGGGCTCAACCGCGTCGTCGCCCGCAAGCGTTCGTGGATCCCGCGGGTCAACTCCGTCGCCGCCTCGGTGCTCAGTGCCAGGGAGTACGTCGACGACTCGTTCAACGTGTTCGTGTCGTCGCGGACCGTACGCTTCCGGGAGTCCGAGTTCGCGATGCCGCGAGAGGCGCTGCCGTTGGTGCTCGCCGAGCTCAAGGCGTGGTTCGGCGCCGGACACGAGAACATCTCGTTCCCCATCGAGGTACGTTTCACCGCCGCCGACGACGTGTGGCTCTCGACCGGCCACGAGCGCGACAACTGCTACGTCGCGGTGCACCAGTACTGGCGCAGCGACTACCAGGCGTACTTCGCCGCCGCCCAGGACATCTTCACGGCGCACGAGGGCCGCCCGCACTGGGGCAAGCTCCACACGCTCGACGCCTCGTACTTCGCCGAGCGCTACGCCCGGTTCGGCGACTTCGTCGGCGTACGGGACGAGCTCGACCCGCACCGCACCTTCACCAACGACTACCTCGACCAAGTCCTGGGCTGAGTCGCCGAGATGTGGATTCCGGTGCACCACGAAGGCTCACTTCGTGGTGCAACTGCATCCGAATCTCGCGGACCCGTCACGCACCTTTGATCACCAGGACGTCGGTGAACAACCACACCGTGACCCACAAGGCGAGGCCCAGCAGGACCGCCCCGGCGAGGGCCAGCGCCACCATCGCGACCAGCCCTCGCCTGCGCACCTTGTCCATCGCGACCACCCCCGACGGCCACGATACGACTGAGGCGACCGCGATGTGGCGGGTGAACCACCACGGAGCCTGGACCCGAGGTGGATCCGAGGCCAAATCTCGGCGCGTCGCGGCGCGCTCCGTCAGACCCCGGCCAGCTCCCGGGCGTGGAACTGGTTGGCGGGCTTCTCGAGGCCGTAGTGCTCCCGCAGCGTGCTGCCTGTGTAGTCCTCGCGGAACAGCCCGCGTGAGCGCAGGATCGGCAGCACGTGCTCGATGAACGCCTCGAGGCCTGACGGCAACGCCGGGCCCATGACGTTGAACCCGTCCGCCGCACCGTTCTCGAACCACGTCGTGATCGTGTCGGCAACCTGCTCGGGCGTCCCGGCGACGGTGTGGTGACCGCGACCACTGCCGAGCTTCGACAGCACCTGGCGGACCGTGAGGTCCTCCCGCGTCGCGAGCTCGACGATCAGGTCGGCGCGACTCTGGAAGCCCTCAACCGTCGGCCGGTCGACCACCGACCGCGGCAGCCGTTCGTCGAGCGCCAACGACTCGGCCGGCACCTCGAGGATCGTCGACAGCTGCAGCAGGCCGTACTCGGGGACCCGCAGGTCGTCCAGCTGCTGCGCGAGCTGCTGGGCCTCCGCCTCGGTCGAGCCGATGACCGGCACGATCCCCGGAAGCACCTTGATCCCGTCAGGATCACGGCCGATCCTGCGGGCCCGGTCCTTGATGTCGGCGTAGAAGTCCTGCGCCCGCTCGATCGTCTGGTGCGCCGTGAAGATCGCCTCCGCGTACGCCGCGGCGAACTGCTTCCCGTCGTCGGACGACCCGGCCTGCACCAGCAGCGGGTAGCCCTGAGGGGGACGCCGTACGTTCAAGGCACCCTCCACGCGGAAGTACTGCCCGTGGTGCTTGATCGGGTGGATCCGCGAGGGATCGGCGAACCGGCCGGCCGCCTTGTCGCCGACGCGCGCCTCCTCCTCCCAGCTGTCCCAGAGCTTGAGCGCGACGTCGAGGAACTCCGCCGCCCTCTCGTACCGCGCCCCGTGACCCAGGGTGAAGTCGAGGCCGAAGTTGTCGGCCTCGCGCTGGGTCGCGGAGGTCACGATGTTCCAGCCAGCTCGACCGCCGCTGACGTGGTCGACCGAAGCCAACCGACGCGCGAGGTTGTAGGGCGAGTTGTACGTCGTGGAGACCGTCGCGATGAGCCCGATCCGGCTCGTCGCGCCCGCCAACGCGGTCAGCAGCGTCAGTGGCTCGAGCTGTCCCGGAGGACGGAACTCCCCCGAGCCCTGCAGCGCGGGACCGTCAGCGAGGAACAGCGAGTCGAACTTCGCGTCCTCCGCGAGCTTCGCCAGGCGTACCCAGTGCTGCAGGTCGAAGTCCGCGTCCACGTTGCTCTCCGGCAGCCGCCAGGCCGCCTCGTGGTGGCCGGCCTCCATGAGGAACGCGTTGAGGTGCAGCTGACGCGCGCTCATGAGACACCGAACCCGGCGGGCAGGACGTTGTCGATGACCTTGTTCACGTCGACCTTCGACGTGATCTCACCGGCGTCGTAGAAGTTGTCGGCCAGCTTCTGCTCACCCTTGGCCTGCGCCGGGGTCACCGCGCTGATCGTGAAGCTCCACGCCGCGATGTTGCTCTTGATGACCTTGGGGTCGAGCCCGGTCTCCTTGACCAGCGCCTCGACGTGCTTGTCGGGGTTCTTGTGCGCATAGGCGTACGCCTTGGCGAGCCGCTTCAGCACATCAGCGAGCGCCTTGCGCTTGACCGGGTCGTCGAGCGTCTTCTTGGAGCCGACGTAGAACTGGCTGCCGTAGTCGAGCGGCGGCACGCCCTTGGCGATGACCCGCGCACCCTGCGAGACCGCGAGCGACGACTGCGGGTCCCAGATCGCCCACGCGTCGACCTTGCCCGACGCGAACGCGGTCTGCCCGTCGGCCGGCGGCAGGAAGACGAACTTCACGTCCTTGGGCGTCAGGCCGACGCTCTGGATCGCGTTGAGCGCCAGGCCGTGTGCCGAGCTGCCCTGCGGGATCGCGATGCGCTTGCCCTTGAGGTCGGCGAGCGTCTTGATGGGCGAACCCTTCGGCACGATGATGTTCTCCAGCGCGCGGTTGGGGTCCGTCGGCGTCTGGATCGCGATGATCCGGAACCCCAGCGTCTTGGCCGCACCCGTGATGGGCGGCACCGCGCCGACACTGCCGAGGTCGATGTCACCCGACGCGGCGGCCTGCACCAGCGGTGGTCCGTAGTCGAACTTGGCGAACTTGATCTTGTACGACGCAGAGTCGAACGCGCCCGACTCGTCGGCGAGCTCGACGATGCCGTCGCTCTGCTGGCCGATCGTGAACGTGTACTTCTTCCACTCGGGGTTGACCTTCTTGGCGGTCGACGAGTCGGCGGCCCCACCGCACGCGGTCAGCGTGCTCGCAAGCGCGAGCGCACCGAGGGCGGCGGCGATCTTGGGCAGGGTGCGGTTCATGGTGGAGCTCCTTGAGGGGGTTTTGCGGAAGGGAGGTGGGTGGATCAGTGGACGGCGGCGAGGCCGAGGTCGCCCAGCAGCGAGGCCCGGAGGTCCTCGCGTGCGGTGCCGACGTCGCGCTCGTCCTCGTCGAGCCGGACGTCGTACGAGCTGCCGATCCGGCCGTCGCTCATCACGAGGATCCGGTCGGCGAGCGCGATGGCCTCGTCGACGTCATGCGTGACGAGCAGCATCGCGGCGTTGTGCCGGTGACGCAGCTCGCGCACGAGGTCGTGCATGCGCAGCCGGGTGATCGCGTCGAGCGCGGCGAACGGCTCGTCGAGCAGCACCAGGTCGGGGTCGGCGACCAGTGCGCGAGCCAGCGAGACCCGCTGCGCCTCTCCGCCTGACAGCGTCTTGGGCCAGGCGCGGGCCCGGTCCTTGAGCCCGACCTCGTCGAGGACTGCGAGGGCCCGCTCGTCGGCGCCGGCCTCGTACAGGCCGATCGTGACGTTGCGCAGCACGCGCTGCCACGGCAGCAGTCGGTCGTTCTGGAACACGATCGCCCGGGCCTTGGGCACGCTGACCGTGCCGGCGTCGGGCCGGTCGAGACCGCCCAGCAGCCGGAGCAGCGTGCTCTTGCCGCACCCGGACGGGCCCAGCAGCACGACGAACTCGGACTCGCCGATCGTCAGGCTCAGGTCGTCGAGGACGACCCGGTCGCCGAAGCGCCGGCCGACCTTGCGTACGTCGACGGACGCGGTGGTCCTGGTGCTCATTGCGCCTCATAACTCGGGCGCCACTGGAGCAGCACCCGCTCGAGAATGCGGACGAACTGATCGGCCAGAAGGCCGAGGACCGCGTAGATCACGAGTCCCAGGTAGACCTGATCCGTGCGCAGGTAGGTCTGCGCGCGGTTGATGAGGTAGCCAATGCCGGCGTTGGCGTTGACCGTCTCCGCGGCGACGAGACCCAGGACGCTGTACGCCAGCGAGAACCGCAGGCCGACGAGGAATCCCGGCAGCGCGCCGGGCAGCAGCACCCGCGTGATGAGCCGCGCTCGTCCCACCCCCGCCGCTCGCGCCATCTCGATCAGCCGCTGGTCGACACCGCGGATCGCGGCGAACAGGTTGAGGTACATCGGCAGCCCGGCGCCGAACGAGATCAGCAGCACCTTGGTCAGCTCGTCGATGCCGAACCAGACGATCATCAGCGGCAGCACCGCGAGCAGCGGGATCGTGTGCACGATCTGCACGACGCCGTTGAACAGGTACTCCCCCGATCGCAGCAGGCCGGCGATGATGCCGGTCGTGATGCCGATCGTGAGGCCGATCGCCAGCCCGATCCCGACGCGTCGCAGCGACGTGGTGAGGTCGGTGCCGAGCTCGCCGATCTTCCACAGGTCGACACCGGCCTGCACGATCGCCGTCGGAGCCGGAGCGATCTTCTCGGGCAGCCAGCCGAGCTCGCTGGTGACCTGCCAGAGCACGAGGATCGCGACGGGCGTCGTGTAGATCCCGAGCGGCCAGCTCACGCGGCGCCGCAGGCGGGTGAGCCGGCTGCCCTCGCGTCCGGCCGGTGCCGTGAACGTCTCGGTCGTCCGCTCGCGCGGCGCAGCGACCTCACGGCGGGGCGTACGTGCGCGGGCCGGCGCGAAGCCGGTGCTCATGCGGCCCGGCTCTCGGCGACGGCGGAGTAGTGGCTCGAGTCGCCCGTGATGACGTACGACTGCGTGCCGCTGATCGACACCGGCACGTCACCGGCGACCGTGATGCGCTCGAGGCGCCGCGGCTGGTCGTCGTAGTTGTCGATCGCGTAGTGCTGCGTGATCCGGTTGTCGAAGATCAGCAGCTGGCCCGGCGACCACGACCAGCGCAGGATGTTCTCGGGCCGCGTGACGTACGCCTGCAGGAGGCGCAGGATGTCGCGCGACTCGGTGTTGGACAGCCCGACGAGCCGGCGCACGAAGCCGCCGATGAACAGCCCGCGCTCCTCCGTCTCCGGGTGCACGCGGACCACCGGGTGCGCCGTCTCGAACACCGTCGAGGTGAACGTGTCGTTGTACGCCTTCTGGTGCTCCGTCAGCGTCTCGGGCGGCACGGCGTAGTCGTAGTCGTTCGAGTGCACTGCCCAGAGCCCGTCGGCGAGCTCGCGCAGCGCCGGCGGCAGGTCACGGTACGCGCCGGCCGCGTCGGCGATCAGGGTCTCCCCGCCGTACGGCGGCACCGTGATGCTGCGCAGCGTCGAGATCGCCGGCGGGTTGATCACGAACGTGACGTCGGTGTGCCACTGATTGGCCTTGCTCTGGGTGCTGTCGACCGCGAGCACCGCGGCGCTGCCCTCGGCAGGCGGCACCGTCGGGTGCGCGGCGGTGAGGTCACCGAAGTAGCCGGCGACGCGCTCCTGGCCCTGCTGGTCGAGGTCGGCGCCGTCGAACACGACGGCCTTGTGGGTGTTGAGCGCCTGGCGGATCGCCGCGACGGTCTCGGCGTCGAGCGGGGCGGATAGGTCGACGCCGGTGATCTCGGCGCCGATGCGGCTGGTGAGCTTGCGTACGGAGATGGTCATGCGGGTTCCTTCGATGGACGTGCGGGCGTACGGGACGGGCGAGGCGCTGGTCAGCGACAGGTCGCGCTGTGGGTCCGCATGAGGTCGACCGCGAGGCGGGCGACGAGCCGGGTCATCGAGTTCATGCCGATGACGCTAGGGCCGCGAAAGCGCAGGTCAGGAGCCGTTTCGAGGCTTGGACCGTCCCATCCGACGGGTCAGATCTGTGCTATCCCGCGCGCTGCGCGCGAAGCACATCTCGTCCGCATCCGACGTCGGGTCTCAGGATCTGAGCCGGGTCGAGGGCGGGTGACCGAGAGCCCAGACTCGGAACCACATGCTCTCGGGAGAGGACCGACGAATGACCGTCACGAGTGACGTGCGGCTGGAACAAGGCTTGCGGGCCACGATGGGCAATCTCGTTGCCGGCCTCAACGTGGTCACCACCTCGGCCGGCGGTGCGCCGCACGGCACGACCGTCAGCGGGGTGATGTCGCTGTCGATGAACCCGCCCATGGTGCTCGTCTCGCTCGGCGTACGTTCACGGCTGCTCGCGCGGCTTGCCGAGGGCGCCCGCTTCGGCATCAACATCCTGGCCGCCGACCAGGACCAGGTCGCGTTGCGGTTCTCCGGCTCGACTCCGGACCGCTTCGCCGACGTGCCGTGGTTCGAGGACCACGGTGCACCGCGGATCGTCGACGCCCACGGCTGGGTCGCCGCGGATGTAGAGGCGCTCGTCCCAGGGGGCGATCACGTGATCGTGCTCGGCCGCGTCATCGACGCCGTGCCGTCAGCCGGTGCTCCGCTGTCGTACCACCAGCGAACCTTCGGCACCCACCACGCGTTCTGAATCAACCAGGTGGTTGAGGTGCGAAGGCCGTCCGCGGCCGGAGCCTCGAAACCACCGGTGGTTTCGAGACGCCCTCGTTCCTCGGGCTCCTCAACCACCGGTGAAGGTCAGCCGCGGACCTGGGCGATCGCGTAGAGCGCGATGCCGGCCGCGACGCCCGCGTTGAGGCTCTCGAGTCCGGTCGACATCGGGATCGAGACGATCTCGTCGCACGTCTCGCCGACGAGGCGGGACAGGCCCTTGCCCTCGCTGCCGATGACCACGACGACCGGGCCGTCGATCATCTGCGACTGTGCGATGTCGACCGTGCCGTCGGCGGCAAGGCCGATGACCATGCAGCCCGACTCCTGGAAGTCCTTGAGCGTGCGGGTCAGGTTTGTGACCCGTGCCACGGGCACGCGAGCCGCGGCGCCGGCCGAGGTCTTCCACGCCGCAGCGGTGATCTGCGCGGCGCGGCGCTCGGGGATGACGACCCCGTGCGCGCCGAAGCCCGAGGCGGACCTGATGATCGCGCCGAGGTTGCGGGGATCGGTGACGCCGTCCAGCATCACGATCAATGCCGGCTCGTCACGCTCCGCGGCGAGGTCGAGCAGGTCCTGCGGGTTGGCGTACTCGTACGCGTTGAGCTTCGCGGCGATGCCCTGATGCACGGCACCGCCGGTGAGCTTGTCGAGCTCGATGCGGCCGATCTCGAGCAGGCTGACGTGCTGCTCGGCGGCGAGCTTGAAGATCTCGCGGACCTTCTCGTCGCGGTCGGTGCCCTCGGCGACGTAGAGCGCGTGCACCGGCACGGTCGCCTTGAGCAGCTCGAGCACGGAGTTGCGCCCGGCGACCCACTCGGCGGCATCGCCCTGCTTGCGCTTGGGGCGCGCCTGCTCGCGCTTCTGCGCGGCGTTCTTCATCTTGTAGAGCTTGTGGTTGGGGCGGTCCTCCGCGCGCGGGGTCGGGCCCTTGCCCTCGAGGCCCTGGCGGCGGCGGCCACCTGACCCGGCAGTGGGGTTGCCCTTGCCGGTCTTCTTGATCGCGCCTCTGCGCTTGCTGTTGCCTGGCATGTCTAGTTGTCGCCCTTCACGGACCATCTCGCGCCCTGCGGAGTGTCCTCGATCTCGATGCCGGCGGCCGTGAGCTGGTCACGTACTCGGTCCGCCGTGGCGAAGTCCTTGGTGGCTCGCGCCTCCTGGCGCTGCTCCAGCAGGCCGCCCACGAGGGAGTCGATCACCTGCGCGTACGCCGCATCGTCACCTCCACGGTCCCACGTCGGGGACAGTGGGTCCAAACCGAGCACGTCGAGCATCGCCCGTACGCTCGCCAGCACGCCTCGCAACGCGTCACCGGCGCCCTCGGCCAGCAGCTTGTTGCCCTCGCCGATCGTGGCCTGCAACGTCGCAAGAGCGGCCGGCACCGACAGGTCGTCGTCCATCGCCTCAGCGAACGTAGCCGAGACGTCACCGAGCTCCCCGGGGCCGACGAGCTCGGCCGCACGGCGTACGAACCCCTCGATCCGCTGGAACGCCGTCGCGGCCTCGGCCAGCGACTCCTCGGAGAACTCGACGATCGACCGGTAGTGCGACGCGGCGAGGTAGTAGCGCAGGTCGATCGGGCGTACGCGCTTGACGACCTCGCTGACCAGCAGCGTGTTGCCGACGGACTTGGACATCTTGGACCCGGCGAGGTTGAGCATCGCGTTGTGCATCCAGAGCCGGGCGAACTGCTGCCCCGCCGCACGCGACTGCGCGAGCTCGTTCTCGTGGTGCGGGAAGCGCAGGTCGAGGCCGCCGCCGTGGATGTCGAACTCGTCGCCGAGGAACTTCGACGCCATCGCGGAGCACTCGAGGTGCCAGCCCGGACGGCCGCGGCCCCAGGGCGTCGGCCACGAGGCGGACTCGGGGTCACCGGCCTTGTGGCCCTTCCAGAGCGCGAAGTCGCGGGCGTCGCGCTTGCCCTCCGGCGGAGCGTCCTCGGCGGCCTGCATGTCGTCGATCTTCTGGTTGGACAGCTCGCCGTACGACGGCCACGAACGTACGTCGAAGTAGACGTCGCCGGAGCCGTCCTCCGCCGCGTACGCGTGACCGCGCTCGATCAGCGTCTGCATCATCTCGATCATCTCGGGCACGACACCGGTCGCCCGCGGCTCGTACGTCGGCGGGATGCAGCCGAGCACCTCGTACGCGGCGTGCAGCGCACGCTCGTTCTCGTACGCCACGGCGAACCACGGCCGGCCCTGCTCGGCGCCCTTGACCAGGATCTTGTCGTCGATGTCGGTGACGTTGGCGACGATCGTGACCTCGAAGCCCGAGCGCTCGAGCCAGCGCCGCAGGACGTCGAACACGACCTCCTTGCGGATGTGGCCGATGTGCGGCGGGCCCTGCACCGTGAGCCCACAGTGGTAGATCGAGACTCGTCCCGGCTTGACCGGGACGAGGGGCTGGATCTGCCGGGACGCAGTGTCATAGAGCTGGAATGCCACGGGCCAACCTTATCGGCTCGGCCGGCATCCTCCGGACGCTCACCGGAGCGGGGCGCGAGTCACATCAGCCCCCCACGACCCACAGGTCACCTACCATGGGTCGATGCGCCACCTTCCCCATCTTGTCGCCGCCACCGTGCTCGGGCTCGCCGTGATACCGGTGGTCCCGGCCGCCGCAGCGACCGACACCGCCGCATACGCCCGCTGGGACACCACGACCGACTTCACCAAGGGCACGTCGGTCGGCCTCGCCGCCAAGCCCAGCGCCATGACGCTCGGCTCGGGCACGTCCGTCATCACGTACGACGACCCGCGAGTCAGCGGTGGAGCGCTGCACTACGACCGTGGCTACTGGACGTCGCCGTGGCAGACCACGGGCTTCGCCGCCAAGAGCCTGATCCCGTCGTGGAGCATCGACACGCCCGTCGGCACGTGGGCCAAGGTCGAGGTGCGGGTCCGCAGCGGCTCGACGATCGGCAGCTGGGACGTGATCGCTCGTCATGCGTCAGCGACGTCCTACATCAAGCGCGCCTCGAGCTCGAGCCAGACCGACGACCTCGCACGGCTCTCGACCGACACCGTGATCGCCAACACCGGCAAGACGTTCAGCGGCTGGCAGGTGCGGGTCCAGCTGATGCGCCACGTCAAGACCAAGGCGAGCCCGACCCTGAAGTCGGTCGGCGCGGTCGCCGCCAGCTACACCTCGCGCTCCGCCGCGGTCAGCAGCACCACGATGACCGCGACCAAGGAGCTCGCCGTGCCCCGGTCGTCGCAGATGATCCACCGGGGGGAGTACCCGCAGTGGGGCGGAGGCGGCGAGGCCTGGTGCTCCCCCACCTCGACCTCGATGGTGCTGCGCTACTTCGGCACCGGCCCGACAGCCGCTGACTACAAGTGGGGCCGCTACGCCGACGGCTTCGTCGACTATGCCGCCCGCGACACGTTCGACTATGCGTACGACGGCACCGGCAACTGGCCGTTCAACACCGCGTACGCCTCTCGCTACGGCCTCGACTCGTTCGTCACAAGGCTGCACAACCTCCGCGACGCCGAGGCGTTCATCAAGGCCGGCATCCCGCTCGTCGCCTCGATCGCGTTCGACAGGGGCGGCCTCGACGGCGCCCCGATCTCGTCGACCCCCGGGCACCTGCTGGTGATCCGCGGCTTCACCGCCGGCGGCCGGGTCATCGTCAACGACCCCGCTGCGGCGAGCAACTCCACCGTGCGGCGCATCTATTCACGGGCCCAGTTCGAGCGCGCGTGGCTCAAGGGCAGCGGCGGCGTCGTCTACGTCATGCACCCCACGACCCGCCCCCTGCCGCCCGACACTCCCCGCTGGTAGGTGCCGGTTTCGAGCGGTCATTGAGCCTGTCGACATGACGTCCTCTCGACAGGCTCGAGGAACACCTACTTCACCTTCACGGTGATGCCCGGGTAGCCCGTCGCGCCGTCGGGCAGCACGTCGGCCCGTTCCTCGGTCTGCCGCTCGCCCTTGGCATTCGTGGCCCGCGCCTCGATCGAGTGATCGCCCGGCGTCGCCGTCCAGTCCAGCCTCCACTGCACCCAGGTGTCGACGCTGGGCACCGCGCCGAGCGTCGCCTTCTGCCACTCGCCGTCGTCGATCCGCACCTCGACGCCGTCGATGCCGACGTGCTGCGCCCAGGCGACGCCGGCGATCGTCGTCGTGCCGGCATCGATCGTCTCCTCGCTGTGCGGCACGTCGATGCGTGACTCGGTCTTGACCGGGCCCCGCTCACCCCAGCCTCGCTGCGTCCAGTAGGCCTCGAAGTCCGCGAACCGGGTCACCTCCCAGTCCACGACCCACTTCGTCGCCGAGACGTAGCCGTACAGGCCGGGGACCACCTGGCGTACGGGGAACCCGTGCGCGATCGGAAGGGGTTCGCCGTCCATGGTCAGCGCCAGGAGTGCGTTGCGTCCGTCGGTCAGCGCGGCGAGCGGCGTGCCGCACGTCCAGCCGTCGTCCGACTTCGACAGCAGCGCGTCGGCGCCGGGCTTGATCCCGACCTCGTCGAGGATGGCCTTGATCGGCACTCCACCCCAGACCGTGTTGCCGATCAGGTTGCCGCCGACCGGGTTGGAGACGCAGCAGATCGTGATCCACTCGTGCTCGAGGCCGCGGTCGATGAGGTCCTGGTAGGTCAGCGTGAGCTCCTTCTCGACCATCCCGTGGATGCGCAACGTCCAGTCCTCGGGGTCGATGAGCGGCGGCGACAGCGCGGTGTCGATGCGATAGAAGTCGCGGTTGCTCGACAGCCACGATCCCTGTCCTTCGACGGCGAGGTCGGCACCGGCCGGCACCGGCACCCGGCTCGACGGGAGCTTGAGCGCCGCCCGTACGCGCTCCAGTGCCTGCCGGCGGCGATGGCGTGACGCCAGCACCTCGCCGGCCGAGCCGACGACGATCGCGGCGACGGCGACGATCGCGGACGTACGCAGGAACGTACGTCGTGACTCGTCGACCGTCAGGTGTGCCTCGTCGCGGTGCAACGCGTGCAGGACCGCGAGCACGACCGCACCGGCGGCCACACTGGCGAGCACCCCGCGACCGCCGCCATGCGGACGGCCCAGCACCGCCGCTGAGGCGAGCACGACGAGGCCGGCCACCAAGGCGTACGACCGCAGGCGGTGCGCGGTCCACCACAGGCCGGCGAGGCCGCCGAGCAGCAGGATCGCGACGACGACGCTCGTGACGGCGAGGGGCTTGTCGGCGTGACCCACGACGCCGATGATCGCCTCGGCCATCGGGCCCGGAGTCAGCTTGATGACGGACTGCCCGACCGCGAGGATCGGGGACTCTCGCAGGTTGAACAACGCGGCCAGGCCCTCGCTGGCGGCGATCGCTGCCGCGGCCGACAGGAGTCCGCTGAGGATGGATCGCCGTGAGGTCACTCCCCCATGGTCCCGCGCGGATCCCCATGCTGCCGGACGTACGGCATGATCGACCTGTGACATCTGCGCGCATCGGCATCGGCACCGACGTCCATCGACTCGTGCCCGGTCGCCCGATGTGGCTCGCCGGCCTGCTGTGGCCCGACGAGGACCACGGTCTCGAGGGCCACTCCGACGGGGACTGCGTCGCGCACGCGATCGTCGACGCGACCCTCGGCGCTGCCGGACTCGGCGACATCGGCAGCATCTTCGGCACCGGCGAGCCCGAGTGGGCCGCCGCCTCGGGCGTCGACTTCCTCACCGACGTCGAGCAGCGCCTGCGCGATCACGGCTGGCGCGTCGGCAACGTGTCGGTGCAGGTCATCGGCAACCGCCCCAAGATCGGGCCGCGACGGGTCCAGGCGCAGCGTGTCCTCGGTGATGCGATCGGCGGTCCCGTGAGTGTCTCGGCGACGACGACCGACGGCCTCGGGCTCACCGGCCGCGGCGAAGGCATCGCCGCGATCGCCACGGCCCTCGTCATCCCCCTCTGACCCGTCGGGAGCGGTGAATTAGGTCGAACCCGGACCCACGACGTTCGACCCAGCCCACCGCCCCACCCCAGACGCGGTGACTTAGGTCGAACCCGGACCCACGACGTTCGACCCAGCTCACCGCCACGCCCAGGACACGACGAAGCCCCCGACTCGTGGAGTCGGGGGCTTCGTATGCGTGTCAGATCAGGACGCGAGAACCTCGTCGAGACGGGTCTCGGCCTTGTCCTCGTTGGTCTTCTCGGCGAGCGCGAGCTCGGAGACCAGGATCTGGCGAGCCTTGGCGAGCATCCGCTTCTCACCGGCGGACAGTCCGCGCTCGTGATCGCGGCGCCACAGGTCGCGTACGACCTCGGCGACCTTGAGCACGTCACCCGAGTGCAGCTTCTCGAGGTTTGCCTTGTAGCGCCGTGACCAGTTGGTCGGCTCCTCCACGTGCTCGGCACGGAGGACTCCGAAAACCCGCTCAAGCCCAGCTTCGTCGACGACGTCGCGGACTCCGACGAGGTCAAGGTTGCATGCGGGAACGCGAACGACCAGGTCGTTCTGCGAGACGATGCGCAGCACGAGGTATTCACGCTCCTCGCCCTTGATCGTCCGGGTCTCGATGTCCTCGATGACTGCAGCGCCGTGATTGGGATAGACAACGGTTTCGCCGACAACAAAAGTCATAGAGAAAACACCTTTCCTAGGTGACCAGTCTAACATGCGTCACGGATCTCGATCCCTGTCGTTTCAGGCCATCCCGCCCATACCAGATGACATTGCAGCAGGTCAAAGGCAGAGATCGAAGGGCCCTCCGATACGATCGTGGCGACTCTTCGACGCACCAACGACGGACTGAAAGCAGTGATTTCGTGAGCACCGTACGACGTCGCCGCATCGCGGCCACCGCCCTCGCCACGACGGCGCTCCTGACCCTCGGTGCGTGCGGCACCAGCTTCAACGCGCAGACCAGCAAGGTCTACCAAGCGGCCGTCGGCGCCGACCATCGCGGAGAGCTCGACGTCATGAACACGCAGCTCGTCGCCAACGAGGACGGGTCCGCCACATTGGCGGCGTCGATCGTCAACAACACCAAGGAAGCGCAGACGCTGGACTCCATCACCGCCACCACGCTCGGCGGCGACGAGCTCCAGGTCAGCCCGACTCCGACGCCCCTCGACCTCCCGGCCGGCGTCGGCACGGTCGTCGGCGCCGTGGCCTCGCCGAGCATCTTCTCGATCACCAAGGGCGCAGCAGCCGGCCACTACGTACGCCTGACCCTCACGTTCAGCAACGCAGCGCCCGTCACGATCGAGGCGCCCGTCGTGACCCGCACCGCCGAGTACGACGAGGTCGCCACTGCTCCCGCGCCGGAGCCGTCGCCGACGCCCACCGACACCGAGTCCACCGACAGCGCCGAGTAGTTCGCGCAAGGTCACCGATACGGCTACGTCACGATCGAACCTGTTGGCCCGCCTCCGCGAGGTCGGCGTTGGTCTCCAGAATTTGCAAGACCCGGTCCTGCCAACGAAACTCTGACTGGACCACAGGCATCGCGGTGTCTTCATCCAGTGGGCGGAACGTGGCTGCACCCTCAGAGCGTGGAACCCGTGCGTACGCCGCGTCGATGGCCCGCTGAGACGCCCAGATGGTGGCATCTCTCGGACCAGCGCGGGCCACCCCATCGAGCGCGTAGTAGACACAGGCGACTTCGTCCTCATCGAGGCCTTCCCGCGGCTCAAGCGCGCGCAGGACCGCAGCAAGGTCGCCCGTCTGCCCAGACCAAGCGGCCCAGCCTTCGGACAACATCTCACGCAACGACGATCCTCGGGTGGATTTCTCAACAGCGACGAGGTGCTCCGCACACGCAAGCGCGAAACACGCACGGCGATCGGGCGACAACGACGCAGCGCGTGTGTGGATCGCGTCCCACGGAGCCGGCTTGTCGCTCATGCCTTGCATCGTGCCAGCAGAACAGCTCCGTCAGGCGACGTGATCGTGCCGTTCAAGGTCGTCGCCGGCTGAGACCTCAGGTCAGCTGGCCGGTGACGAGATAGACGACGCGGCGGGCCATCGAGACCGCGTGGTCGCCGATGCGCTCGTAGTAGCGGCCCAGCAGCGCCAGGTCGACGGCCGGCTCGACCCCGTACGTCCAGGAGTCGCCGAGCAGCGAGCGGAGCAGGTCCTTGCGGAGCCGGTCCATCTCGTCGTCCTCGTTCTCGAGCTGGCCGGCGGCGTCGACGTTGCGGTCCGCGACGATGCGCGAGGCTGAGTCGATCATCGAGTCGGCGACCGTCGCCATCGCGGTGATGGTGGGGTGCAGGTGCTCGGGCACCGCGGAGTCGGGCATCCGGCGCCGGGCCACCTTGGCCACGTGCACCGACAGGTCACCCATCCGCTGGAGGTCCGTCAGCATGCGCAGCGTCGCGACGAGCTGCCGGAGGTCGGTGGCGACTGGCTGCTGCGTGGCGAGCAGCAGCAGTGCGCGCTCCTCGATGATCTCGGTGGCCTCGTCGATGTCCTTGTCGCCGGCGATGACGGACTCCGCGATCTGGGCGTCTGCTTCGAGCAGGGCCTTAGTCGCGTCGGCCACGGCACGGCGTACGGTCCCGGTCAGGTTCACCAGGTCGTCGACGATGGCATCGAGCTGTTCGTAATACTGATCGCGCATGTCTTAGACCGTAGGCAGCCGGGATGAACGGACGGCGACCTCCGGTGAACGCGGTGTGAACAGCAACCGAAAGGCCTGTCGCTGCAGGGGTCAGAGTGCCGGTCGGGGCGGAAATGCCCTCTACGATCAATCCTGTGGACACCAGTGCAGGATTGTTGATCGCGGGGGCGATCGGCGCCGCCGTCGGCGCGATGATCACCTACTTGTGGCGCTTCAGCGAGCGCCGCGAGGCCGCTGTGCCCGAGCCGACCCCGCTGGTGCCGCCCGGCGCCGACCAGGTGCTGTCGGTCATCTCCTCCTCCGCCGTCCTGATCGACTCCTCCGACACCGTCGTCAAGGCGTCGGCCCCGGCGTTCGCCATGGGCATCGTCCACGAGGACCGGCTCGAGCCCGAGGAGCTCATGACGTTGGTCCGGCAGGTACGCCGCGACGGCCAGGTCCGTGAGGCCGACTTCTCGCTGCAGCCGCGCCGCGGCACCACGTCGTACGTGCACGCCCGCGTCGCACCGCTGACCTCCCGGTTGATCCTGGTGCTGGCCGACGACCGTACGCGCGAGCAGCGGGTCGAGTCGATCCGCCGCGACTTCGTCGCCAACGTCAGCCACGAGCTCAAGACGCCGGTCGGCGCGCTCAACCTGCTCGCCGAGGCGGTCGGCGAGGCCAAGGACGATCCCGAGGCGGTCGTCCGCTTCTCCAGCCGCATGCACCTCGAGAGCGAACGGCTCACCCGCCTGGTGCAGCAGATCATCGACCTGTCACGGCTGCAGAACGACATGCTGAGCGACGACGCCACCACGATCAAGATCGGCGAGCTCGTCTCCGAGGCCACCGAGCACTCCGCGACCGACGCCGAGCACAAGGGCATCGAGATCGTCACCTCCGTCGAGCCCGACCTCTACGTCCACGGCGACCGCGCCCAGCTCCACGCGGCGGTCAGCAACCTGGTCGAGAACGCCGTGACCTACAGCCCCGAGGGATCGCGCGTCACCGTGACCGCGCAGCTCGACGGCGAGGACGTACGCCTGACCGTGGCCGACAACGGCATCGGCATCCCCGGCGAGGAGCTCGACCGGATCTTCGAGCGGTTCTACCGCGTCGACCCGGCGCGGGCCCGCACCACCGGCGGCACAGGCCTCGGCCTCTCGATCGTCAAGCACGTCGCCGCGAGCAACGGTGGCACGGTCGAGGTGTGGAGCGAGCCCGGACTCGGGTCGTCCTTCACGCTGGTCCTGCCGGCACACAGCCATGACATCGATGAGGAGAACGCGTGACCAAGGTACTGGTCGTCGAGGACGAGACGAGCTACAGCGAGGCGCTGTCGTACGTCCTGCGCAAGGAAGGGTTCGAGGTCGCGATCGCCGAGACCGGGCCTGACGCGCTGACCGAGTTCGACCGTGGCGGCGCGGACATCGTGCTGCTGGACCTCATGCTGCCCGGGCTGTCCGGCACGGAGGTGTGCCGCGCCCTGCGGCAGATCTCGTCGGTGCCGATCATCATGGTCAGCGCCAAGGACACCGAGGTCGACAAGGTCGTCGGGCTCGAGCTGGGCGCCGACGACTACGTCACCAAGCCCTACTCCCCCCGTGAGCTCGTCGCCCGCATCCGTGCCGTGCTGCGTCGCGGCTTCACCGACGAGGTCGACGACAACGCGTCGCTCGAGCAGGGCCGCGTGCGCATGGACGTCGACCGCCACCTCGTGACGATCGACGGGCTCGAGACGAAGTTCCCGCTCAAGGAGTTCGAGCTGCTCGAGTACTTCCTGCGCAACCCCGGCCGGGTGCTGACCCGCGGTCAGCTGATCGACCGGGTGTGGGGCGCGGACTACGTGGGCGACACCAAGACCCTCGACGTCCACGTCAAGCGACTGCGCGCCAAGATCGAGAAGGACCCGGCCAACCCGATCACCCTGACCACGGTGCGGGGTCTGGGCTACAAGTACGAGACCTGAGCCCGGTTCAGCGACCCTGGTTGGCGACTGCGGCGATCGCGTCGGCTGCGGCGTCGGGGTCGAGGTAGACCCCGCCCTTGACTGTCGGCTTGAGGTTGTCGTCGAGCTCGTAGACCAGCGGGATGCCCGTGGGGATGTTGAGGCCGACGACTGCCTCCTCGCTGAGCCCGTCGAGGTGCTTGACGAGCGCGCGCAGCGAGTTGCCGTGCGCCGTCACGAGGACGACCCGGTCGGCGAGCAGGTCGGGGACGATCGAGTCGTACCAGTAGGGCAGCAGCCGGTCGATGACGTTGGCGAGCGCCTCGGTGCGCGGCAGCAGCTCGTCGGGCAGCCCGGCGTAGCGGGCGTCGGAGGTCTGGCTGAACTCCGAGTCGTCCTCGATCGCCGGCGGCGGGACGTCGTACGAGCGGCGCCACAGCATGAACTGCTCCTCGCCGAACTCCTCGAGCGTCTCCTTCTTGTCCTTGCCCTGCAGCGCACCGTAGTGACGCTCGTTGAGCCGCCACGAGCGGCGTACGGGGATCCAGTGCCGGTCGATGCCGTTGAGCACGATCTCGGCCGTACGGATCGCGCGTCGCAGCAGCGAGGTGTGCAGCACGTCGGGCGCAAGGCCGGCATCGGCCAGCAGCTCGGCGCCGCGGGAAGCCTCGGCGAGGCCCTGCTCGTTGAGGTCGACGTCGACCCAGCCGGTGAACAGGTTCTTGGCGTTCCACTCGCTGTGACCGTGGCGCAGGAGGATCAGGGTGCTCATGGCCACGAGCCTATTGGTTTCGACAAGCTCAACCGGCGGGGGGCTCGTCGGTGGGGGGCTCGTCGGGACCTTCAGCAGCCTTCCACTCGCCGTAGATCTGGTGGAGCGCCTGCACGTAGTCGTTCTGCGAGTGGATGCCCGACAGCGTCCACTGCTGCTCGATCACGACGTACGGCAGCTGGGTGACCCCGATCGCCTCGCCCGTCGAGACCTGCGTGCGGACCTCGTCGGCGTACTCGGTGCTGGCGAGCAGCGCCTCGGCGGTCTCGAGCTCGAGGCCGACGAGCGCCGCCCGGGTGGCGAGCGCGAACGGGTCGCCGATGTCGGCACCCTCGAGGAAGTGTGCCCGCCACAGCTGGTGCAGCAGGTCGCGCTGGAACCCGGGACCGGCCTCGTCGGCCCAGGTCAGCAACCGCCAGGCATCGAACGAGTTGGCGCGCACGGCCTCGTCGAAGTTGAGGTCGATGCCGGTGATCTTGGCAGCGGCAGTGACCTGGACGTTGATGAGCTCGGCCTTGTCTGCGCCACCGAGCTCGTCGGCATTGACGTCCATCAGGAGCCGGCCGTCGTTGGGCGCGTCCGGGTCGAGCTGGAACGCCCGGTAGGTCAGCTCGACGGGCTCGCCGGTCAGGATCGAGAACATCGCGGCAGCCCGCTCGAAGCGAGTGGCACCGATGTAGGACCACGGGTCCGTGATGTCGGCGAAGACCAAGACCTTCACGCCCGCCACGCTACGCGATCCCGAAAGCGCGGCTCAGCCCGTCTAGGTTCGACACATGCCCCGACACGAACCCACCGGCATCGACTGGACCGAGCGCGGCGACGGCCTGCCGGTCGTCATGCTGCACGGACTCATGGGCGATCGCCGCCTGATCAGCCGTTTCACCGAGTCGGTGCTCGCGGAACGACCCGGCCTCCGCCGGCTCCACCTCGACCTGCCGGCCCACGGACTGAGCAGCGGCGACGGGATCTCGTCCTCGGACGACGTCGTGGACCGGGTCGCGGCGTTCCTCGACGACGTGCTCGGCGATGAGCCGTACGCCGTGGTGGGCAACTCGTTCGGCGGCGGCATCGCCCGTGCACTGACAGGGCGCGAGCCGTCGCGGGTCGCCGGCATGGCGCTCATCGCACCGCTGATCATCGCCGACCATGCGCGGCGTGACGTCCCGGCTCTCGTCCCGATCGACGTCGAGCCGCTCGACGGAGGCACCGACGACGACCGGCGCGACTTCGCGGAGTTCACGTTCCGCCAGACGAGGCAGCACTGGCAGCTCTACCTCGACGAGGTCGCGCCCGGCACTCGCCTGGGCGACGCCGGCGCCATCGGCCGCATCACCGCGGCCTACGAGCTCTCGGTGCGTCCCGAGTCGCGGTTCACGACGTACGAGCGGCCGGTGACGTTCATCCTCGGCCGTCAGGACCCCGTCGTCGGCTTCGCCGACGCGCTGGCGATGACTCCGTCCTATCCGCGCGCGACCTACCTCGTGGCGGACGGGGCGGGCCACAACCCGCACCACGAGCAGCCCGAGCTGTGCGCTGCAGCGCTCGGTGCCTGGATCGACGCGGTGATCAGCTCGACGGCTTGAGGTGCTTGAACGCCTCGAGGTTGCGGGTCGACTCGCCGCGCGACTCGCGCCACTCCCACTCCTTGCGGATGGAGGATGCGAAGCCCAGCTCGAGAATCGTGTTGAACGACTCGTCGGCGTACGTCAGGACGGCACCGAGCAGGCGGTCGACCTCGTCGGTCGTCACAGCGTGCAACGGCAGCCGGCCGTCGAGGTAGATGTCGCCGGCCGAGTCGACCGCGAACGCGACGCCGAACATCTTGAGGTTGCGCTCCAGCAGCCACCTGTAGACGGTCTCGTGGTTCTCGTCGGGGTTGCGGCACACGAACGCGTGGATGCCGAGCGCATGCTTGCCGATCTCGAGCCGGCACGTCGTCTGCAGCTTGCGCTCCCCCGGCAGGGTGACCTCGAAGACACCGGGCCGGTGCTCGGTGAACTCCAGCTCCGCCGCCTCGAGCGACTCCATGATCGTCTGGCGTGTCTCAGTCATGCGTTCTTCTCCACGTGCGTGCGGTGCCACTCGATGGCCTCGGCATAGACCTTGAGCGTACGGTCCGCGGTCACGTCCCACCCGAAGCTCTCCGCGTGGCGTACGGCCTTGTGGCTCATCGCGTCGCGCAGCTCGGGATCGGTCAGCAGGGGGTGCAGGGCCGCGGCGTAGTCACGCGGGTCGTGGCCGTCGACGAGCACGCCGGAGACCCCGTCCGACACCGCCGTCGACAGGCCGCCGACGCGCGCCGCCACGACCGGCGTGCCGCACGCCTGGGCCTCGATCGCGACGAGGCCGAACGACTCGTTGTGCGACGGCACGCAGACAACGGATGCCGCGGCATACCAGTCGGCGAGCTCCGGCTGCGCGACCGTGGGGACGAACCGGACGACGTCCTGAATGCCCAACCGAGCGGCGAGGTCGGTCAGCGCCGTCGGCCGGTCGAGGCCCGACCCTGACGCGCCGCCGACGATCGCGACGACGAGGCGCTCGCGCAGGGCCGGGTCGTCGTGCAGCATGCGGGCCGCCGCCTCGAGGACGACGTCGGGCGCCTTGAGGGGCTGGATCCGGCCGGCGAACAGCAGCAGTGCTGCGTCGTCGGGGATGCCGAGGAGCGATCGCGCCTCGGCCTGGCGCCCGGCGCGGAAGACCTCGAGGTCGACGCCGGGATGCACCACGGCGACGTGCTCGGGCTCCGCGTCGTAGAGCTCGATGAGCTCGCGGCGCTCCTCCATCGTGTTGGCGATGAGCCGGTCGGCGAGCCGGACGATCTCCTCCTCGCCGTAGATGCGCCCGATCGGCTCCGCGTCGTCGCCGTCGGCGAGCATGGCGTTCTTGACCTTTGCCATCGTGTGCATCGTGTGGACCAGCGGCACGTTCCAGCGCTCGCGCGCGACCGTGCCGACCTGGCCGGACAGCCAGTAGTGCGAGTGCACGAGGTCGAAGTGCCCGGGCTCGCGCTCGACCTCGGCCCGGAGGACGTCGCGGACGAACGAGCACAGCTGCGACGGCAGGTCGTTCTTCTGCAGGCCCTCGAACGGTCCGGCGGGGACGTGGTGCACGAGGATGCCGCCATTGCCCCTTGAGCTCGTCGAAAGGTCGACGAGCTGGGGCTGGTGGCGAGAGGTGGCCCGGGTGAAGATCTCGACCTCGATGCCGCGGGATGCCAGCTGGCGGGAGAGCTCGAGGACGTAGACGTTCATGCCGCCGGCGTCACCGTCGCCGGGCTGCTCGAGTGGCGACGTGTGCGCCGAGAGCATCGCGATCCGCTTGAGCATCGATCAGCCGCCTTTCGGCTCCATCGTCTCACCCGGTGCCCAGCCCGTACGGCTGCGGCCGTCTGGCACGATGACGCCATGCCCAACGCCGTCGTCACCGGGGCCAGCAGCGGCATCGGCGCCGCCACCGCCCGCGCCCTTGCCCAGGCCGGATTCCACGTCTTCTGCGTCGCCCGCCGCACCGAGCGCATCGAGGCCCTCGCCGGCGAGATCGGCGGCACCGCGATCACGTGCGACGTGACCGATGAGGCGCAGGTCGCCGCTCTCGCCGAGGCCGTCGGGCCGACGCTCGACCTCCTGCTCAACAACGCCGGTGGTGCCGTCGGCACCGACCACGTCGCCGTCAGCAACGCCGACGACTGGCGCCGCATGTACGAGGTCAACGTCATCGGCACGCTGCTGGTGACCCGCGCACTGCTGCCCGCGCTCGTCGCCAGCGGCGCCGGCACCCTGATCAACCTCGGCTCGACGGCCGGCCACATCACGTACGAGGGCGGTGGCGGCTACACCGCGGCGAAGCACGGTGTCACCGCCATGACCGAGACGCTGAGGCTCGAGCTCAACGGCCAGCCCGTACGCGTCACCGAGATTGCCCCGGGCATGGTGCGCACCGACGAGTTCTCGCTCAACCGGTTCGGCGGCGACCAGGCCAAGGCCGACGCGATCTACGCCGGCGTCCGCGAGCCGCTCGTCGCCGAGGACATCGCCGACGCGATCGTCTGGGTGGCGACCCGGCCGCAGCACGTCAACGTCGACCTCATGGTGCTCAAGCCGATCGCCCAAGCGGCGGCCCACAAGGTGCACCGGGAATGACGAACGGCCCCACCGGGTGCCGGTGAGGCCGTCCGTGGTTTCGACAAGCTCAACCAGCGCAAACTGCGTCAGTGCATGATGACCGGCGCTGCGCCTTCCTCGTCGTCGAGCAGGTGCACGGGCTCGCGCTTGCGCGGCAGGAAGTAGACCGGGATCAACGTCGCGAGGAGCACGGCGAAAGCCACCCAGTAGGACGACTGGAACGCGTCGGCCAGGTCGTGGAAGCCCTTGTCCAGCGTCGCCTGCGAGACGTCCAGCAAGTCCTTCAGCTTCGCACCGCGCTCGGTGTGCGAGCTGGAGGCCAGCTGCGCCGCAGTCAGCCCCCCGTCGATGCCCGGGAGCTTGTCGGACCCGGCGAGGATGTCGCCGCTCTTCATGGCGTTGGTCAGGACGACCGAGATCGTCGCGATGCCGGTCGCGCTCGCGACCTGCTGCGTCACGTTGAGCAGCGTCGAGCCCCGGGCCACGTCAGCAGCCTTGAGCGTCTTGAGCGCCGACGTGAACAGCGGCATCATCGTCGCGCCCATGCCGAGGCCGGTGATGAACAGCCAGCCCATGATCGTCCAGTCGGACGTGCCGACGTCGGTGCTCTGGGTCAGTCCGAACATGCCGATCAGGATGCCGAGGAAGCCGAACGGGACGATGCGGCCGACCGGCATCTTGTCGGTGAGCGCACCCGCGACCGGCATCGTGATCATGGCGCCGATGCCCTGTGCGGCCACGAGCAGACCGGCCTTCTTGACCGAGTAGCCGTCGACCTGCTGGAAGTAGGTCGGCACCAGGAGCAGCGCGCCGAAGAACGCGCCGGCGAACAGGAACATCGTGATGATCGAGACCGTGAGGTTGCGATCCTTGAACAGCCGCAGGTCCAGCAACGGGTGCTTGGGCTTGAACGACCAGAACACGAACGACCCGATCAGGAGCACGCCGACGATGGCCGGCAGCAGCACCTTGGTGGCAGCGACGGTGCCCTGCTCGGGAATCGACGAGACGCCGTAGAGCAACGACGCCAGGCCCGGCGAGAGCAGGATCATGCCGACGACGTCGAGCGCCTCACTCGGCTCAGGAGCGTCCTTGGGCAGGACCCGCCAGGCGTACACCAGACCGACCAGGCCGATCGGCAGGTTGATCAGGAAGACCCAGTGCCACGAGGCGGCGTCGATCAGGACGCCACCGAGGATCGGGCCCATGATCGGGCCGAGCAGCATCGGGATGCCGAGGATCGCCATGAGCCGGCCCATGCGGTGCGGGCCCGCCGCCTTGGTCATGATCGTCATGCCGAGCGGCATCAGCATGCCGCCGCCGAGGCCCTGGAGGACACGGAAGCCGATGAGGGCCTCGATGTTCCACGCCGTCGCGCACAGCAGCGAGCCCATCGTGAACAACGCGATCGCGGTCATGTAGAGGCGCTTGGTGCCGAACCGGTCGGCGGCCCACCCCGTCAGCGGGATGACCGCCGCGAGGGCGAGCATGTAGGCCGTCGCGGTCCAGGCCACTGTCGAGTAGGCCAGGGGCTCGTCGCTGCCCGACAGCTCGGTCTGGAACGTCGGCAGAGCGACGTTGACGACCGTGACGTCGAGGATCGACATGATGGCGCCGAGCACCACCACTCCCGCGATCTTGAGCAACGCGGGGGTGATCTTGTCGCTGTCGTCGATCTGTCCCGTTGGGGAAGTCATACGAATCTCCTAGTCGGTCTGCCGGCGCAGGGTGTCGCCGGCGAGGATGTCACTGATCGCGCGATGCAGGTTGTCGCGCTGGTCTTCGGGCAGGTCCGCCGTGAAGGCCTTGATCGACTCTCGCTTGCAGTCGATGTGTTGCGTGCTGAGCTTCTCGCCGACCGGGGTGAGCGAGACGAGCTTGACTCGCCGGTCGACGGGACTCTCCCGGCGTTCCACGACCTCGAGCTTGAGCAACTGCTCGACGTTGCGGCCGGTCGCCGCGTCGGAGAGGCCCAGCTTGGTGGCGATCGCGTGGATCGGCATGGGCTCACCCTGGTGGGCGAGCAGGAACAACATGCGTGCCTGTGAGAACGACAGGTCGAGCTCGACCATCGCGTCCATGCCGTCGGACTCGGCCAGCGTCATCAGACGCATGACGAAGTCCTCGAGCGCGACGTAGAGCTCATCCGGTGTGGGCACGCGAGAAACCCTAACGCAAACGCAACCTTTGATCAAATGAAGTGTTTGTGAACGATCAACTACCGGAGCGTAACCACGATTCGTCTCAACGCGGTCGTCCCCCGTAGAATGGCAAGGCTCCGAGGTGTTCGAGCATTCCCCACGCATAGGACTTTTTTCGCATGCCCACACGCTCCGACCTGCGCAACGTCGCAATCGTCGCCCACGTCGACCACGGAAAGACCACGCTGGTCGACGCCATGCTGCAGCAGCAGGGCCACTACGACGAGCACCACCAGCTGGCCGAGCGCGCCATGGACTCCGGCGACCTCGAGCGCGAGAAGGGCATCACGATCCTCGCCAAGAACACCGCGGTCCGCTACAACGGTCCCGGTGCGCCCGACGGCGGCGTCACGATCAACATCATCGACACCCCTGGCCACGCCGACTTCGGTGGCGAGGTCGAGCGCGGCCTGTCGATGGTCGACGCGGTCATCCTGCTGGTCGACGCGTCCGAGGGCCCGCTCCCCCAGACCCGCTTCGTGCTCCGCAAGGCCCTCGCCGCACACATGCCCGTCGTGCTGGTCGTCAACAAGGTCGACCGCCCCGACTCCCGCATCGCCGAGGTCGTCGACGAGACGTACGAGCTGTTCCTCGACCTGCTCGAGGACGGCGCCAGCGAGGACGCGCTCGACTTCCCCGTCGTCTACGCCTCCGCGCGTGCGGGCCGGGCGTCGCTGACGCAGCCCGAGGACGGCGGCATGCCCGACAGCGACAACCTCATCCCGCTGTTCCAGACGATCATGGACGCCGTACCGGCTCCGGAGTACACCGAGGGCGCGCCGCTGCAGGCGCACGTCACCAACCTCGACGCCTCGCCGTTCCTCGGCCGGCTCGCACTGGTCCGCGTCTTCGAGGGCACCCTCAAGAAGGGCGCCCAGGTCGCGTGGATGAAGCACGACGGCACGACCGAGCGGGTCAAGATCACCGAGCTGCTCGTCACCAAGGAGCTCGAGCGCGTACCCGGTGAGAGCGCCGGACCCGGCGACATCGTCGCCATCGCAGGCATCCCCGACATCACGATCGGCGAGACGCTGGCCGATCCCGAGAACCCCGTTGCGCTGCCGCTCATCACGGTCGACCAGCCGGCCATCTCGATGACGATCGGCACCAACACGTCGCCGCTCGCCGGTCGCGAGAAGGGCACCAAGGTCACCGCACGGCTCGTCAAGGACCGCCTCGACCGCGAGCTCATCGGCAACGTGTCGCTCAAGGTGCTCGACACCGAGCGCCCGGACGCGTGGGAGGTCCAGGGCCGCGGCGAGCTCGCGCTGGCGATCCTGGTCGAGCAGATGCGTCGCGAGGGCTACGAGCTCACGGTCGGCAAGCCGCAGGTCGTGACCCGCGAGGTCGACGGCAAGATCCACGAGCCGATGGAGCGCCTCACGATCGACGCCCCCGAGGAGTACCTCGGCGCGATCACGCAGCTGCTCGCCGTCCGCAAGGGCCGCATGGAGCAGATGATCAACCACGGCACCGGCTGGGTCCGCATGGAGTTCATCGTCCCGGCGCGTGGCCTGATCGGCTTCCGCACGGAGTTCCTCACCGACACCCGTGGCACCGGCATCGCGCACCAGACGTTCGAGAAGTACGAGCCGTGGGCCGGCGAGATCT
Source organism: Aeromicrobium sp. Root236 (assembly GCF_001428805.1). Taxonomy (NCBI): domain Bacteria; kingdom Bacillati; phylum Actinomycetota; class Actinomycetes; order Propionibacteriales; family Nocardioidaceae; genus Aeromicrobium; species Aeromicrobium sp. Root236. Next base: position 3,125,713 of record NZ_LMIS01000001.1, on the reverse strand, counting down.
CGACGCGCCCCTCGGGCTCGCTCGTGTCGGACCGCGCCGGGGCTGCGACGTCGTACGCGATGACCAACATCCAGGAGCGCGGCACGCTGTTCATCGAGCCCGCGACCGAGGTCTACGAGGGCATGATCGTCGGCGAGAACTCGCGGTCGGACGACATGGACATCAACATCGTCCGTGAGAAGAAGCAGACCAACGTCCGCTCGAACGCCGACGAGTTCGAGAAGCTCGTGCCGCCGCGCAAGCTGTCGCTCGAGCAGTCGCTGGAGTTCTGCCGTGAGGACGAGTGCGTCGAGGTCACCCCGACCGCCGTGCGCATCCGCAAGATCATCCTCGACGCCACCGAGCGCAACCGCGCCAACCGCGGCAAGAAGTAACCCATCGCCGCTGGGGCGGTGAGCTAGTCGCCCATCGGAAGACGCAGCGGTGAGTTAGTCGCCCATCGCTAGACGCAGCGGTGAGTTAGTCGCCCATCCGGGCTCCGGTTGGGCGACTGACGCACCGCTCGATGGGATCACAGCGAACAAGGCGTCCCATCGATCGGCGAACACGGGCGGCGGGCCGGCGTACCCCAGCTCCACCATCCGCGCGTGAATGCGCTGGACCAGCGTCTTGGGGCGGTCCAGCATCTCGTTGGTGACCTGGAGGTACTCGACGTCGTTGCGCCGGAACGCGGCATAGCGCGTGATGTCTCGGTTGAACTGGCGGATGCTTTCGGCGTGCTGCCGTCCCTCGTACTCCAGCACGAGCATGACGCAGCGAATCAACAGATCGACGACTCCGATGCGTTCGCCGGCGATGATCAATGGCACGTTGACCTCGGGCACCGGGAGCCCTGAGAAGACGACCAGGGCGCGCGTCTCCGACTCCTTCAGGGACCGGGCAGCAGCATCCAGGTACGGCAGAGCTCGGCGCACCTGCCTCGCGCCAGGACGCCATGCATCCCTCCGGGCGAGCTCCGACACCTCGAGAACCGTGATGTGACGGCGGTGCAGCAGCCAATCGCCCACTTCGATCGCGTCGATCAACCGGGCGGTTGCGCAGTACTGGATGAAGGCGGCAGCCGGGGTGACTCCGACGTCGTCGAGCGGCGGCAGGACCTCCGTGCGATGGAGAAAGACGTCATCCACTGCGAGGTGGAGGTCACCGCTGACTGTGAAGTGGACCGGCTTGACGTCCCCGATGTCGAGGCCCAGTGCCTGAATGCGTGAGACATGGCTCAGCTGCGCACGAGTCGGCATGGCCAGCGTCGCAGCGGTGATCCAGTCGCCGCGGCTCATCTCGTGATCGCGGTGCACCCAGACTCGCGGGAAGATCCTCGTCCAGGCCGCGCCGTTGAGCTTGTGGACGCTGAGACCGAGCGCCAACCCCTCGGATTGGAGGAACGGTCGATGGCGGAGGTCGTCTGGTACGAACGGGCGGCGCGGCATTCCTTCAGCAGAGCGTCGCTGCTGGCGGGGCACCACTTGCGCACCGTCAGGTTGTGGACACTCCATTCGGTCCCGCGTCCCTGTGGAGCGGTGAGCTACTCGCCTGTCGGCGCCCGTTTGAGGCGACCAAGTCACCGCTCCATCCAGGGATGGGCGACTAACTCACCGCTCCACCTGGTGACGACGGGTCACAGGACGTTGCGGGGGCGGAACTGGACGCTGATGCGGGGGCCGACGGGCTTGGCGGTCTTGAGGATCGCGTGCTCCCACGTGCGTTGGCACGACCCGCCCATCACGACGAGGTCGCCATGGCCCAGCGAGAAGCCGATCTGCTGACCGCCACCACGGGGACGCAGCGACAGCCGGCGAGCAGCGCCGAGCGAGACGATCGCAACCATCGTGTTGTCGGTGCGGCCACGACCGATGCGGTCACCGTGCCACGCCACGCTGTCGCGGCCGTCGCGGTAGTAGCAGAGGCCCGCCGTCACGAACCGCTCGCCGAGCTCGGGCTCGTAGTGGTCGCTCAGCGCCTCGCGCGCCTCGAGCAGCAGCGGATCGGGCAGCGTGGCGTCGACGCCGTAGTGGCAGAGCAGGCGCGGCACGTCGACCATGCGGTCGTACATCTCACGGTTCTCCGCACGCCACGGCACCTCGGCCTGCAGGCGGAGGAACAGGTCGTCGGACCCCGTGACCCAGCCGGGCTGCACGTCGACCCACGCGCCCTGCGTCAGGACCGTGCGCTCCGGCGCCAGCGGTCCGAGACCCGTGGGCTGCCCCATGTCGAGCAGCGATCCTTGGAAGAACTCCTCCATCCCGACATCGTACGCCGAGTCGAACACATGTTCTAGGCCGAGACGACATCCCGCCGCCGCATCGCGACCATGCCGGCCGCAGCGGCAGCCACCGCGACGAGGGCGACCGCGACCAGCGGCCAGAGCCGGAAGTCCTCCGCCGGTGTCTGCGCGAGGTGCCGGAACGGCGACACGTCCATCAGCCAGGCCGGCAGCTGCAGCACCTCGCCGAACATCATCACGACGAAGCAGAAGCCGAGCCCCAGCCAGCCCACCGCCGCCCACCCCGAACGGATCCCGTACGCCAGCCAGGCCACCGCGGCCAGGAGCAGCACCGGCACGGCGTACGGCACTGTGGCCCCGGTGAGCCGCAGCACCGCCGACCCGTCCCCGGTGACCATCGCGAACCCGAGCCCCATGCCGACGCCTCCCGCGAGGACGACCAGGAGCGTGCCGCAGACCGTCACCGCGAGGTGCGCCACCACCCATCGCCACCGCGGCAGCGCCGTCGCCAGCAGGGTCTCGGCGAAGCCGGAGCTCTCCTCGGCACGCAGCCGCTGCACCGACGCGATCGCGAAGCCCGCACCGATCAGCGACAGCATCACCGCGGCGGTCGCATAGAACGAGTCGACGATCGAGCCGCCGGCCGAGGTGAACACGTCCTGCGAGAACTGCGAGTCGCCGATCAGGTCTGCCACGTCGTCGCCGATCGACCCGTACGCGATGCCGCCGAGCAGCAGGCCGACAGCCCAGCCGATGACGCTGCCACGCTGCAGCCGCCACGCCAGCGCGGACGCCGACCCGAGTGACCCGCGCGCGGGTCCCGGGCGCGCGGGCCACACCCCCGAGCCGATGTCGCGCCGATCGAACAGCGCCACCGCGCCGAGGACGAGCAGCACGACAGCGATGACGGGCAGCACGAGCGGCCACCACTGCTCATCGGCGTACGGGCGCAGGTACTGCCCCCAGCCGATCGGCGACAGCCACGACAATGCACCGTTGCCGACATCGCCGACGGCCCGCAGCGCGTACGCGACTCCGAGCACCGCGCCCGTGATCCCGTATGCGGCGCGCGTGCTCTCGACGAGCTGGACGGCGATCAATGCAACCCCGCCGAACACCAGACCCGTCAGCCCCGCGGCGAGCCCGAGCGCCGAGGATCCGGCCGCCGGCAGCCCGTACGCGATCAGGCTGGCGGCGATCAGCGCACCCATCAGGGCGTCAGCGATCAGCACGACCAGCGCGGTCGCGGCCAGCGGCGCATGCCGGCCGATCGCAGCGGCACGCACGAGCTCGTCACGGCCGGTCTCCTCCTCCGCGCGGGTGTGCCGGCCGACGAGGAACATGCTCATCAGTGCCGCGACGATCGCGCCGAACGCCGAAGCCTGCCAGGCGACCTGCCCACCCAGGGTGTCGAGTGCCCGCGCCGGCCCGGCCATCGCGATGAACGCCGCATTGTCGGCCATCCCGGCCGCAGCCTTGTCGAGATCGGCCTGCGTCGGATAGAGACCGTCGGTGCTGACCGCCTGCGAGTAGTAGAGGAGCACGTTGCCGGCGATCCACCAGAACAGCATCATCCGGTCACGGCGCAGGTGGAACCGCAGCACCGACAACGCACCGGTCACGATGCGACCTGCTCGCCGTAGTGCCGCAGGAACAGCTCCTCGAGCGTTGGCGGCTGGCTGGTGAGCGTACGTACGCCGAACCGGCCCAGGGCTTCGAGCGCAGCACCGAGGTGCACCGTGTCGACCTCGAACGTGGCACGCACGCCCTCGACGACGAGGTCGTGAACGCCGGTCAAGGCTTCGAGCCCCGACGGCGACTGCGACAGCTCGGCCGAGACCGACGTACGGGTGAGGTGCCGCAGGTCCGCGAGCGTGCCCGACTCGGCCGTGCGGCCGGACCGGATGATGCTGACCCGGTCGCACAGCCGCTCCACCTCGGCGAGGATGTGGCTCGAGAGCAGCACCGAGCGGCCGTCGTCCTTGAACTCGTCGACGCAGTCGGTGAACACCGCCTCCATCAACGGGTCCAGCCCCGAGGTCGGCTCGTCGAGGATCAACAGCTCGACGTCACTGGCCAGGGCGGCGACGAGGGCGACCTTCTGCCGGTTGCCCTTGGAGTACGTGCGCGCCTTCTTGGTCGGGTCGAGCTCGAAGCGCTCGACGAGCAGCGCGCGGCGCTTCTCGTCGAGTCCCCCGCGCAGCCGGCCGAGCAGGTCGATGACCTCGCCACCGGACAGGTTGGGCCAGAGGTTCACGTCGCCGGGCACGTACGCCAGGCGCCGGTGCAGCTCCGCGGCGTCGTGCCACGGATCCCGCCCGAACAGCGTGACGCTCCCGCCGTCGGGGCGGAGCAGTCCCAGCAGCACGCGGATCGTGGTCGACTTGCCGGACCCGTTGGGTCCCAGGAAGCCGTGCACCTCGCCGCGCGTGACCTGCAGGTCGAGGCCGTCGAGGGCGGTCGTGTGGCCGAACCTCTTCACGAGTCCGGCGATGTCGATGACGGTGTCCATACCGCCGACCGTACTCCCTTTCATAGATTTGTGAAATCCTTGAATCTTGTGAATTCCGGTATGCTTCGTCGCATGACGACCCGGGCGACGAGTGAGTTCGTCGAAGGCTTCGCGCTCGAGCTCAACCAGTCCGGCATGCAGCGCATGGCGGCTCGGGTGTTCGCGGCTCTGCTCGTGGCGCCCGAGAACGGCTACACGGCCAAGGAGATCGGCGACGTCCTCGGCGTCAGCGCCGCCGCCGTCAGCGGGGCCACCGCCTATCTCACCCGCATGGGTCTCGCCGTGCGCCAGAGGGTGGCCGGCGAGCGGGTCGACCGCTACAACGTCCTCGGCACGACGTGGGCCGAGGTGATGACCGCGGAGACTCGGACCATCACGACCCTCGCCGCCCTGCTCGAGGACGGCATGACGCGGGTCGATGCGGGCAGCGCTGCCCACGAACGGCTCGCCGCGACCCACGACTTCTTCACCTACATGGCTGTCGAGATGCCCAAGCTCGTCGACCGGTGGCACGAGTCGAGGAAGCCATGACCGACACCGCATGGGACCGGCTGCTGGACCTCCTCGACCACTTCGCCGCCAACCCCGACCTGCCCCTGAGCCCCGACGTCGAGCGTACGTTCGCCACATTGTGCACCCAGGCGATCGACGACGGCTCGGTCGACCGCGAGCTCCACGTCGACGACACCGCCCGCTGGCTGACCGGACTCGTCGTGGCCCACCGGGCCGTGCGCGACACACATCCGGAGGTGCCGGCCGACGCCGATCTCGGCGCGCTGCGGGTCATCGTCACCCGCTGGCTGCACCCCGCGCGACCGCGCTAGCGGGCGTCGGAGCCGCGCACCTGCGCCAGGTAGACGAGCGCTGCGACGGTTCCCACGAGGTTGAGCAGCGACAGCGGGTTCCACATCACCAGGTGGGCGAGGACGGCCAGCACCAGGATGATGAGCCAGGTCTGCTTGGGCAGCGTCTCGATGTAGGTGAACTTCGCAGCGGGCCGAGCCACACAGTCGACGAGGGCGAACCCCTTCGCGGCGAACAGCGCGATGGAGATGACGAACGTCAGGCCGTTCTGGATCTCGAACATGCCCCGAAGGCTATCGGGGACGCAGAAGAGGCGGGCCCCCACGTGGGGACCCGCCTCGTTCTAGGTGCTGTGCGGTGAGATCAGGCCTTCTTGGCCGGAGCCTTCTTCGCGGGCGCCTTCTTGGCCGGAGCCTTCTTGGCGGCCGGGGCCTTCTTGGCCGGAGCCTTCTTGGCCGGCTCAGGCGTCTTCTTGACGGTGGTGTCGACCTTCTCGGCAGCCTTGCGGGCCGTGGTCGGCGCCTTCGACGTCACCTTGGTGACCTGCGTCTTGGCGTCCGTCACGAGCTGCTCGGCACGCTTCTGCGCGTCATCGGCGAAGCCCTTGGCCGTCTTGGTGACGTCCTCGACGCTGCTGTCGACGGTCTTCTTGATGTCGTCGACCTTGAGGCCCTTGGCCTTGGCGACGAGCTCCTCACCCTTCTTGGCGAGGTCGGCGTACGCGCTCGAGGCGGTGACGACGGCGGTCTGGGCGTAGCCCTGAGCCTGCTTCTGCAGGTCGGCGATGTCGACCTTCTTGAGCGTCTCGGGCAGAGCCTTGACGTCGTCGACGATGGACTTCACCTGGGCGTTGATGGTCTCGGTGATGGTGCTCATACGGGTTCCTCCTGGTTGGCTTCGGTCACTGTTGCGGCCAGCTCGGTGTCCGACGCTTCGTCAGTGCCGACGAAGGAGCGATAGATATCGAGCAGCGCGGTCTTCTGACGCTCCGTGAGGCGGGGATCGAGGGCGATGGCGTCCTCGACCATCCGCGCTCCGCTCTCGTCGGCATCGAGGATGCCGGCTCGAACGTAGAGCGACTCGGCGGAGATCCTGAGCGCCTTGGCGATCTGCTGCAGGACTTCTGCCGAAGGTCGGCGCAGACCCCTCTCGATCTGGCTGAGGTACGGATTGGAGACATCCGTGAGCTCGGCCAGCTGCCGGAGAGACATCTGTGCCTGACCCCGCTGCTCACGCAGGTAGTCGCCGAGTCCTTCGACGGTGCGCTGCATGCTCAACTTGGCCATGTCTCCATAGTGCTTGCAAAAGTTAGCAAATGCAAGCAGAGCAGCTTGCGAGGTGTGTCACACGGCATCGCCGCAGGTCAGAACGTGGTTCTGACCTCGCCGACGGGCCTGCCACCACCCAGGATCGTAGGGCGTTCGCGGAGCACCGGCGCGTCGAGCCCGGCCAGCTCGAGCGCCCGGTTCATCACGGCGTAGAGCGGCCGCTCTCCTCCGTCCTCGATCTTGACCGCGTACGCCGAGCCGTCCGGCAGGCCCACGACGTAGACGCTCTCGGCGCCGGACTTGGCGACCAGCCCGGGGAACGCCAGCATCAGGTCGCGCTCGGCCCGCGTCGTCCCGCTGACGTACTCCGGGTGGGCCGTCATGGCCCCGACGAGTCGCGCTCCGAGACTGCCCGTCGGGCTCTGCACGATGCGGCCGACCGCCCGCGCGAGCTGCTGGAGCGGCGTGGCGAGCAACGGCGCCCCGCAGCCGTCGACGCCGACGACCGCCGGCGGGCCGTCCGTCAGCTCGGTGAACGTCTGGGTGATCTGCACCTGCAACGGGTGGCCGGGCTCGAGGTAGTCGTCGATCGTCCACTCGTTGGTCACGCAGGTCAGCAGCATCGCGGCGTGCTTGCCCGAGCAGTCCATGCAGATCGGGTCCCGCTTGCCGCCGTTGCGGAGGTAGTCAGCGTGCACGTGCGGGTCCAACGGGTACGACGGCGGGGTCTGCAGCGCCGACTCGTCGAGCCCGGCCAGCGCCAGGATCTCGCGTACGCCGTCGAGGTGGAACGGCTCGCCGGAGTGGCTCGCCGAGGCGAGAGCCAGCAGCCGGCCGTCGAGCGGCAGCCCCGCACGCAGCATGCCGAGCGCCTGGATCGGCTTGTTGGAGGACCGCGGGAACACCACGGTGCCCGGATCGCCGATCGACCAGACCACCTCGCCGGCCGGGTCGACGCCGACCGCGACACCCCGGTGACGGCTCTCCACGAGCCCTGAACGCACGACCTCGGCAAGGACTTCCACGTCGATCACTTTAGGCCGTAGGGGGATTCACCCCGCCGTTCGGTGAATTTCGGCAGGTTTTCACCTATCCTCATAGGACGACTGGTCGGCTCAACGAGCCGCTTCCCCACCAGCAAGGTTTGCTCATGACTGCACCATTCCGGCGAGCAATCGTCTTCGCCATCACGTCCATCGTGCTCAGCGGCGGCTTCGTCGCGGCCCACGCCGCCACGATTCCCGACGCGCCGACCGGGCTCTCCGCCCGCACCGGCGAGTCCTCCGCGGTCCTGACGTGGAAGCCAGCGGCCCATGCCACGAGCTATCGCGTCTGCGTCATGGTGCACAACACCAGCACGACCTGCGTACGCTCCTCGGGCCCACTCACCACGACGTCATTCACCCTTACCGGCCTCGAGCCGACTCCGGGCACGGACTACTTCTTCAAGGTGTACGCCGACAACGGCGACCTCAGCGCAGTCTCCGCGCTCAAGGGCTTCGACCTCAAGGAGTCGGCCGCCCCGGCCGTCGTCACCGGTGTCACGCAGCGCCTGGGCTACTCGACCCTCGTCGTCAACTGGGACGCCGCCGAGTCCGCACGCACCTACTCGGTCTGCCTCATGAGCACGGCGTCGGAGACCTGCCTGCGCTCGTCGACCCGGTCGGCGACGCGTTCCGCGACGTTCACCGGCCTGCACCCGACGTCGTACGACGACTACTACTACCGCGTCTACGCCTACAACGCCGCCGGTGTGTCGTCCCGCTCCACCAAGCACACCGTCAACCTGCCGGTTGCCGGGGTCGCGAACCTGATCGGCAAGAAGGGCACCGTCGCGCGGTCGTTCACGGTGAGCTGGACCGGCGGGCTGAACGCCGAGTCGTTCGAGCTCAAGGTCTCGACGAGCTCGAGCATGACGACCGGGCTCAAGACGTACCGCTCCACGGGCATGCCCGCCACCGCCACGGGCCTCCCGATCGGCACGAGCTACGCCTACCAGGTGCGTGGGATCAACGGCGTCAGCCGTGGCCCGTGGTCGGCGGTCAAGCTGTTCCGGCTGCCGGCGGACCCCGCCACGATCAACGTCATGACCTACAACCTGTGCGGCCAGGACAAGTGCGTCACCTCCGCCAACCACATGAAGAAGTGGTCGACGCGCAAGGACTACGCCGGCGCGATCGCCCGCGGCGCCAAGTCGGGCATCATCGCGACGCAGGAGTCGCACGACGAGGACACCCGCTTCATCACCGAGCTCCCGGGGTTCGGCGTCGCGGCCTACCTCCACGCCAAGACCCTGTTCTACGACAAGGACCTCTACGACGTCCTCCGATCGGGTGGCATCACCTTGAGCGTCGCCGAGAAGAAGTACGCCGTGTGGGCCGAGCTCCGCGACCGGAAGTCGCGAGCGACGTTCATCGTGGTCGACGCCCACCTGCAGCCCGGCAAGGGCAAGTCGCGCGACGACCTGCGCAACACGCAGACCAAGATCCTGCTGAGCCGCGTCGCCGACGCCAACCCCAAGGATCTCCCGGTCGTCTACGCCGGTGACTACAACTCCAACAAGAGCAACGCCGACCAGGACCGCTACCCGGGCGGCTACGACGCCGTCCTCAAGGTGTTCACGGCAGCCGGCATCCCCGACGCCCTGAACAAGGCGGCATATGTCGTGGCGCCGACGTGGAACAGCGCCAACCAGGCGATCAACCCGCCGCTCAAGCACAGCGACCACGTCGACCACATCTACGTCGATCCGGAGATCACGGTCAACTCGTGGCGCGTCGTCCTGCGGCTCAACCGCGACAACTACGCGCTCCCGTTCGCGACGGACCACAACCCCGTACGGGCGATCCTCACCGTGCCGGGACGCTGACCACCCGCACACAAACCGTCACGGGTGAGCCCGACCCGGCCTATCCTCCGTTCATGCGTACGTTCGCCGCGGCGGCCCTCACCGCCGTCCTCCTCCTCGCCGGCCTGCAGCCGGCGTCGGCGGCCACGACGCCCGGCAGCGTCGGCCTGGTGTCGTTCACGGCGGCGTCCTACTCGCGCAGCACCGGCACGGCCGGACTGACGATCGACTGGCACGACGCGAGCCACGCGCGGTCGTACCAGGTGTTCCTCTCGCGACATCACTCGATGGACAACGCCCGGCGCTACACGACGACCGGAAGCTTCAAGACGTTCACCGGCCTCGCCCGCGGCGCCGACTACTTCGTGCAGGTCCGGGCGGTCAACGGCAGTGCGGTGGGCAGCAGGTCCAAGCGCGTCGGCCACACCACGATCCGACGGATGGACCCCGCAGCGGGGTCCACGTACCGCGTCATGACCTACAACGTGTGCTCGCAGAAGTGCTCCGGCTGGGCCACGCGCCAGCCTGCGGCGCTCGCCCGCATCACGGCGTACTCGCCCGACGTCATCGCCGCCCAGGAGGCGGTCTACCTCGAGACGCCGCAAGCGATGGGCTACACGGAGGCGATCCAGAAGAGCTCCAAGCGGTTGCTCTACAAGACCTCGCGGTTCACCCTGGCCGAGCCGACCACGCCCGTGCCCGCCAAGCCGGCGAAGGACTCCGCCGGCTGCGACACGACCTGGCCGCAGAGCACCAAGGGCTACGTCTACCTCGGCTATCACGGCGGCGGCTGCCGGTACGCCGTGTGGGCCGTGCTGGTCGACCGGCAGACCGGGGCGCACACCGTGTTCGTCGACGTGCACACGGTCTCCGGCGACAACGAGACGCGGGCCGTGCAGCGTACGGCCGAGATCACGACGCTCACCCAGCACCTCGCCGAGATCAACCCCGGCAACCTGCCCGTGGTCTACGCCGGTGACTTCAACTCGCACAAGAACCGCTCGAACGACGACCTGAGCAGCGTGTTCCACCGGCGCGGCTACTACGACGCGTACGACCTGGCGCTGAAGCTGCGCCGCCAGCACGTCAACAGCTACAACGACTTCTCGGTCGTGCCGAGGATCAGCTACACGTGGGGTGACCACGTCGACCACGTCTGGATCCGGCCGGACGAGGGCCGGATCCTGTCGTGGACCAACGGCGCGGTGATCGTGAACAACCGCATGGTCGAGCCCATCCCGTCGGACCACAGCCCGGTCATCGTCGACGTACGTCTCAACCGCTGATCCCGGGAGTCCCGGCCACCAGCGCGGCCCACCCCGTAGAATTCAGCCACCTGCACACCCTCGTACGTCCTGGAGCCTGCCGTCGTCACCCGAAGAAAGATCGCCCCGCGTCGGCGTGCTGACCCGCCCGGTCGATCCCGCCCCACCGCGCGCGTCGCCGGACGGCGCAAGCGACGCGATCGTCGCCGCATCCTGACCGGCGTTCTCGGCGTGCTCGTCGTGGGTGGCCTGGCGACCGGACTGGTGCTCACCTACGCGACGCCGGACTCCCTCGACGCACCCACCGAGCTGTCCGCGACCGCGCTGTCGCCCACGAGCGTCAAGCTCGCGTGGCACGGCTCGGACGACGTCGACTCGTACGTCGTGAAGGTCGGTGCCGATCGCGCCCTGACGAAGGCGAGGACGACCAAGGTCCCCGCCAAGGGCACGAGCGTCACGCTGGCCGATCTCGGTGCCACGACGCCCGGCATCGACCAGTTCTACCGGATCGACGCGATCCGCGACGGCAAGGTCAGGTCGTCCCGCACGGCGCGGTTCACGCTGAAGCCCGGCGCCCTCACCGGCGTGCGGATCAGGCAGACGACCGCCGACGGGGTGCGGGTGAGCTGGAAGAAGGTCGAGAACGCTCGCCAGTTCGACGTCACGATCGCGCGCGACAAGGCGTTCGCCAAGAAGGTCCTCTCGGTGCGTACGCTCCGCGGCTCCCACACGTTCGTGAGTCGCGGCCTGGCCGCTGCGACGACGTACTGGCTGCGGGTCCGCCCGGTCAACGGTGACCAGGTGGGCGCGAACGCCAAACCGGTCTCGTTCCGCACGATGCCGCGGCAGACGTCGTTCAAGGTCGGCACCTGGAACGTCTGCTCCGAGAAGTGCTCCGGCTACGCGGGCCGGGCCCGCATCGGCGCGGCATTCTTCAACGCCAACAAGATCGACATCTTCGGCCTGCAGGAGTCCGGCGGGCAGCGGGTCGGACGCACGACCAACGCGATCTGGAGCGGCGGCACGCAGAAGTTCGTCCGCGCCAAGGGTGGCGCCGAGGCGCGCTACATCTTCTACCGGCCCAAGCTGTTCACCCAGCTCAGCGGCAGCTACTTCGCGATCGGCGACGGCCGCCACACGACGTGGGCCAAGTTCCGGGTCAAGGCCACCGGCCGGATCTTCTACTTCGTCGACATCCACCTCGACAACGGCAAGGGCAACGACTCGCACCGGTCACGCGAGATGAACGTCGTGCTGGCCCACATGGCCGGCATCAACGACAAGGGCCTGCCGGTGATCTATGCCGGTGACTTCAACTCCGGCAAGCACCGCGGAGCCGACTCCCCCGGCGTCAAGATGCGCGCGGCCGGCATGACCGACAGCGTCGACCTCGTCAAGAACCCGGTCAACGCCCAGTTCAACACGAGCTACCCCGACGGCGGCACGCCCCGGTCGGGAGCCCACGTCGACCACATCTTCGTGTCCAAGGAGTTCACGGTGCTGTCCTGGAAGCAGCTCGTACGCCTCTCCGGTGGCAGCTACGCCCGGCCGGCCGTCTCCGACCACAACGCCCTGAGCGCGGTCGTCGCGCTCGACGCCGAGGCCAAGAAGCTCGGCGAGCCCACGGCCGTCACGACCGTCGCCGGCCTCGCCACACCCGCGCCCTAGGATGACCGGGTGAGCCTCGCCCATTTCCATGCCGTGATCCCCGCGGGCGGCGCAGGCACCCGCCTCTGGCCGCTGTCGCGCGCGTCCCGCCCCAAGTTCCTCCTCGACCTCGACGGCTCGGGTCGTTCGCTGATCCAGCAGACGTGGGACCGCCTGGTCGACCTGATCCCGCCCGAGCGCATCCACGTCGTCACCGGCGTCGCGCACGCCGATGCCATCCGTGCGCAGCTCCCCGAGCTGACGAACCTGCTGGTCGAGCCGTCGCCGCGCGACTCGATGCCCGCGATCGGCCTCGCCGCCGCCGTCATCGGCGCCACCGATCGCGACGCGATCATCGGCTCGTTCGCCGCCGACCACGTGATCGACGACCAGGTCTCGTTCGCCGAGGCGATCGGCCAGGCCGTCGCGGTCGCCGCCTCCGGCCTCATCACGACGATCGGCATCACGCCGGTCGGTCCGTCGACCGCGTTCGGCTACATCGAGTCCGGCGACCACCTGTCGATCGACGGTGCGGGCTCAGCGCGTGCCGTGGTCAAGTTCGTCGAGAAGCCCGATGCCGCCACCGCGGCGGCGTACGTCGCCAGCGGCGTGCACAGCTGGAACGGCGGAATGTTCGTGACCCGCACGGACGTCCTGCTGGAGCACCTCGCCCGCCTGCAGCCCACCCTCCACGACGGCCTGGCGACGATCGCCGGCTCGTGGGCCACCGACCGGCGTCAGGACGTGCTCGACGAGGTCTGGCCGACGCTGACCAAGATCGCCATCGACCATGCGATCGCCGAGCCGGTCTCGCTCGAGGGCGGCATGGCGGTCGTGCCCGGCGCGTTCGACTGGAACGACGTGGGCGACTACGCCGCGCTCCAGGACGTCGGCGGCGTCTCGTCGTCCGACACCGTGTGGGTCGACGCCGACGGCCTGGCGATCGCCGACGACGGCACCACGATCGCCGTGGTGGGCCTGCGCGACGTCGTCGTCGTACGGACGTCCGACGCGCTCCTCGTCACGACCCGGGCGCACGCCCAGCAGGTCAAGGACGTCGTCAGCCTGCTGAAGGACCGCGGCCGCGCTGACGTCGTCTGAGCTCGCGCTCGGTGAACGGCGGGACCAGGTCGATCAGCTCGCCGGCGACCGTGTCGGGCGTCGGGGTGTAGGCCTGGGCGACCTCGCCCGTGCCGACGACGTGGATGTCGCCGTCGTCGGGACCGGCGTAGACCGAGTCGCCGCGGCTCAGCTTGAGCCGCTCACCCGAGGCGCTGACCAGCTCGACCTCGCCACCCGTGCACACCACGATGCGCTGACCGGCAGCCGGCAACAGCGTGCCGCCGGGCTCGGCGCGTGAGCACTGGCTCACGGCCAGGGCGAACTCGCGTACGTCCGGGCTGAACACGTCGGTGGAGAAGCCGAAGGGTTCGGGGGTCACGCGAGCCAGCCGTGACATGCCGCGGTCGAGGCACTTGACGAGTCCCTCGGGGTCGAGGGCCTTGCTGGTGAGCCCGGCGCGCAGCACGTTGTCGGACGCCGCCATGACCTCCAGGCACATGCCGCGCAGATGCGCGTGGATGATGCCCGTGCCGAGGAATGCCGCCTCGCCCGGCTGCAGGGTCAGGCGGTTGAGCGTCAGCGAGATGACGACGCCGACGTCGTCCGGGTAGTGGTCGGCGATCTCGACCGCGGTCATGTAGGCACGCTTGACGTCGATGCCCTGGTCGACGAGCTCGCGGCAGCACACCACGATCTGCTCGATCTCCGCAGCCGAGATCTCCTCGGTCAGCAGGCGTTCGATCAGCCGTACGATGCCGCGGAACCCGGGAGCGGCGTGCAGGTCCTCGGCGAGGCTCTGCGCCAGCGGGGTGTCGATGCCGTTGAGCACCCGCAGGATCTCCGCGGTCGGCCGGAAGCCGACCAGCGTGTCGAACGTCGTGAGCGCGTAGGCCATCTCGGGCTTGTGGTGCGGGTCCTTGTAGGTCCGATGCGGCGCGTCGAGCGGCACGCCGGCCGCCTCCTCGGCGTCGAAGCCGGCCCGGGCCATGGCCTCGTTGGGATGCACCTGGAGCGACAGAGGCCGGTCCGCGGCGAGGATCTTGAACATGAACGGCAGCTCGCCGGCAACCTCGGCCAGGGTCATCGTGCGATCCGCTCCCTCGACCGTCGACGAACCCAGCGGGTGCGTGCCCATCCAGATCTCCGCGAGGGGCACCTCGCCCGGCTCACCGCCGATGAACTGCGGGATGTCGGTGCGCGAACCCCAGTCGTACGCCCTCGAGGCGTTGTCGAGGCGATGCATCACTTGTGCCTCGGCTTGCGCGTCGGAGCACCGTCCGTCTTGCCCGAGGGCTGGCTCGAAGCCTTTTTGTAGGGCTTGGCCGGCGCCGCCTTGGAGGGATAGGGCCGCTTCTCGTGGGACTTCTTGTAGGGCTTTCGGTCCTCGCGCGTGCGGCGGATCGGCGGGCCGGAATCGGGCTGCAGGTCAATCAGCTTGCCCGAGATGCGGGTGTTGGCGAGCGCCTCGAACACAGCCGGCGGCAGGTCGGCGGGGAGCTCGACGAGCGAGTGGTCCTGGCCGATCGTGATCTTGCCGAAGTCGGAGCGCTTGAGGCTGCCCTCGTTGGCCAGGGCGCCGACGATCGCCGACGGACCGATCTTGTGTCGCTTGCCGACCGCGACGCGGTAGACGGCAGCGCCTTCGGCGGGCAGCCGGTCGGACCGGCCGAAGCCTGCCGGCTTCTCGCGCGGTTCGAAGTCACGGGCCCGCGGCGGGGCCTTGGGCGGATCGGGACGCAGGAAGAACTCCTTGTCCGACTGGCTCATGACCGCCAGCGCGGCGGCCACGTCGGTCATCGAGACGTCGTTCTCGCTGGCGTACTCCTCGACCAGGGAGCGGAACGCGTGGAACGACGGCGAGCCCATGCTCGACGTGATCGCCTGGGCGAACCGGCCGGCGCGGCGCTCGTTGACCTCTTCGGCCGTCGGGATCGACATCTCCTCGACCGGGCGGCCGGAGACCTTCTCGATCGCCGACAGCATGCGGCGCTCGCGCGGCGTGACGAACAGGATCGCCTCGCCGGTGCGGCCGGCGCGGCCCGTGCGGCCGATGCGGTGGACGTACGCCTCGGTGTCGTGCGGGATGTCGTAGTTGACGACGTGCGTGATGCGGTCGACGTCGAGGCCACGGGCGGCGACGTCGGTCGCGACGATCAGGTCGATCGCGCCGGACTTCAGCTGGGCGACGGTGCGCTCACGCTGGGCCTGGACGAGGTCACCGTTGAGCGCAGCGGCGGAGTAGCCCCGGCCGCGCAGCTTGTCGGCGAGCTCCTCGGTCGCGGACTTGGTGCGGACGAACACCAGCATGCCGTCGCCGGTCTCCACCTCGAGCAGGCGCGTGAGGGCGTCGAGCTTGTGGTGGTGCGAGACCTGGATCCAGCGCTGACGGACCGTCGCGGTCGACGTCGTCGCCTTGGGCGTCGCGATGTCGACCGGGTCGTGCAGGTACTTCTTGGCCAGCGAACGGATCTGCCGCGGCATCGTCGCCGAGAACAGCGCGACCTGCTTGTACTCGGGCGTGTCGGCGAGGATGCGCTCGACGTCCTCCGCAAAGCCCATGTTGAGCATCTCGTCGGCCTCGTCGAGCACGAGGTACTCCAGCGACGTGAGGTCGAGGCTGCCGCGCTCGAGGTGGTCGATGACGCGTCCCGGCGTGCCCACGACGATGTGGGCACCCTTCTGCAGGCCCGACAGCTGGAAGCCGTAGCCCTGGCCGCCGTAGACCGGCAGCACGCGGATGCCGGGGATGTTGGTCGCGTACGCCGTGATGGCCTCGCAGACCTGGAGCGCCAGCTCACGGGTCGGCGCGAGGACGATCGCCTGGGTCTTGGCGTTGCTGGGGTCGATCTTCTGCAGGATGGGCAGCGCGAACGCGGCAGTCTTGCCGGTGCCGGTCTGTGCCAGGCCGACGACGTCCTTGCCCTCGAGCAGCGTCGGGATCGCGCGGGCCTGGATCGGCGTCGGCGTCTCGTAGCCGAGCGCGGCGAGCCGGTCGACGAGGGTGTCGACGAGGCCGAGGTCGGCGAACGTCGGCGTCTCGGGCGGGGTTTCGGTCGTGGTCATGGGTGCTCCTGGGTAGGTGGCGCGGGACCGGATCGGTCAAGTCCCGTGCAACCCACCGGCAGCCACATGCATGCCGGGGTCGTGTGAGAACGTACGCGCCCAGCCTCCACGGTATCGGTCGACGACTCGTTCGGAGAAACTCACGAGGCGTGTGATGCGACTCAGTAGGCGCCGGCCGATGACACGACGGCCCGGAACGTCTTCCAGAGGATCAGCATGTCGCCCACGAGGGACCAGTTCTCGACGTAGTAGAGGTCGAGCCGCATCGTCTCCTCCCAGTCGAGGTCGGACCGCCCTGAGATCTGCCACGGCCCGGTCATGCCCGGGCGTACGAGCAGCCGTCGGCGGGCCTCGGCGGCGTAGCCCGAGACCTCGGAGACCAGCGGAGGACGCGGACCGACGAGGCTCATGTCGCCCTTGACGACGTTGAGCAGCTGGGGCAGCTCGTCGAGCGAGTAGCGGCGCAGGGTGCGGCCCACGCGGGTGACCCGCGGGTCGTCGCGCATCTTGAACATCACGACGTTGCTGGTGTCGGGCTGCAGGTCGGCCAGCATCTGGTCGGCGCCTTCGACCATGCTGCGGAACTTGATCATGCCGAACGTCTTGCCGTCGCGGCCGACGCGCTCCTGGACGAAGAAGACCCGACCCGGGCTCGTCAGCTTGATCGCGATCGCCAGGGCCACGAGGATCGGCGAGAAGAGCAGGAGCAGGCCGAGGCCGCCGACCCGGTCGAGCAGGTCCTTGGCCCACCGCTGGGCGCCGCGATAGGCGGGCTGCTCGACGTGCAGGAGCGGCAGCCCGGCGACCGGACGGATGTGGACGCGGGGACCGGCGATGTTGGCCAGCGACGGAGCCACGATGATCTCGATGTCGTAGCCCTCGAGGTCCCAGCCGAGCCGGCGCACCATCTCGGGGTGCATCGCGTCGGACGAGGTGATGATGACGGCGTTGGTGCCGGCCGCGACCACCGTGTTCGTCAGGTCGTCGACGCCGCCGAGCACGGGGACGCCGGCGATGTGACTGGGCGGGTCCTGGCTCGTGATGCAGGCTCCAGAGAGGCGGTAGCCGAACGCCGCGTTGCGGTTGATGACGGCGGCGAGGTGCTGCACGGCGTCGGCGCTGCCGACGACGATCGCGTCGTGCGTCATGCTCCCGTGCTGGCGCCGCACCAGCAGCCACTGCCGCCAGGACCACCGGCTCAGCGTCAGGAGCAGCAGCCCGAACGGCAGCAGCACCACGACGTACGTGCCCGGGATCGCGAACCGCAGGATGTAGCCGATGAACGCGATGATCGCGAACACGACGAGCGTGGAGTTGAAGACCCGCTTGTACTCCTCGGGGCCGGCTCCGAAGACCCGCAGGTCACGCGTGCCGGCGACCGTCAGGACGACGTACCAGAGCACCAGCATCGAGATCGTGAAGCAGATGGGGAACGCGCTGTAAGGGTCGATGTCGGGCTGGTCGAGGTTCTCGGCCCAGACGACGTGTGCCGTGACGAAGGCCCACGCGAGGACCACCAGGTCGGAGCCCAACAGGATGCGGCCATAGCGGCGCTCCCAATCGGTTCCCCGCTGGTCGACCGAGGACTCCACTTCCGCTCCCGTTCCGCCGAGTGTCTGATCGGCGACGGGATCGATCCGGAGGCTCACGCTCTGGTCGGACGCCGAACCATGCGCCGGCCGAGTGCGACCGTCAGCATGAGTGCTCCGATCAGGAGAGCCGTCACCATGACGCTCCCGGCACCGAGCACGAGATCACGGTAGCCGCCGTCGGCATCACGAGACGAGGCGAGGGGGCCTGCACCGGACTGCAGGACGAAGAACAGTGCGGGCGCAAGGGCGACGACCGCGGTGCACGCGAACGCGAGGAACACTCGACGCATGCTGATCGGCGTGTAGTCCATGGCCACCTGGAATTCGTGGAGGGGGCGCTTGGGAGTCGGCGCCTGTTTCCCTAAAAACGATTGTGCGCCAGTCGGGTTACGTGTGTGACGGTTTCTCTTGTTTTCGATGAACCACGAAAAGGCGACCGGGTGTCGTAATCTTCCGGTGAACGCCTCGGGTCCACAAGGAGTGATCGGTGAGTCAACGCCCTCTCGTCAAGCCGCTCGTCCGACGATGGCCGACCCTGATCCTGATGACCTTGGTGGGCATCGGCCTGGCCGTCCTCTATCTCAACCTCGCGACGCCGCGCTACACCGCGCACGCCGAGGTGCTCATCTCTCCACCGCTGGCCAAGAGCACTGACTCGGTGTCGGAGCGGACCATCGAGTCGTACGCCCATGTGCTCGGCGGGCGCAGCACCGCAGCCCGCGTGATCGAGGACCTCGGGCTCTCGGGCAGCGCCGGCTCGGTTGATCGTCACCTCGACGCCTCGGTCGTGCACGGCACGTCCGTGCTGCGAGTGACCGCCGACGACGAGAGCCGGCAGAAGGCCGCCGACCTGAGCCAGTCCGCCGCCGAGGCGTTCGTCGCCTGGGTCGGTGACCAGGACACCCAGCTCACCGCCTCCGTGTCCGAGGACGCCACGCCGCCCTCCGACCCGTCGAGCCCTGCCCGGGTGCCGTGGCTGATCGTCGGCGGCCTCCTGGGCCTGCTCGCCGGCCTGGTGATCGCCGCCGCCCGCAACGCCGCCGACCGCAGCATCCACAGCCCGGCAGAGCTCGAGGAGGCGTCCGGAGCCCCCGTGCTCGGCGCCATCGCGTACGACCGGGCGGCAGTCCAGACTCCGCTCATCACGTCGCTCGGCACCCACCACCCCCGCTTCGAGGCTGTGCGCAT
This sequence comes from Aeromicrobium sp. Root236, assembly GCF_001428805.1. NCBI lineage: Bacteria > Bacillati > Actinomycetota > Actinomycetes > Propionibacteriales > Nocardioidaceae > Aeromicrobium > Aeromicrobium sp. Root236. Next base: position 3,106,243 of record NZ_LMIS01000001.1, on the reverse strand, counting down.
CCTGCGCACCAACCTGCAGTTCCTCGACATCGACCGTGACAACAAGGTCATCACGATCACCAGCTCCCTCGCCGGCGAGGGCAAGTCGACGACGGCCTGCAACCTCGCGATCGCGTTGGCTCAGGCCGGGGCGCAGGTCGCCCTGGTCGAGGGCGACCTGCGCCGCCCGCGGGTCAGCGAGTACCTCGGCATCGAGAAGTCCGTCGGCCTCACGACGGTCCTGGTCGGCCGCGTGGCGCTCGACGCAGCGCTGCAGCAGGCCGCGACCCCGGGCCTCGACGTGCTGGCGAGCGGCGCGCTGCCGCCCAACCCGTCCGAGATCCTGCAGACCAACGCGATGCGGTCGCTCGTCTCGGAGCTGCGTCATCGCTACGACGTCGTGCTGATCGACGCTCCGCCCCTGCTTCCGGTCACCGACGCGTCGCTGCTGGCCTCGATCTCGGACGGCGCGATCCTCGTCGTCAAGCACGGCGAGACGGGGCTCGACGAGGTGCGGACCGCCACCGAGCGGTTGAACTCGGTCGGCGCACGGTTGCTCGGCACGGTGCTGAGCATGTCGCCGGTCAAGGAGCTGTCGCGCTACGGCTACGGCTATGGGTACGGCTACGGTCCCGAGTACTTCGAGAAGACCACCAGCGGCCGGAAGCGCCGCAACCGCTAGGGCTCAGCCCACTGCGACGAGCGCGTTGAGGCGCTCGCTGATCGTGCGGACCGCCGCGTCGATCTGGTCCGCCGTGTGCCGGTGGACCTCCGGACTGCGACGGTAGGGGTCGCCGATGTCGATGTCCGACGGCGCCTTGCTGCGCTGCCGCGACGCGTCGGCGACCAGGGCTCGCGGGTCGTCGCCGTCGACGATGTCGCAGAGCGCCGCGAACTCGAGCAGCGTGAACGTACGCCGGAGCGCCGCCGGGGTGATCTCGAGGACCGCCGACCGGTGCGAACGCGTCGCGGTGAGGATCAGGTCGGCGGAGTCGACGAGATAGGTGTCGATCGCGTGGGAGCGGAAGTTGGTGTTCGAGTGACCGAGCCGCATCAGCTCCATCGCGGCCATGCCGTCCATCGGTTGGAGGTCCCAGCCCTGCGTGCCGGCGCTCGCGACCTCGAACTCCTCGTCGTCCAGCTGAGCGCGCAGCAGCGCCTCCATGATGGGCGAGCGGCAGATGTTGGCGGTGCACACCGCCAGGATCGCGAAACGCTGTGAGGACATCAGCCGAGGACCGGTCGTACGTGGAGCCCGGCCTCGGGGTCGACGAGCACCTCCTGGTTGGCGGCCACGCCGTCCGCCAGCAGGGTCGCCGCAGGGTCCACGTTGCGCTTGACGACCGCGAGAGCGATCGGCCCCAGCTCGTGGTGGCGCGCCGACGAGCCGACGAATCCCACGCGTACGCCGTCCAGCGTGACGTCGGAGCCGTGCGCCGGGAGGTGGTCGACCGAGCCGTCGAGCAGGAGTCGTACGAGGCGACGCGGCGGCCGGCCCAGCGTGTGCACGCGGGCGACCGTCTCCTGGCCGCGGTAGCAGCCCTTGTCGAGGTGCACGGCCACGCCGAGCAGGCCGACCTCGTTGGGGATCGTCTTGTCGTCGGTGTCCAGGCCGACGCGCACGAGGCCCGCCTCGATCCGCTCGGCCTCCCACGCCCACATGCCGACGGGGTCGCCGAGCTCGGCGGGCAGGTCCGCGAGTGAGGCGCGCGGGCCCAGCTCCCAGCGCAGCCCGGGCAGGCCGATGACGGCCCACTCGTCGGTGGCGAGCGCGACCTCGACGCGGAGCATGAAACGCATGCGGTCGAGGAACTCGACGAGGGCGGCGCCGGCGCCGGGCTCGGTGTGCGCCCAGAACGTCTCGCCGTCGTCGACACCGGAGAAGCCGTGCTCGATGCGCCCCTGGGGCGACAGCAGCAGGACCTCGGTCGGCACGCCGGGGGCGAGGTTCTCGAGGAACTGGGTCGTGAGCGAGTGCAGCCAGGTCAGGCGGTCCGGGCCCGTGATCGTGACGACGTCGCGGTGCGACAGGTCGACGAACGTGTGACCGTCGGCGAGCCGCCGCTGCTCGGCGGCGATGGCGCCGTAGTGGGCCGCGACGGCGTTGTCGGGCGCGTCTCCGCCCACGGCCCCGGGCAGGGCCAGCAGCGGGCTAGACACGGGCCAGCCTCCCCCACAGGTGCGACTGCATCTCCTGCCCCTCGGCGGCCATGTCGTAGGCGTACATCAGGTCGCCCTCGACGAGGCCGTACATGCGCTGGCCGGCGGTGTACTCCTTGGCGGTCGACGTACGCGCGACGAGGTCCGTCGCGAGCGTGACGCGCGGGCCGTCGACCTTGCCGTACCAGACCTCGGCGTAGCCGGTGGGGTGGGCGAGGACCAGCTCGAGCTCGCCGTCGCCCACAGGGCGCAGGAACCCGGTCTCGAGTGCACCGGGGCGTACGCGCTCGCCCTTGTCGTCGGTGATCCACGTGCGGCTGAAGTAGTGCAGGAACGGCCGGGTGTCGTGCGCGAACACGACATCCTGCTCGTAGGAGAACGGCTCGATCGTCGGATAGTCGCCGTGCCCGTCGCCGTGCCAGTTGCCCAGCAGCCACACGACCGGCATCAGGTCGGGGTGCAGGTCAGACGGGATCTCGAACGGCATGATTCCAGTCTACGGTGGCCCTCTACTCTGGCTCCCATGAGAGCCGTCGTGCAGAGGGTTACCGGCGCCAGGGTCGAGGTCCCTTCGACAGGCTCAGGACAAGCGCGAGAGGTCGTCGGCGAGATCGGCACCGGACTCGTCGTCCTGCTCGGCGTCACGCACGACGACACGACCGGGGCCGCCGAACGGCTCGCCGCGAAGATCTGGACGCTGCGCATCCTGCGCGACGAGAAGTCCGCGTCGGACCTCGACGCCGCGATCCTCGTCGTCAGCCAGTTCACCCTCTACGGCGATGCCCGCAAGGGCCGGCGCCCCACCTGGACGGCTGCCGCGCCGGGCCCGGTCGCCGAGCCGCTCTACGACCACTTCTGCGCGACCCTGCGCTCCCTCGGCGCGACTGTCGCGGAAGGCGTGTTCGGGGCCGACATGGCGATCTCCCTCACCAACGACGGACCGACCACGCTCCTGCTCGAGGTCTGAGGCCACCGCAAGTTGGATGCCTTGGCGCAACCCGGCAGAATGGACGGGATTCCCTGAGGACGGAGCACGATGGCAGGCAGGTTCGGCAACTACCGTGACGCCGGCAAGCGGCGCGCGGACGCTGACAAGTTCCGCCGGCGCCACCGCAAGACGTTCATCGCCCTCGTGACGCTCGGGGTCGTCGTCAGCCTCGGCATCGGCATCACCGGCGCCTACGCCTACATGCTCAACAAGCAGCTCGGCAACGTCGACAAGGTCAAGGTCAGCGAGAAGCTCAAGGAGAAGGAGCGCCCCGACCCCGACAAGGGCAACGCGCTCAACATCCTGCTGCTGGGCTCAGACAAGGGCAAGAAGATCCCCGGCGAGTCCGAGAACACGTCACTCTCCGAGGACGCCAAGGCCGCGAAGTGGCCGGTCGGCAAGTACCGCAGCGACACGTTGATGATCGTGCACATCACGGCCAACCGTAAGTACGCGTTCCTCGCCTCGATCCCCCGTGACACGTTCACCACGATCTACGACGCCGAGGGCAATCCGCACGGGCAGCAGAAGATCAACGCCGCGTTCTCCGAGTTCGGCCCGGTCGGCGCGGTGTCGACCGTCGAGCACCTCACCAACCTGCGCATGAAGCACGTCGCGATCATCGACTGGGAGGGGTTCAAGGACCTCTCGACGGCCGTCGGCGGTGTCCCGGTGCACATCCCCGACGACACGTACGACGAGATGCAGCACGTGCAGTGGAAGGCCGGCGACTACAACCTCAAGGGCAAGAAGGCCCTCCAGTACGTCCGCCAGCGCCACGGCCTGCTCCGGGGCGACTTCGACCGCATCGCCCGCCAGCAGAACTTCCTGCGCGCCCTCATGGGCAAGATCCTCAGCAAGGGCGTCACCCGCAACCCGGTCAAGCTCATCAACACCGTCAAGGCGCTGACCAAGAACCTCACGGTCGATGCCGAGTGGTCGGGCAGCGACATGCGCGGGCTCGCCCTGTCGCTGCGCGGTATGCACACCCGCGACGTCTACTTCCTGTCCGCGCCGGTCGCCGGCACCGAGACGATCCCGGTCTACGGCAGCATCGTGCGGCTCAACCAGGCCAAGTCCGACGAGCTGTTCACCGCGTTCCGCAAGGACAACCTGCGGGCGTACCTCAAGAAGTACCCCGACGACGTGCTCAAGAAGGACGTCGACTGACCGAGGCCCGGGGGCCCTGGGTCAGGAGCAGGCGGACTTGATCGACACGTCGTTCTGCATGCTGTGCACGCCCGGCGTCGTGGAGAACACCGGGTCGCCGGGCTGGTGGGGACCGGAGATCATCGACGTGCGGATCGTGTAGCTCTGCTGCGGCTTGACCGTCAGGAGCACCTTGGTCACGTTGCGTCCGCGATGCGTGTCGGCGTAGACCGTCTGCTTGACCCCGTTGACGCGTACGTCCGTGAAGCCGCCGGCGTAGGGCGAGTAGAAGCGCAGGACGAGGCGCATCGTGCCGCGCGGCGTGTAGAGGCCGTTGCCGGTGACCGCCTTGGGCAGCTCAGCCGCGTTGGCCGGCGCGTTGGACGTCAGCTCCGTCGTGGTGTTGATCTCCTGGACGTCGTCGCGGAGGCAGCGCCCCACCGACACCGAGGTGTTGTAGTCGAGGTAGTACTCCATCTTGGTCGACGCCGCGTCGCCGAGATAGAGCCCGACGTGTGGGACCTTGCCGCCGTTGCCGCTGAGCTCGCCGGACACGCCGGACGGCTCGATCAGGGCCTGCTCGTCCTTGTGCGCGGACCAGATCATCAGGCGGTTCTCGCTGGCGGACTTGACCAGGCCGTCGATCACGAGCCGTGAGTCGCTGCGGCCGGCCTTGACCGAGTCGAAGATGGCCCGCGCCGCGACCTTGAAGACCGAGTCCTGCTGGTCACGATCCTTGAGCAGCACGTACGTCTTGTTGAGCAGCAGGTCGACCGCGTTGGACTGGTCGAGCGAAGGCCCGTTGGGGATGCGGATCGGGCCGGTGCCGGCGAGGACGTAGCTCATCGCCACGGGGTCGACCGAGATGACGCCGTCGACCTTGGCGTCGAGGCCCTTGGCGACCATGGCCCGGGCGATCTCCGCGGTGCGGGGGAAGTCGGGGGTGAGGTTGGCGTCGAGCAGGTTCGTGACCAAGGTCGGCGAGAACACCGTCGACTCGTTCTTGGTCATCGGCAGCACGGGCTTGGAGAATTGCTTGAGGTCCTGGATGGAGCCCTGGAAGCCCATCGACAGCTTGCCGTTCTTGGCCTTCAGGATCGAGTAGGAGCCCGAGATGCCGCCGGTCGACCGGATCTCGGCATTGTTCTGCACCAGCAGCAGGTAGCGGCGGGTCCCCTTCTGGCCCAGCATGTCGGGCAGCAGCTTGGCTGCGAGGTTGCCGGAGTCCGCGGCGGCCTTGGCGCTGTCGACCTTGAACTGGATCGTGCTGACCGGCCCGCGGAGCGGCACGAGGAGCGACTGCGCGTCGATGCCGCTGAGCTCCTTCTGGGCGTCGGTCAGCGCGCCGTCGACGGTGTTGACCGACGGGGCGATCTTGTCGATCGCCGCGAGGTCGACCTTGCCGTCGTGCGGGCTGTAGGTGTTGAGGTTGATCTCCTTGGACAGGGCGACCACCGGCGGCAGCGCCTGGGTGGAGACGTCGTCCATGACACGCGAGACGGTCTGCACGGCCTCGACGTTGCGGCCGAAGAAGGGCACGTGCGCTCCGAGGTCCCAAAGGGGCCCGTCAGTGGTGTTCCGGGCCCGCGAGGTCGACTCCTGAAGGCTCGACAGCGTGGCCTTGGCCGCGGCGTCGTCGCCTGCGACGATCTGGTTCTGCAGCAGCTCGGCCTGGCTGGCGGCGAGGCGGAGCGATGAGTTGGCGCGAAGTGCCTGGAAGGCGAACAGCAGGAGCAGCAGCACGACCAGGCCCAGGAGCGCCATGAGGACGCGGTCGCGGGTGATCTGGCGGTACCACGGCTTGTGGCCACGCCTGCGCTGTGTCGAGCTCACCTGGTGCGCCCATGCAAAAAGGTCATGCACGCCCCGAAGAATGGGACGTGCATGACCGTGCGGTGCTCAGGGTCTCAGCGAGCCGAGTGACGGCGACGCGCGACGTAGGTGATGCTGCCACCTGCGGCGACCAGCGCTGCACCGAGGACCAGGATCCAGGCGTTCGAACCACCCGTGTTGGGCAGCGCGCCGTCGTCACCGTTGTCAACGCCACCCAGGGGCAGCAGCGTGATGGTGGCGGAGGCGCTGGCGTTCTGGATCGCGGCGGGCAGCGTCTTGGCTGCGCTCGTGGAGTAGAACGCCGGGCTGACCTGGTTGGAGGTCACGACCTTGGCGCTGACGGCCGGGACGTTGTCGTCGTACTTGCACAGCGCCTTGATCGGCGACTTGAAGATCTTGGAGACGACCTTGGTGTCGTAGGTGCCCGTGAGCGAGGTGCCGGTGCCGGTCTGCGTCGCGCTGCCGTTGACGGCCTCGGCGTAGGTCACGGTCCAGTCACACTCGACGTCGGCGCTGGCCTTGTAGTCGAAGGTCTTGCCACCGATCAGGGTGGCGTCCGAGACCGTGATCGTCACGTTCGGGATGTCGGGGTACGCCTGAGCAGCTCCCGAGGACAGCAGTGTCGCGGCTGCCGCAATGGCTGCCGCGGCTACAAGCCGAAGTTTGATCATGACGCACTCCCAGTGGGCTCCGAGTCTCAATGGTGCTGTGTTGCCGTGTTGCTGATGTTACGGGACTAAATTCGACGACGTGTCACTTAACGAGCGTCAATGACGGTCCGTTACGGTCACAGCGTAGCGTAGCGAGAGCACATCTGTGACCAGTTCCTCACTAGGTGATACGCGTGACATCGCCGCGTGCACGCCCAGCTCATGACGATGGGGCGCACTCGGCCGAGCCGGATGCACCCCATCAGGTCGAGAATTCCGCGTCAGACCGCGACCGCGACCTCGGCCACGACGCCCTTGGCGGCGGTCACGGCGTTGTCGACCGAGATCGACTTCGGGGCGAGCGTGCGCAGCGTCCACTCGCCGGGACCGGCGAAGAAGCGGAACTGCCCGGTCGCTGAGGTGGGGACCTCGGCGGTGAACTCGCCCGTGCGGTCGAGCAGCCGGACGTACGCGTTGCCGACCGGCTGGCCGTCACGCGTGACGATGCCCTGGATCACGGCCTGGTTCTCGACGTCGACGCCGTCGAGCGAGGGGCCGCCCTTGATCGCGCCGCACATCAGGCGACACCCGGCTCGTCGCCCAGGGCGACCGGCACGCTGCGGAGCGAGCCGTACTCGCTCCACGATCCGTCGTAGTTCTTGACGTTGGGGTAGCCCAGGATCTCCTTGAGCACGAACCACGTGTGCGAGCTGCGCTCGCCGATGCGGCAGTAGGCGATCGTGTCCTTGCCCTCGTCGAGCCCGGCGTCGGCGTAGAGCTCCTTGAGCTCGTCGTCGCTGCGGAACGTGCCGTCGTCGTTCGCGGCCTTGCTCCACGGCACGTTGCCGGCGGTCGGGATGTGGCCACCGATCTGCGCGGCCTCCTGCGGGAGGTGCGCCGGGGCCAGGAGGCGGCCGGCGTACTCGTCGGGGCTGCGCACGTCGATCAGGTTCTTGGTGCCGATCGCGCCGATGACCTCGTCGCGGAACGCGCGGATCGACTCGTCGGCGTCCTTGGCGACGTAGGTCGTGGCCGGACGGGACGGGACCTCGGTGGTCAGCTCACGCGAGTCGAGCTCCCACTTCTTGCGGCCACCGTCGAGCAGACGGAGGTTGTCGTGGCCGTAGTAGCTGAGGTACCAGTAGGCGTAGGCGGCGAACCAGTTGTTGTTGCCGCCGTAGAACACGACCGTGTCGTCGTTGCCGATGCCCTTGGCCGACAGCAGCGCCTCGAGCTTCTCCTTGCTGACGAAGTCGTGGCGTACGCCGTCCTGGAGGTCCTTCTTCCAGTCGAGCTTGACGGCGCCGGGGATGTGCCCCTTGTCGTACGCCTCGGCGTCCTCGTCGACCTCGACGAGAACGATCGACGGGTCATTGAGGTGTTCCTCGACCCAGTCTGCGGTGACGAGCGCGGATTCGCGGCTCATGCTGTACCTCCGTTGTGTGCCCGGGATGGGCGTTGGTTGATGAGACAGTGCTTGTTCGGTGCGGCGGATGAAGTTGTCAGGCGCGAGCCGGCGTGAACCGGCGGAGCACCAGGTAGAGCTCGCAGCCGAGGCACAGGCCCACGGATGCGTTGAGCAGGGCGGCCACGAGTGCGAACACCGTGGCGACGTAGCCGACCGGCGCCGCCCCCACGAGGAAGGCGACGAGGGCCGTTGCGGTGAACACGAGTCCGACGAGCTGCGCGAACCGCGGTGGCCGGGCGTCCTCCAGCTCGGTGGGGCGACCCAACCGTGGGCGGACGACCTTGGCGAAGAACACCGCGTAGGGCGACGCCTGCAGGCTGACCAGCGCCGAGACCGCGAAGACCGCGACCTGGACCGCCAGGAGGGCGACGCTGACGGTCTCCGGCGTGACCAGCACGGCAGCCAGCACGACGGCGGTGATGCCGGCGTTGACTCGCAGACCTCGGGGATCCACCTGTGCGGGTTGGGACATGTTGCTCCTGCGCTGGGGCACGGCCCGGCGTGGCCTGGGCGTGCGGGAACTGACGGACGAGAGGTGTCAGCGCATTCGACACAGCGAGGAGCGCGTGCGGCAGTTGTCGACTGCGCGCCGCCTCGTCAGGTGTGTCGTCTCAAGCATGTGTTCAAGAGTAGGGACACATGCCGGGTTGTCCACGCCATTGTCTCACGATGTGGACGGTCATCCCACATCGTGGCGGCGATCCCGCAATTCCAGACCGTTTTTACCGCTCGGAGACGGCCTGACCGAGGGCTGCGAGCACCTGTTCGCGCCTCGGCAGTCCGGACGCGCGGGTCGAGACGGCGCCCTCAGCGTCCAGGACCAGCACGGTCGGCGTGCGCAGGATGCCCAGCCTGCGCACCATGTCGAGGTGCTCCTCGGCGTCGATGTCGACGGTCGTGACGCCGTCCACCTTGGCCGCGATGTCGTTGAGGAGCACGCGGGTGGCGCGGCACGGGCTGCAGAACGCGCTGGAGAACTGCACCAGCGTCGCCCGCTCACCGAGCTCGGCGCCGATGTCGGCAGCGGTCAGGACCTCCGCGTCGCTGCGGGGTGCCTGGTCGGCGAACCGGCCGTTCTTGGCCTTGACCGCCCAGGCGGCGACCCCGGTCAGCACCAGGGCGGCGAGGAGCGCCTCGATTCCAGCCATGCCTCCAGCGTACGTTCGGGCCGGTGACGCGGCTGGTGCGTCTCAGAGGCCGGGCGCACCGACGAGCTGGCCACCGACGTAGACGAGCGGTGCGGCGAGGGCGATCGACATCGCGCCCGGGAAGCCCCAGCCGGCCGAGGCATGCGTACGACCTCGGGACCACGCGCGTCCCAGGACCTGGCCCAGCACGGCGAACAGGGCCGTGGCAGACCCGATGGTGACGCCGAAGACCCAGGTCAGGGACGAGTCGACCAGCAACGTCACGGCTGCTCCAGCGGCCGCGCCCGCGACGACCGCGAACGAGGCGCAGACGAACCGGTCGAGCGGCACGAGCCAGACGAGCAGGCCGGCCGCGAGACCGGCCGCACCGACCGCGACCGCTTCGGCATCGCCAAGGGACTGGGCGGCTCCGATCCAGCCGGCGCACAAGGCGGCGAACGCGCCGAGCGTCACGGCGTACGCGGTGGAGGGGACGAGGTCGGGGCGGCCGTCCTTGCGCAGCATCTGGGCGATCAGCGCGACGAAGACCGAGACCGCGATCGCGATCGCCGGGAGGATGCCGGCCAGCATCCCACTGTCGGTCGCTCCGACGACGTCGGGCGAGGTTCCGTCAGCACCGTTCAACAGGTCGGGCGCCAACGTGATCGCCGTCGCGACCAGTCCGCCGCTCAACGCCGCCACGAAGTGGGGCGAACGGATCGAGCGGCCCGACGGGCCGACCGCCCTCGGCGCCAACGCGATCAGGACCTGGACCAGCGCGACCGCCGCACCGACGAGCACCGGATCGGTGTAGGCCGCGAGCGTGATGGCCCCGGCCAGCGCGAGCGAGAGCAGGGTCGATCCGAGGCGTGGCACCCCCGCATGATGCCAGTACGAGCCCGGCCGTCGCGGGCTAACCGCCGGCGAAGGGCGGCAGGAACTCGACCGTGTCGCCGGCGTGCAACGAGATCGTGGCCGGCTCCCGCGCACCGACCGGCGTGTCGCCGACGAGAATCGAGCACGTCGCGATCACGTCGTCGAAGCGGTCGCGGGCCCCGTGCCGGGCACTGATCTCGGTCAGCAGGTCGGCGAGAGTGCCTGCGGGGACGTGCTCCTCGGCGACGCCGGCGGCAGCGCGCGCGGCAGCCCAGTAGTGCACTGTGACGTCGTTCTCATTCACGTCACCGCGTGGCAATTGGTCCGACACATGACGTATTGTTGACCATGCAACGAGGCCACGGTGTTCCACCATGGCCTTTTTGCATATCTGGACCTGAACGACCCGGCTAACTCACGCGGCACCGGAAGGCTCACCATGTCCCACCTGCTTCTCCTCACCAAGAGCACGCAGTCGTCGGTCGAGGTGCTGCCGGCGCTCGCCCTGTTGCCGCACCACGTCAAGATCCTGCCCGCCGAGGCCAGCGCGCTGCTCGACGCGCCGCCGTGCGACGCCGTGCTGGTCGACGGTCGCCACGACCTCGCGCAGGTCCGCAGCCTGACGCGCGTCATCCGCACGACCGGCATCGAGTGCCCTCTGATCCTCATCCTGACCGAGGGCGGCCTCGCGGTCGCCGCGTCCGACTGGGGCATGGACGACGTCATCCTCACGACGGCCGGACCCGCGGAGCTCGAGGCCCGCCTTCGCCTGGGCATCGGCCGCATCGCCGCGACGCTCGACGGCGACAACGAGAGCCACGTGATCTCGTCCAGCGGCCTCGTGGTCGATGACGCGACCTACACCGCCAAGCTCGAGAACCGCACGCTCGACCTGACGTTCAAGGAGTTCGAGCTCCTCAAGTTCCTCGCCCAGCACCCGGGTCGCGTGTTCACCCGCCAGCAGCTGCTGCAGGAGGTGTGGGGTTACGACTACTTCGGTGGCACCCGCACGGTCGACGTGCACGTACGCCGCCTGCGCGCCAAGCTCGGCACCGACAACGAGACGTTGATCGGCACCGTGCGCAACGTCGGCTACCGCTTCGTCGCCACCAAGACCGAACCGGCCCGCGACACGGCCGACGCCTGACGGCCTTCGGCCTGACAGGATGGGCCCATGGCTCATCTGACCGCGCAGGAGCTGCTCGACCTCGTCCTCGACGAGGGCTCCTTCGAGTCGTGGGACCAGCCGGTCGACCACTCCGGGCTCGACCCCACGTACCAGCAGGAGCTGGTCGCTGCGGCCGAGCGAGCCGGCACCGACGAGTCGGTGCTGACCGGGCGTGGCCTGATGCACGGCCGGCCGGTCGCGGTGCTGGTCAACGAGTTCCGCTTCCTCGCGGGATCGATCGGCCAGGCGGCGGCGCAGCGGATCGTGTCCGCGGTGCGCCGGGCCACAGCCGAGGGCATCCCGCTGCTGGCGACGACGGCCTCCGGCGGCACCCGGATGCAGGAGGGCACGCCGGCGTTCGTGCACATGGTCGACATCTCGCGGGCGATCATGGACCATCGCGCGGCGGGCCTGCCGTACCTCATCTACCTGCGGCATCCCACGACGGGCGGTGTGTTCGCCTCGTGGGGCTCGCTGGCGCACGTCACGGTCGCCGAGCCGGGTGCGCTCATCGGCTTCCTCGGACCCAAGGTCTACGAGCTCATGGAGGGCCGCCCCTTCCCGCCCAACGTGCAGACCGCCGAGAACCTCGCCGATCGCGGCATCATCGACGCCGTCGTGCTGCCGGACGAGCTGCCGCTGCTCGTCGACCGGGCGCTCAGCCTGCTGATCGACCCGCCCAAGCCGCAGACGCGCGAGCTGCGCACCGGCGAGGTCACCCGCAAGCGGACCGCGTGGGAGTCGATCCAGATCACCCGCGGGCGCCACCGCGCCGGCGTGCGCGAGGTGCTGCGCTACGGCAGTGACGAGACGCTGCGCCTGCAGGGCACCGAGAAGGGTGAGCGCGACAGCGCGATGATCGTGGCCCTGGCGCGCATCGACGGCCAGCCGTGCATCGTCATCGGCCAGGACCGGACGACGCAGACCCGTTTCAAGCCCATGGGCCCTGCGGCGTTGCGGGAGGCCCGGCGCGGGATGCGCCTCGCCAACGAGCTGCGGCTGCCGCTCGTGTCGTTCATCGACACTCCAGGCGCCGAGCTGTCACCCGAGGCGGAGCAGGGCGCGATCGCCGGCGAGATCGCCCGGTGCATCTCGTGGATGTCGACGATGCGGGTGCCGACCGTGTCGGTCATCCTCGGCCAGGGGTGCGGCGGCGGTGCGCTGGCGCTGCTGCCGGCGGACGTCGTCATCGCCGCGGAGAACGCCTGGCTGTCGCCCCTGCCGCCGGAGGGAGCCAGCGCGATCGTGCACGGCGACCTCGACCATGCCGCCGAGATGGCGGAGGCGCAGCGGGTCAGCGCGATCGACCTCTACGACAACGGCACAGTGCACCACCTCGTCGCCGAGCCCGAGGGCGACACCCCTGAGCTGCTCGCGCGCGCGATCGCCGCCGAGGTCGGCGCACAGCTCGTGGCACTGAGGGCACGATGAGCATCCTGGAGCTCGCGGAGCACGCTGCCGCCGTCGACGGTGTCGAGCCGTTCAACGAGGCGAGCCTGTTCGCCCTCCGCGACGGCTCGCCCGCGCGCGTCCTGGTGCAGCAGACGGAGGCGGACGGCACGATCACGGCTGCGGCGTACGCCGTGGGTGATGCGCCGGTCGAGATCGTGGTCGACCCGGCTCACCGGCGGACCGGCAAGGGGCGGCGCATCCTCGACGAGCTCATGGCTGACGGTGAGGACCGCTACTGGGCGCACGGTGACCTTCCGGCGGCCCAGGCGCTGGCGGCGTCCGCCGGGTTGTCGCCGGCGCGCACCCTCCTGGTGCTCCGCCTGACGTTCGACGGCCCGCCGGCACCCGAGCGCGTACCCGACGGCATCACCCTGCGCTCGTACGTGCCGGAGGATGCCGAGCAGCTGATCGCCGTCAACGCCCGGGCGTTCGCACATCACCCCGAGCAGGGCGCGATGGACGCCGCCGACTTCGCCCGGCGCACGTCGTCTGAGTGGTTCGACCCCGCAGGGCTGTTCGTCGCCGAGCAAGCGGGGCGCATCCTCGGGTTCCACTGGACCAAGGTCGAAGAGGGCATCGGCGAGGTCTACGTCGTCGGGATCGACCCAGACGCACAGGGCGGCGGGCTCGGCACAGCGCTCACCGCGCGGGGTCTGCGGCACCTGTACGACCGGGGACTGCCGATCGTCGACCTCTACGTCGAGGGCGACAACGCCCCGGCCCTCAAGGTCTATCGCAACCTCGGCTTCCAGGACTGGAAGAAAGACGTGCTCTACGCGCGCTGACCGTCAGCTGAGACCGCGCTGCAGCGCGTTGGCGGCGCGACGCATCGCCCGCGGTGCCGTGGTGCCGACGCCGACCATGTTGGCGAACGTGTGGATGAGACCGTCCTCGCAGACGTACTCCACCGGCACGCCGGCCGCCTTGAGCTTGTCGGCGTACGCCTTGCCCTCGTCGCGCAGCAGGTCGAAGCCCGCCGTCACGAGGTAGGCCGGGGCGACCCCCGTGACGTCGTGCCGGAGCGGTGAGAGCCGGGGATCGGCCCGGTCCTCGTCGCCGAGGAGATAGCTCTCCTCACCGAGGTCCATGAAGGCCGTCGTGAGATAGAACCCCTCGGCGTACGTCTTGCGGCTCGCGCTCGTCTCGAGGAAGTCCGTCACCGGATAGATCAGCAGCTGGAAGGCGGGCTTGATCCCCTCGTCGTCCGTGGCGTGCTGCGCGACGAGCGCCGCCATGCACCCGCCGGCGCTGTCGCCGCCCACGGCGATGCGGGCCGGATCGATCCCGATGCCCTTGGCGTGCTCGGTGACCCACCGCCATGCGGCCCACACGTCGTCGAACGCAGCAGGGAACGGCGCCTCCGGCGCGAGGCGGTAGTCGACCGCGACGACCCTGACCTGCGCCTCCTCGGCGAGGAACCGGCAGACCGCGTCGTGGCTGTCGAGGTCGCCGTAGATCCACGCACCACCGTGGAAGAACACGAGCGCCGGAGCGTCCCCCGTGAGCCCCCGCGGCGTGTAGAAGCGGAGCGTCAGCGGACCACCGGGACCGTCGATCGTCCGGTCGGTGACGGCGCCGATCGGCAGGTTGCCCCCGACCACCTTGGCGTCCGCGACGGCCTTGGCGCGACCCTTGCGGATCGGCAGCGTCTCGATCGCCGGGCCCTCGATCCGCTGGACCCGCAGGATCAGCTGCATCTCGGGGTCGAGCGTCCGCCCGTCGATCACGACCGGCGAGCCGGCGAGCCGCCTGAGGACCGGGCGCGGCAGCCGGAGGAGCGAGCGGGCGGTGACACCGCGGGCGGTGCCGGCGAGCTGGGCCACGAGCGACATGGTGGTCAACGTAGCGCATCGGATTCTTGTTCAATCAGCGTTCATCTTCGCCTGTCAAAGTGGTCATGTGGAGACTCATGACATGGCCGTTGCCGACCTCGAGGCGCCGGCGTCCCCCGACGAGTTCGACGTCGACCCGCCGTTCGACCCTGCCGAGAGTGCCGCCTTGCCGCACGACCGGTTCCTCGACCGCGAGCTGTCATGGATCGCGTTCAACGCCCGCGTGCTCGAGCTGGCCCAGGACGACGCGCTCCCACTGCTGGAGCGCGTACGCTTCGCAGCCATCTTCGCGAGCAACCTCGACGAGTTCTTCATGGTGCGCATCGCCGGGCTCAAGCGCCGCATCGCGGCCGGTGTCGCGGTGCCCTCGGCCAGCGGGCTCAACCCCCGCGACGTGCTCTCCCGCAGCCTCGCGGCCAGCCAGGAGCTGATGGTCGCGCACGCCGAGACGTACCACCACGACCTCGTGCCGGCGCTGGCCGCCGAGGGCATCGAGCTGCTGCACTGGAGCTCGCTGCGGCCCACCGAGCAGGAGCAGATCAGCGCGCTCTACCGCGACCGGGTCTTCCCGATCCTGACGCCGCTCGCCGTCGACCCCGCACACCCGTTCCCCTACATCTCGGGGCTCTCGCTCAACCTCGCGCTCGTCATGCGCAACCCCGACACCGGCAAGGACCACTTCGCGCGGGTCAAGGTGCCGCCGATCATCAACCGGTGGATGGAAGCCGACGCCGGCCGGTTCGTGCCGCTCGAGGAGGTCATCGCGGCGCACCTCGACCTGCTGTTCCCGGGCATGGAGCTCATCGCCCACCACGCCTTCCGGGTCACCCGCAACGAGGACCTCGAGGTCGAGGAGGACGACGCCGAGAACCTGCTCAAGGCGCTCGAGAAGGAGCTCCTGCGACGCAAGTTCGGCCCGCCCGTACGCCTGGAGGTCGAGGAGTCGATCGATCCCGGCGTGCTCGACCTTCTGGTCTCCGAGCTCGGCATCAAGGTCGACGAGGTCGTACGCCTGAGGGGTCCGCTCGACCTGCGCAGCCTCAACGAGATCGCCGACCTCGACCGGCCCGAGCTCAGCTACGAGCGGTTCGTCCCGGGCACGCACGAGCACCTCGCCGAGGTCGAGACGTCCAAGCCCGCCGACCTGTTCAGCGCGCTCCGCAAGCGCGACGTGCTGGTGCACCACCCCTACGACTCGTTCGCCACGAGCGTGCAGCGCTTCATCGAGCAGGCCGCCGCGGACCCGCACGTGCTCGCGATCAAGCAGACGCTCTATCGCACCTCGGGCGACTCCCCCATCATCGACTCGCTGGTCGACGCCGCCCGCGCCGGCAAGCAGGTCCTGGTGCTCGTCGAGATCAAGGCGCGCTTCGACGAGCAGGCCAACATCCGCTGGGCCCGCAAGCTCGAGCGCGCCGGCTGCCACGTCGTCTACGGGCTGGTCGGGCTCAAGACCCACTGCAAGCTCGCGCTCGTGGTCCGCGACGAGCCCGACGGCCTGCGCCGCTACGCACACATCGGCACGGGCAACTACAACCCCAAGACCGCGCGGCTCTACGAGGACTTCGGCCTGCTGACCGCCGACCCCGACATCAGTCACGACCTGACGGACCTGTTCAACAACCTCTCGGGCTTCGCGCAGGACTTCTCCTACCGCCGGCTCATGGTCGCGCCGGCCGGCCTGCGCGACGGCATCCTCGAGCGCATCGACACCGAGATCGCGCACCACGCCGCCGGCCGCCCCTCGGGCATACGCCTCAAGGTCAACTCGCTCGTCGACGAGGCCGTGATCGACAAGCTCTACGAGGCGTCACGCGCCGGCGTCCAGGTCGACCTCGTCATCCGCGGCATCTGCACGCTGCGGCCCGGCGTGCCGGGGCTCAGCGAGAACATCCGGGTGCACA
The DNA here is from genome assembly GCF_001428805.1 of Aeromicrobium sp. Root236. Taxonomy (NCBI): domain Bacteria; kingdom Bacillati; phylum Actinomycetota; class Actinomycetes; order Propionibacteriales; family Nocardioidaceae; genus Aeromicrobium; species Aeromicrobium sp. Root236. The sequence continues at coordinate 3,089,657 of NZ_LMIS01000001.1, read as the reverse complement.
GCATCCTCGGCCGGTTCCTCGAGCACAGCCGGGTCTACTGGTTCGCCGGTGGTGGCGAGCCCGAGGCGTGGATGGGCTCGGCCGACCTCATGCACCGCAACCTCGACCGTCGCGTCGAGGTCCTCGTACGCGTGCCGTCGGCGGAGCACACCGAGCAGCTCGGCGACCTGCTCGCCAGGTCCGTCGATCCGGAGACCACCTCGTGGCACCTGGGCCACGACGGCCAGTGGGTGCGGCACGTCGGCTCGTCGGACCTGCAGTCCGTGCTGATCGACCGCGCGAAGGCCCGCCGCAGCCGCTGAGCGACTACTCGGGGCAGCCGGCGAAGAGCAGCGGGCCGTCGCCGGTCATGTACGCCGTGCTGTCCGGGTCGTGCCGAAACCTCAGCACCGCGGTGCTCCCGCGCACGGCCGCCGACCGCAGCACGAGTGACTCCTCGACCCGCCCGGACCGACCGATGAACGGTCCGGTCGTCAACGCCCTCCGGACCGCGACCTGGTCGGCAGCGGCCCCGGGCGACCCGAACGCCAGCGCGAAGCGCATGGTCTCGCTGCGCTTCGAGCCGGCATCGAGGGCGCGGCCGGCGTAGCGCGGCTTCCGCAACGCGCCGGCCCGGTCGATCGCGGCACGAGCCTGCGCCTGGACGTCGGCGCCTGCGTCGGCGAGCGACGTCGACCGGCACGCGAACCCGCCGGTCTGCAGGAGCGCGCTGTCGGCGCCGACGAGGGCGCTCGCGACGTCGGCCGCGCTGCGTACGCTCAGCAGCGAGGGCGCGTCGCGGTCGATCGTCCGGAGCACGGTGTGCGCGTACGTCGCCCGGTCCGCCGCGACGATGAGCCGCCTCCCGGGCACGAGCGTGATCGCCGCCAGGGTCCCGGCGAACTCGGACCGCGCAATCGGGCTGTCCTTGCCGATCGTCCAGACGCCGCCGTCCTGCGTGTATCCGAGCTTCGTCAGGTGCGAGCGGACCGAGCCGAACGACACCGCGTCGTCGAGCCGCGCCACCATCACCGAACCGTCGTCGGCCTGTCCGTACACCTCCCAGTCGAGGTCTGCCGGCGACCAGCCGTAGGAGTCGTGCAGCTGCTCGGTGTATGGCCCCAGCACGGACCGGGTCGACAGGTCGCGCAGCGAGGCGTCGTCGGTCAGGGCTGCACGATCGGCGACCGTGGTCGAGCCGACCCCGAGGACCCGTCGGACCCGCGACCAGTCCGTGAACCCGGCGACCTGCGTGTCGGCCGGCAACGTGTCGAGGGCCGAGGGGAGCGCCGACCCGGGGTCGGCCGAGACCGCGGTACCGGCCCAGCGACCACCCACGATCGCTGCGGCGATGACGAGCAGCGGGACCACGACGGAGATCAGCACGAGCCGCAGTCGCATCCCGTCCATGTCTCCTTCATCCGCCGGCCACGTCCACAGGGGAGAATACGCGTATGCCAAGTGAACGGATCATCAACGCAGCGGGTGGGGTCGTGTGGCGCAAGCGCGCCACCGCGAGCCGCGCCGAGCCGCGCGTCGACGTGCTCGTGGTGCACCGGCCGTCGTACGACGACTGGTCGTTCCCCAAGGGCAAGGTCGACCCGGGCGAGGTCCTGCAGGCCACGGCGGTGCGCGAGATCTTCGAGGAGACCGGGGTGCGCGTACGCCTGGGGCCGCCGCTCGTGCAGGTCCGCTACCCGATCGCCGCCGGCACCAAGGTCGTCGACTACTGGTCGGCACGCGCCGTCGGCGAGGGCGCCAACGAGCCGTTCGAGCCCAACAAGGAGGTCGACGAGCTCCGCTGGGTCGGTGTCCGCGAGGCCCGCGAGCTGCTGACGTACGCGCACGACATCGAGGTGCTCGAGGACTTCCGCAGCCTGCGCGAACGCCAGGGGCACCGCGCCCGCACGTTGATCGTGGCTCGTCACGGCAAGGCGGCCTCGCGCGACGACTACGCGGACGACCTCGATCGCCCGCTCACGGCAGTCGGCGTCGAGCAGGCGCGCACGCTGGTCCCGCTGCTCGCGGCCTATGGCGTACGCCGGGTCGTGAGCAGCCCTGCGGTGCGCTGCGCCCAGACGGTCGAGCCGTACGCGCACTCCATCAGCACGTTCCTCGAGATCGACGACAGGCTCGCGGAGGACACCCGGGCGGCCCAGGTCGAGCGCTCGGTGGCGGCGTTGCTGGACCGCAAGAAGCCGGTCGCGCTGTGCTCGCACCGGCCGACGCTGCCGTGGATCTTCGACGCCATCGGCACCGACGTGCACGAGCTGGCCACCGGTGAGGCGATCGTCGTCCATCACCGCAAGGGCACGGTCATCGCGACCGAGAAGCTGCCCTGACAGGCAGAACCGCCGCACCACGACTCGACCGTTACATCAGCGTTCACCTCTCGTTCACCCACGGTCGGACATCGATACACCTGCCCCTCATAGCGTCACGGGACGTAAGCATCTAGAGAATCCCAGAGAGGGACCCCCCGTGAACCGCAACTCACTGCGCATCGCCGCCCCCGCGGCCGTGCTCGCACTCGCCTTCGGCCTCAGCGCCTGCGGTGCAGCGAACGAATCCGATGACTCGGGATCGAAGGGCACCGACACCAAGGTGTCCGGAACGCTCAACGCCGGCGGATCCAGCGCCCAGGAAGCCGCTGTGGCTGCCTGGAAGAAGGCTTTCCAGACCCAGAACCCCGACGCGACGGTCAACTACGACCCGGTCGGCTCGGGCGGCGGCCGCGAGCAGTTCCTCGCCGGTGGCCTGGCGATCGCCGGCTCCGACGCGTACCTGAGCGACGACGAGCTCGCCAAGGCGAAGGAGCTCTGCAAGGGCGACATCGTCGAGGTCCCCGTCTACGTCAGCCCAATCGCCGTCATCTTCAACCTTGACGGTGTCAAGGAGCTGAACCTGTCGGCCAAGACGATCGCCGACATCTTCGCCGGCAAGATCACCAAGTGGGACGACGCAGCGATCAAGGCCGACAACCCCGACGCCAAGCTGCCCAGCGACAAGATCACGCCCGTCCACCGTTCCGACGACTCGGGCACGACGCAGAACTTCACCGACTACCTGTCGAAGGCTTCTGAAGGCGCCTGGACGGCCGAGCCCGGCCAGACCTGGCCGGTCAAGGGCGGCGAGGCTGCCGAAGGCACCTCCGGCGTCGTCGCTGCCGTCACCGGCGGCAAGGGCACGATCGGCTACGCCGACGAGAGCCAGGCCGGCGACCTCGGCCAGGCCAAGGTCAAGGTCGGCGACACGTTCAACGCCGCCACGCCCGAGGCTGCCGCCAAGGTGCTCGACACCTCCAAGGCAGTCGCCGGTCGCGCAGCGACGGACATCGCGATCGACATCGACCGCACCTCCACCGAGGCCGGTGTCTACCCGATCGTCCTGGCGTCGTACCAGATCGCGTGCCAGACGCCCGCCAAGGACGCGGACCTCATCAAGGCGTGGCTGACGTACGTGGCCAGCCCCGAGGGCCAGTCGGCCGCCGGTGACTCCGCCGGTTCGGCTCCGCTCACCGCGGACTTCGGCAAGAAGGTCCAGGCCGCGATCGAGACGATCAAGGCCAGCTGACCCCGACCCGTGAGCTTGTCGGAAGGGCAGATGTCCTTCCGTCAGGCTCAAGGGCCGGGTTCCGGTCCCCCATCCCCCGAAAGGCACCACCTGTGACCAGCACGCAGGCCCCGGCTCCCGGAAAGAGCACGGTCATCCGCCGCCCCGGCGACCGCATCTTCTCCGGGCTCTCGCTGAGCGCGGGAGTCCTCATCCTCGCCATCCTCGCGGGCGTCGCGATCTTCCTGACGGTGCAGGGCATCCCGGGCATCACCGCCCACCCCGACGAGGTCAAGAGCGGCAAGAACTTCCTGCCGTACGTGTGGCCGCTCGTCTACGGCACCCTGATCGCCGCGACGCTCGCGATGCTGATCGCGGTGCCGGTCGCCATCGGCGTGGCCCTCTTCATCTCGCACTACGCGCCTCGCAAGCTCGGCCAGAGCCTCGGCTACCTGATCGACCTGCTCGCCGCGGTGCCGAGCGTCGTCTACGGCCTCTGGGGCATCGGGTTCCTCGCGCCGCACCTGGTCCCGTTCTACGCCTGGCTCGACGAGCACCTCGGGTTCCTGCCGTTCTTCGGCCCCGCGTCGGCAACCGGCCGCACCATCTTGACCGCGAGCATCGTGCTGGCGGTCATGATCCTGCCGATCATGACCGCGATCTGCCGGGAGATCTTCCTGCAGACGCCGCGCCTGCACGAGGAGGCTGCCCTGGCCCTCGGCGCCACGCGCTGGGAGATGGCCCGCCTGGCGATCTTCCCGTACGCGCGATCCGGCATCGTGTCGGCCGCGATGCTGGGCCTGGGCCGCGCCCTCGGCGAGACCCTCGCCGTCGCGATGGTGCTCTCCGTCGGAGTCGGCACGGTCACCGCCAACCTCATCGGCAGCGACAACCCCAGCACGATCGCCGCGAACATCGCCCTCGGCTTCGCCGAGGCGACGGGCAAGAGCGTCAACGCCCTGATCGCCAGCGGCCTGGTGCTGTTCGTGATCACCTTCCTCGTCAACTTCGCCGCCCGGTCCATCGTGGACCGCCGCAAGGAATTCTCCGGAGCCAACTGATGACGACCACCCTCACTCCGCCGCCCGTCGACGTCTCCCGCGAGCTCTACGGCGCGCAGCTGCCGGCCTGGGGCCCCCGTGGCGTCATCGCCTTGGCCGTGGCCGGGGCCGCTGCCGCGTACGCCGCCGGTGCGAATCTCCTGCAGGCCGCCCTGCTCGCGTGGGTCGTCTGCATGGTCCTGCCGCTGTGGTCCGCCGTCGTCGAAGGCCGCCGCAAGGCGACCGACCGGCTCGTCACGACCTTGGTCTCGTCCGCGTTCGTGCTGGCGATGTTCCCCCTGTTCAGCATCCTGTGGACCGTCATCAGCAAGGGCACCAAGGTCCTGTCCGAGGAGTTCTTCACCAACTCGATGCGCAACGTCGTCGGCGAGGGCGGCGGCATCTACCACGCCCTGGTCGGGACGCTGCTGATCACCGGTGCCGCGGCGGTCATCTCGATCCCGATCGGCATCTTCGCGGCGATCTACCTCGTCGAGTACGCCGAGGGCAACCGGCTGTCACGCTGGATCCGGTTCCTGGTCGACGTCATGACGGGCATCCCGTCGATCGTCGCGGGCCTGTTCGCGTACGCGCTGTTCGTGCTGTTCTTCGGCGAGGGCGTCCGCATGGGCATCGGCGGCTCGGTCGCGTTGTCGGTCCTGATGATCCCGATCCTCGTGCGCTCGACCGAGGAGATGCTCAAGCTCGTGCCGAACGAGCTGCGCGAGGCGTCGTACGCACTCGGAGTGCCCAAGTGGCGCACCGTCTCCAAGGTCGTGCTGCCGACGTCCCTGGCCGGCATCGTCACCGGCATCACGTTGTCGATCGCTCGGGTGATCGGCGAGACCGCTCCCCTGCTGATCATCGTCGGCACGACCGACTCGGTGAACTTCAACCTGTTCAACGGGCGCATGGCGTCGCTGCCGGTCTTCGCGTTCGCGTCGCAGCGCAACCCCGGCATCCCGCCGCAGTTCAGCATCGACCGCGCGTGGGGTGCCGCGCTCGTGCTGCTCATCATCGTCATGCTGCTCAACCTCGTCGCCCGCCTCGTCTCCTACTTCTTCTCGCCCAAGGGCGAGCGCTGAGTTCAGAAAGGACTCTGTCATGGCCAAGAGCATCGATGTCTCTGACCTGAACATCTACTACGGCGACTTCCTCGCCGTGGAGGATGTCACCATCCCGATCGCCGCGAAGTCCGTCACGGCGTTCATCGGCCCCTCGGGCTGCGGCAAGTCGACCTTCCTCCGGTCGCTCAACCGTATGCACGAGGTCATCCGTGGCGCGCGCGTCGAGGGCAAGGTGCTGATCGACGGCCAGGACCTCTACGGCGCCGACATGGACCCCGTGAACGTCCGCCGGATGATCGGCATGGTGTTCCAGCGGCCCAACCCGTTCCCCACGATGTCGATCTACGACAACGTGCTCGCGGGCCAGAAGCTCAACAGCAAGCGCATGAAGAAGACCGAGGCCGACGACATCGTCGAGCGGTCGCTGCGCAGCGCCGGCCTGTGGGCCGAGGTCAAGGAACGCCTCGACCGGCCCGGCTCGGGCCTGTCGGGTGGTCAGCAGCAGCGCCTCTGCATCGCCCGTGCGATCTCGGTCGAGCCGGAGATCCTGCTGATGGACGAGCCGTGCTCGGCCCTCGACCCGATCTCGACGAGCGTCATCGAGGACCTGATCCACGAGCTCAAGTCGCAGTACACGATCGTCATCGTCACCCACAACATGCAGCAGGCGGCACGCGTCTCCGACGAGACCGCGTTCTTCAACCTGTCCGGCGTCGGCAAGCCCGGCCGCCTGATCGAGCACGGGCGTACCGAGACGATCTTTTCCAACCCGACCGACTCCGCCACCGAGGCCTACATCCAGGGCCGGTTCGGCTGACCGCTGCTGCGGTTTACCAAGAGGTCAGGGCAATCTGCGCCCGACCTCACGGCAAACAGCCACTCCTCAAGGCGCGCGTGCCCTGAGGAGTGGCTGTTTGCCGTGACCTCTTGGTAAACCGCAGCAGCGGGCGGAGGCGCTAGTTGCCGGGGATGACGACGTGGAGGATCACGTACGTGAGCGCTCCGACGGCAGCCGCGGCGGGGATCGTGATGACCCACGCGGTGATGATGCCGCGAGCGACTCCCCACCGTACGGCGCTGAACCGCTTGGTCGCTCCGGCACCCATCACGGCCGACGTCATGGTGTGCGTCGTCGAGACCGGGGCGTGCGCGCCGATCGCCATGCCGTAGAGGACAAGGGCCGCGGTCGACTCGGCCGCGAAGCCACGAGGCGGGTCGAGCGCGATGATGCGACGGCCCATCGTGCGCATGATGCGCATGCCGCCGGACATCGTGCCGAGCGAGATCGCGCTGGCCGCGGCGATGATGACCCACAGCGGGATGTCATCACCGCTGTGCTCGCCGCCGGCGATCAGCGCCAGGACGATGACGCCCATGGTCTTCTGCGCGTCCTGCAAGCCGTGGCCGAGCGACAGCGCCGCCGCCGAGACGGTCTGCGCGAGCCGGAAGCCGCGGTTGAGCGTGTGCGGGTTGGCGCGACGGAAGACCCACATGATCGTCAGCATCACGATGAACGCTCCGCCGAAGCCGATCGCCGGGCTGACCACCATCGGGATGGCGACCTTCTCGACGACCTTGTCCCAGTCGACCGAGACACCGGCCGCGAGACCGACGCCGATCAGGCCGCCGATCAGGGCGTGCGAGGACGACGACGGGATGCCGAAGTACCAGGTGATGAGGTTCCAGACGATCGCGCCGACCAGGGCGCTCAGCACCACGGTCAGGGCGTGGTTGGACGACATGTCGTCGAACCCGGTGAGGATGTCCTTGATCGTCTTGGCGACGCCGACGCCGAGGAGCGCGCCGACGAAGTTGAGGATCGCGGCCATCGTCAAGGCGAGGCGCGGCGTCAGGGCACGGGTCGACACCGAGGTGGCGATCGCGTTGGCGGCGTCGTGGAAGCCGTTGGTGTAGTCGAAGAACAGGGCGATGGCGACGGTGGCGATCACCAGCGCCAGGGTGAGGTCCACGACTCAGGACTCCTTGACGGCGATCTGCTCCACCGTGTTCGCCACCGACTCGAGCGCATCGATGGCGTGCTCCAGGGAGTCGACCACGTCCTTGAGCTTGAGCACTTCGAGCGACTTGTAGTTGCCGCTGAACAGGTTGGCCACGATGCGGCGATAGGAACGGTCGCCCTGGTTCTCGAGCCGGTTGATCTCGATCCAGTACTCGTCGAGGTCCTTCATGGTGCGCAGCCGCGGCATCGCCTCGGCGGTCAGCTGGGTGGCCCGCTGGAGCACCTCGACCTGGGGCGCGAAGTCGGCCGGCAGGTCGCCGAGCTCGTAGAGGCCGACCAGGTCGACTGTCTCCTCCATGAAGTCCATGACGTCGTCGAGGCTGCTGGCGAGGCGGTAGATGTCCTCGCGGTCGAACGGGGTGATGAACGTGGAGTTGGCGCGCTTGATGATCTTGTGCGTCGTCTCGTCGGCCTGGTGCTCGGCCTCGCGCATCTGCTCACCGATCGACTTCTTGTCGGTGCCGGTGTCCAGCATCTGCGCCAGCAGATCGGCGCCGAGAACGAGGTGGTTCGCCATTTCGGTGAAGAGTTCGTAGAACGTCGTCTCAACCGGTCGAATGCGAAAACGCACGACTAGCTCCTGTCAATGCTGGGTAGGCCACGCCCATGCTAGAGGCAGGGCGCTCAAGAGTGTCAATCGCGGTGCCACTCAGGCGGTCAACCCGCTTTCGCGATCCCGAGTATCTCGTCGACCTCACGCTGCGAGAGGTGCCCGTCCTTGGATGAGGCCGCGATGATGAGCCGGCTCGTGAGCTCGATCTCGTCGAGTGCCTGGTCGTCGCGGAGGCGACTGTCCAAGGGCTCGGGCATCAGGGCGCTCCATCTTGCATCGATCTGCACAACACACGGTCAACCTGGTCGCGGCACGCCACGCCAGGGTCGTCCTCCCCTTCCGTCGAGGATATCGGGTCGCTCCTCGGGGCGCACGCACTTTGCCCGACTTGTGCCGGGTGATGTCACAGGAATCGAGGCTGTCTCGTCCCAGGGGATGACACTGAAGTCGAGTCCTGGAAGGTGACCATCATGCGAGTGTTCGTGGCAGGCGGTACGGGAGTGATCGGCAAGAGCCTGATCCCTCAGCTGGTGGCGAAGGGCCACCACGTGACAGCGACGACGACCAGCGCGGGCAAGCTCGACCTGCTCCGCCAGCTGGGCGCCGAGGCCGTCGTGATGGACGGCCTCGACGCGGCGGCCGTCGGCGAGGCGGTGGCCGCGGCAGAGCCCGACACGATCGTCAACCAGATGACCGGGCTGTCGCCGACGCACGGCGGCAAGCTCAACCCGCGCAAGGCCGATCGCTACTTCGAGGCGACCAACCGGCTCCGGAGCGAGGGCATCGACCACCTGCTGGCAGCCGCCGAGGCAGCCGGTGTGTCCCACGTCGTGTCCCAGAGCCACGCCAGCTTCAACGGCAAGCGCGAGGGCGGCTGGGTCAAGACCGAGGAGGACCCGCTCGAGGTCGTCGAGGGCACCAAGGCGGTCGAGCACCTCGAGGCCGCGGTGCTCGCGGCCGGCGGCGCGGTCCTCCGCTACGGCGGGTTCTACGGCAACGGTGCCGACGAGGAGCAGCTGAGGTTCGTGCGCAAGCGCCTCGTCCCGATCCTGGGCGGCGGCGCCGGCTACTCGTCGTTCGTGCACATCGAGGACGCTGCGAGCGCGACGGTCCTGGCGGTCGAGCAGCGTGCGCGTGGCGTGTTCAACATCGTCGACGACGAGCCGGCCCCGTTCAACGAGTGGCTGCCCTACTACGCGAAGTGCGCGGGCGCCAAGCCTCCGCGACGGATCCCCGGGTGGCTCGCGAAGCTGCTGGTCGGCGAGATGATGGTCGGCATGATGACGGAGGGTCGCGGCTTCTCGAACGCCAAGGCCAAGCGGGAGCTCGGCTGGGAGCTGCGCTACCCGAGCTGGCGACAGGGATTCGAGAAGGAGCTGGCATGACGCGGACCGAGGAGTTCGAGGAGCTGCGCGGGCTGCTGTTCTCCATCGCGTACCGGATCCTCGGCAGCGTCGCCGAGGCCGAGGACGCCGTGCAGGAGACCTGGTTGCGCTACGAGGCGACCCCGACCCAGCCGACGTCGACCAAGGCGTTCCTCTCGGCCGTCGTGACCCGCATCTCGATCGACGTGCTGCGATCGGCCCGCGTGCGCCGGGAGGCGTACGTCGGGCAGTGGCTGCCGGAGCCGCTGCTCGACGACCCGTACGAGGACCCCGAGCGCGCGGCGGAGCTGGCCGATTCGGTGTCGATGGCGGCACTGCTCCTGCTCGAGCGTCTCAGTCCGCTGGAGCGCGCGGTGTTCGTGCTGCGAGAGGTGTTCGGGTTCGGCTTCCCGGAGGTCGCGGCCGCGGTCGGCCGGTCCGAGGCGGCGTGCCGCCAGCTCGCCGCCCGCGCCCGGCGGCACATGGACGGTGGACAGGCGCGGTTCGAGGCCGACCGCAAGGAGCGGGACGAGCTCGCAGCCCGGTTCTTCGACGCGCTGCTGGGCGGTGACGTCGACGGGCTGCAGGAGCTGCTCGCCGCGGACGTCCAGATGGTCGGCGACGGCGGCGGCAAGGCGCCGGCGTTCGCCAGGGTCGTGCACGGCGCGCTCAACGTGGCGCGGGTGCTGGGCGGCAACTTCCCGCTGCTCGCCGAGATCGACGTCCAGCTCGAGCCGCGAACCCTCAACGGCGAGCCCGGTCTCGTCCTGCGCGACCGTGACGGCCTCGTCGTCGGCACCATGACGTTGGAGGTGCTCGACGGTCGCATCCAGACGATCCGCTCGGTCGTCAACCCCGACAAGCTCGGCCACGTGGGACCCGTCGGCGACGGCTGGGCGCTGGCCGAGGCGATCAAGCAGGCCCGGCGCTCGGGCAGCTGAGCCTTTCCGGTTCAACGATCCGGACCGGCCACTGGCAGACTGTGTACGCGCGTCGTGAGGCGCGGGCCTCTAGCTCAATTGGCAGAGCAGCGGACTTTTAATCCGCGGGTTGTGGGTTCGAGTCCCACGGGGCCCACTCAGGACGATCGTCGATCGGCACTGGACGGCGGGCAGTGATACCGGCTAGGTCACGAGCCGGGTGGTCCAGTGGGCACAGAATGGGCACGACTCGCCGGGATTCAGGCGGGTGCTGCGCCGTCTGCCTGACGTTTTGACGCCGCCGGCCCAGCGGTGCCTTCTACCCGAAGAGCGCGGGCCGCACCATGCTCGTCTGAATCACATTTCTCGCCAATCTGGCGCGTAGGGTGGCACACTGAACGCATGTCCCCACAGCCTGAGGGCGTGTTCCAGCAGTTCTTGGCCGACTGGAGCCACGCTGACGAACTTGATCTGCTGCCTGCGAATGCGTTCGTAGGCCAGCTCGGTGCGCCCTCGTCGAATGTCGGTCTTCCCGACTGCATCTACATCGTCATCGGACACGTTGCGCCACCCCTCATCGTGGGCGACAACCCGGCCGACATCCAACGCCAGGTCAACAAGCTCCACGGCAAGCTTCCGGTCAAGGGACTGGCTCGGCTCGTGCTGACCAGAGAGCGGGCCGCAGAATTGCGCGACTTGATGGCGAACATGGTCGCGCAGTTCGACGCAGCACATCGCCAGGGTGTGACGCATGGATAGCTTGAATTCGCTGCCGACCTACGTCGCTGGTGCGGCTGTCGCGGCAGCCACGGGCGCCGCCATGGTGACGATGCCTGTGCAGCCGATCGGCAATCAGATCGTGGAATTCCGCCTGCCAGTCTTGCCACGCCTGATGGTCGCGGGAGGACAGACGTTCATCGAGGACGTCCACGAGTTGACTGCAGCGGACTTCGACGTACTCACGGCTGCCGACATCGAGATGTTGAACGTCGCCATGAGCATTGGCTCGGACGACCTCGACTACTCCGCTTTCTACGTCGACGACGACTGAGGTGTGGGAGCAGGACCTCCCTGATCCGACGGATCTACTTCGCCAGGGAGATTTGCTTGCCTGGATACCGTTCCCTCGGCGAGGCACACTCGAACTCACGATCGAGGAGATGCGGGCGAACGTCTATCCCGAGAGGTCCGCGATCGTGTTGGACCAGTGCTGCACGGTCGAGCAGAAGCACACCGTACTTCTGGGCCGAGTGGGGGAAGTCCGACGCCTCCCTCCAGAGCATGATCTGATGCTGGCGCTCAACAACAACGACCCGGAGTCGGGCGAGAAGTACTCGAAATATGTCCATCTGCTCGAGCCGAACCACGTCCTGGTCGAGAAGGCGAACAAGCTGTGGGTCCTCGAGCTTCTCGAGCGCGTGAGCATCGGGGAGAAAAGCATCGAACGGCTCGCGTGGCTGCAGGACAAGCGGGTCGCGCGAATGACTCCGCACGCTCGTGCGCAGCTGAGGATGCGATTGCTGTACCACTTCTCAACGGTGGCAGACGATGACCGGGACGTACTGAAGGAGTCCGGCTTCGACACCCTCGGACGAGCTGTCCCACCTATGGACGAGCCGCTGCCAGGAGTCGATGAAGGTGACACGACGTAGTGGGCACAGAATGGGCACAACTCAGCGGGCTCCAACAGTAGCCTGGTAGCCCTGCGCGCGGTCGAAATGGCTGCAATTGCACCGCGTCACCACATACATGATGGTCAGGGAATCTCTCGGAGAGAGTTCGAGTCCCACGGGGCCCACTCAGGGTGTCACCGCGTGGCGCCGAGGGTGATGACCTCGGGTGCGGCCGTCGTGCCGCAGCAGCCGCCACCAGAGGGTGCGGCGTCGAAGCCGCCGGCACCGCCGCACACACCCGTCTCGGGCAGTGTCAGCTCGACGCGCGCCGCGGACTCGTGGTCGCCGGCGATCTCGGCGACGATCGACCGCGTCTGCTCGAAGCCGGTGAGCGTGAGGAACGACGTCGCCCGTCCGTACGACTTCATGCCGGCGAGGTAGAAGCCGACCTCGGGCTGCGCGAGCTCCTTGGCGCCGTGTGGGTAGACCGTGCCGCAGGAGTGCACGTTGGGGTCGATCAGGGGCGCGAGTTGCCGGGGCGCCTGCAGCACGGGATCGAGGTCGAGCCGGATCTCGGACAGCATCGAGAGGTCGGGGCGGAACCCGGTCAACGCGATGACCTCGTCGACGCCTTCGAGCACCTGCCCGTCCATCGAGGTCAACGTCAGCGTGCCGTCGTCCTCGCGTACGACCGAGGCCGTGCGGAAGCTGTTGAGCGTACGAACGGGACCGGACGACACGGCCTCGGCGGCCCGCCGCCCCAGGGCGCCGCGCTCGGCGAGCTTGTCGTCGGCGCTGCCCTCGAACGCGGCCCCGACGCTCGCGCGGCGAACCAGCCAGGAGACCCGCGTCGACGGGTCCTGCTCGGCGAGTGCCACGAGGCCGATGAGCGCACCCTTGGCCGAGGCGCCGGTGCCGGCCACGACCACGTGCTTGCCGGCGTAACGCTGCTTGGTTGCCGGGTCCGCCAGGTCCGGGATCCGGTACGTGATGCGGTCGGCGGCAGCGCGTTCTCCGAGAGCCGGCAGCCCGTCACCGCCGAGCGGGTTGGGTCCGGTCCAGGTGCCGGAGGCGTCGATCACGGCCCGGGCGGTGATCCGTTCGTCGCCGGCAGCCGTCTCGACGTGCACCGTGAACGCCTCGTCCTCTCGGCCGGAGTCGACGAGGCGGTCCCGGCCGCGCTTGGCGACCCCGACGACCTTCGCGCCGTAGCGGACGGTGTCACCGAGCGAGTCGGCGAGCGGCTGCAGGTAGTCGTCGGCCCACGTACCGCCGGTCGGGTAGGCCGACAGGTCGGGCCTCGTCCAGCCGTTCTCGTCGAGCAGCTCAGCGGCAGTCGGGTCGATGAGCTCGGACCACGGCGAGAAGAGGCGTACGTGCGACCACTCCCTCACGGCTGCCCCGGCGACCTCGCCCGCCTCGAGCACCACGAACGGCAATCCCCAGCTTCGCAGCTGGGCAGCGGCGGCCAGGCCGGAGGGGCCCGCTCCGATGACGACGACGGGAAGCTGGGGGTTCTGCAGGTCCGACATGAGTGCTCCTGATTCATCCAAAAGTTTCGATGAATGCGACTGTACCCCTTCATCGACAGATGTCAATGAAGGGGTATGCTGGCTGCATGACCACGTCGCTGACCGTCCTCGAGTCCGCCACCACCGCGTGCTGCTCCCCCATCACCGGTGGAGCACTGAGCGCGGAGGAGGCGAGCGAGCTCGCGGCACGCTTCAAGGCGATCGGCGACCCGACCCGCCTGCGCCTGCTGTCGCTGGTTGCCGCACACGAAGGTGGCGAGGCGTGCGTCTGCGACCTCAACGAGCCCCTCGACCTGTCGCAGCCGACCGTGTCGCACCACCTCAAGATCCTGGTCGACGCCGGGCTGCTGACCCGTACGAAGCGGGGCACCTGGTCCTACTACGCACTCGTCCCCGGCGCGCTCCCGATGCTCGCGGAGACACTGCAGGTCTGAAATCTCGACGCATCCGGCGTCCATCCTTTCACGAGGCTCGGACACTGAGTTTTGGCTGCGATACCAGGGAATTACCTCTTGTTATCGAACATGTGTTCGAGTACTATGGGGGGGTGAATCCTCAGCCCACGATCGACGCGATGCGCACCGCCGCGCAGACGCTGAGCGTGGGTGATGTGCGCGAACAGCTCCGTGTCTTGCAAGAGCTGCGGCACGCCGTGGACGCGGCGCAGGCTGCGTTGTTGGTGGAGCTGGAGGCGTCCAAGGACTATGAGCTGGACGGCGCGTCGACGCTCAACACGTGGGTGCGCAACCAGCTGCGGATGAACTCCGGCGAGGCCAACGCCCTGGTCCGCGGAGCGATCGTGGCGCGTGAGCTGCCCCTGGTTGCTGATGCGGCATTCGATGGGCGGATCAGCACGCAGCATGTCCGCGCCTTCGTCTACGGACTCAAGCATGTAGGGCTCGAGCCGATGCGCCAGCACGAGGACGTTCTGCTGGCGGTGGCGTTGGAGCACGCACCTTCGGACCTGTTCGAGACCATCAAGCACCTGAAAGACACGGTGCACCCTGAGGACCTGGACGACGCGTGGGAACGCGGCATGGATCGCGAGGACATCACCGTCGACGCCGTCCCTGACGGTTGGCACGTGACGGGCTTCCTCAACACCGTCACCGGCGCCAAGCTCAAGGCCGTTATGGATTCGGTGTCAGCACCGAGGGACAAGGACGACGACCGCACCGGATCCCAACGCCGGGTCCAGGGTCTGGACGACCTGCTCGACAGCATCCTCGCCAGCGGTTTGCCCTCGGACAAAGGCGTCCGGCCCCACCTGTCGGTGTTCGTCGACGCCAACACCGTCGCCGCAGCCGCGGACCACGTCCAGAACGCCACCGACCACCCATTCACAGCACCGGGGCCGTCGCCCGAGACCAAGCCGGCCAAGCTCGCCGGACACGGAGCGATCGGACCGCACCTGCTGATGTACCTGGCGTGCATCGGCGACACCACCGCATTCCTCACTCAACACCGTGACGGCCAGCAGGCGCAGATCCTCAACGCCGGCCGGGTCAAGTACGAACCCACCCTGATCCAGCGCCGCGCCGTGCTGGCCCGCCAGAAGGGTGTCTGCGCCACCCCCGGCTGCCACCACACCCACCTCGAGATCCACCACACCATCTGGTGGTCCCACGGCGGACCCACCGACCTCGACCTCCTTGTTGGGTTGTGCGTCAGATGTCACCACCTCATCCACCGCGGCCGACTCCAGATCACCGGCAACGCCGTCGACGGATTCGAATTCGCCACCCACGCCGGCCGGTCCCTGCGCCGCCGACGACAAACCAGCTACCGCCGAGCCGCCTGACCCCACGTCCGGCGGCCCACCGGCCTGCCTTGGGTTAGTCGCAGCAGCCCTCCGCGCAGCCCTGTGACGCAGCCGGGGCGCAGCAGCCCTCGCCGCGCCAGGCCTCGAGCCCCTCGCGGATCGCCACGGCCGCGATGACGAGCCCGGCGACCGGATCGGCCCACGACCAACCGAGCGTCGCGTTGAGCACGAGGCCGGCCAACAACACAGCCGACAGGTAGGTGCACAGGAGCGTCTGAGTCCCGTCGGCGTAGACGGCGTTGGATCCCAGGGCGCGGCCCGTCCGGCGCTGGGCGTACGAGATGAACGGCATGATGACCAGCGACGCGATAGCCAGCCCGATGCCCACGCGCGAGTGATCCGCTTCGGCACCGGTGACCAACGCTCGAACGGACTCGAAGCCGACGTAGGCGGCAAGGGCGAAGAACGACCAGGCCAGAAGCCGCAATGCCTGGCGTTCGCGCGACTCGGGCATGCGGTGCGAGAACTGCCACAGGATGATGAGGCCGCTCGAGACCTCGACGGCCGAGTCGAGGCCGAACCCCACGAGCGCAACCGAGCCCGCGGCGATGCCGGCCGCGATCGCGACGACGCCTTCGACCACGTTGTAGCCGACCGACGCGGCCGCGAGCAGCTGAGCGCGACGGCCGAGCGCCGCTCGATCCACCACGGACGCCCTCTCAGCCATGAGCATCCAACCCGTGGTTGCTGCACAGCGTCACGGCGTAGCCAGTGGCATCGAGGAGCTGCTCGGCCGCCACCAGCAGCCGCCGCGTCGTCTCGGGATGGGTGACGCTGAACATCGACGCCCGCCCCACAGGCCGTGACGAGACCAGACCGCAGTCCTTGAGGCAGGCGAGGTGCTTCGACACGGTCGACTGCGCGAGCCCGAGGTGCTCCGTGAGCTCCACGACCCGGTGCTCGCCGAGCAGGAGGTGCTGCATGATCCGAAGCCGCGAGACGTCGCTGAACCCGTGGAACAGGCAGGCGGCCGCCGCCAGGTCGGTCGTCATGGCATCGGCATCGCCGACTGTCATCGTCATATGACGATGCTAGGCGACGCGCGCTGATCAGTCGAGCGAGGCGATGAGCTGCTCGACGCGAGACTTGATCTCGTCACGGATCGGCCGGACCGCCTCGATGCCCTGACCGGCCGGATCGTCGAGGACCCAGTCCTCGTAGCGCTTTCCGGGGAAGTACGGGCACTCGTCGCCGCAACCCATCGTGATCACGACGTCGGACGCCACCACCGCGTCATCGGTGAGCTTCTTGGGCTGCTCGCCGGCGATGTCGATGCCGACCTCGGCCATGGCCTCGACGGCGACGGGGTTGATCGCGTCGCCGGGCATCGAGCCGGCGGAACGGACCTCGATGCGCCCCTCGCCGAGCGACTGCAGGAAGCCCGCAGCCATCTGCGAGCGACCCGCGTTGTGCACGCAGACGAACAAGACGCTGGGGTGATCAGGCACGAGACTCTCCTTGGTGGGTGTGCGGCGTGACCGCCTGCGACGGATACAACGCAAGAACGAGGGCGGCGCCGACGGCGCCTCCGGCGACCTGGGCGAGCACGAAGGCCGGGACCGAGCTCGGTGCGATGCCGGCGAACGTGTCCGAGAACATCCGGCCCAGCGAGACGGCGGGATTGGCGAACGATGTCGAGCTCGTGAACCAATAGGCAGCACCGATGTAGGCACCCACGGCCGGAGCCACGATCGCGACACGATCCGTTCGTACGAGCGCGAACACCAGCAGGACGAGTCCTGCCGTCGCCACGACCTCACCGAGAAGGTGCCCTCCGCTCGCGCGTTCGTGGCCGGAGAAGGACGTACGGACGTCGAACATCGCGTTGGCGAGCACCGCTCCCCCGGCAGCACCGACCGCCTGAGCTGCGACGTATGGCGCGATGTGGCGCGCCGAGAAACCTTCGGGATCGCGCCGGGACAGGTACCAGTCGGCGACCGTGACGACCGGGTTGAAGTGCGCGCCGGAGACCGGGCCGAGCATCAGGATCAGCACGGCCAGGCCGAGGACCGCCGCGGTGCTGTTCTCGAGCAGCTGCAGGCCCGTGTCGTGCGGCGAGAGATCGGCTGCGGCGATCCCCGAGCCCACCACGACGGCGACCAGCAGGCCGGTCCCGAGCAGCTCGGCCAACAGGCGACGACCGAGCGGCTGAGGTGAGGTGGCGGGTGCGTTCACCTCCCCATCCTGCCGGGCGCCGGTACGTCCGGGCGAACTGCAGCCGTGAACATCGGGTGAATCAGTGCAGGGCGGGCGTGCCTTCGGCCTGGCCGGCGCGAATAGTCCGGCTCGACAGCGGGCCGCCCAGCGCGGCGCTGACCCAGCAGAGGTCGAACAATCCGGCGCTGAGCGGGAAGAAGCTCCAGGTCATGGCGGCCACCCCCCACCAGTGGTCCCGGAAGACCAGGCCGAAGGTGAGCCAGGCGACGCCCGCAACGAGCCGGAACGCGCGACCGCCCCTTCCGTTGATCCAGCAGGAGAAGCGCGTGGCATTGAACCGAGCAGCGGTGGAGTGGTGCGACATGTGCTGTCTCCCTTGAAAAAGTGGTGTCACACTCAGTCTCATGACGAGCGTCGGCGCCGACCATGACCGGGATGCCGCAGCACCTGACCGATCCGCCGCGCTGACCGAGGCGCTGGCGCACGTGCAGCTGTCCGGCGCGATGTTCCTGCACGGCGAGTACACCGAGCCGTGGGCGTACGAGTCGCTGCCGACGCAGGACGCCACGGCGGTCCTGGCGCCCGGCGCCACACGCATCGTGATCTTCCACGTCGTCGTGTCGGGCAGCTGCTGGGTCGAAGCCGGGTCGCACAAGGTCTGGGCGCACGAGGGCGACGTCATCGTCATGCCGTACAACGACCAGCACCGCATGGGCGGGCACGAGGACGCCGAGCTGGTGCCCATCACGCAGCTCGTCGCCCCGCCGCCGTGGGAGTCGCTGCCGCACATCGTCCATGGCCTCGGCGGCGCCCGCAGCGAGCTGGTGTGCGGCTACCTCGTGTGCGACGACCGGCTGTTCGACCCGAGCATGGGCGTGTTCCCGCCCGTGTTCGTCGTGAGCCCGCCCGAAGGCCCGGCCCGGTCGTGGGTCAGGGCGAGCAGCGACCTCGTGCTGCAGCAGACGAGCCAGGTCGGCACCGACCGGCTCGCGGCACCGACCGACGTACCGCAGCTGCTCCTGCGCGAGGTGCTCAAGCTGCACCTGGCCGGTGCACCGGCGACCGACACCGGCTGGCTGGGCGCCCTGCACGATCCGGTCGTGGCGCCCGCGCTCGCCGCGATCCACGGCGACCCCGCGCGCAAGTGGACCCTCACCGATCTCGCCCGCGAGGCCACCGTCTCCTCGACGGTGCTCGACGAGCGGTTCCGCTCGGTGCTCGGGATCGCGCCGATCCGTTATCTCACCGGTTGGCGTATGCACGTCGCGGACGACCTGCTGCGCTCGACCACCCTCCCGGTGACGGCGATAGCCCGCAGAGTCGGGTACGAGTCGGAGGAGGCGTTCAGCCGGGCCTTCAAGCGCGACCACGGCACGGCGCCGAGCCTCTGGCGCGTCGCGCGGTGACGACAGCCACGGTGGTCGGCAGCGGACCCAACGGTCTCGCCGCGGCCCTGACCCTCGCCGCTGCAGGGGTCGACGTCACGGTCCTCGAGGCGCAGGACCGGCTCGGCGGCGGTGCCACGTCGAGCGAGCTGACGCTGCCCGGCCTGGTGCACGACGAGTGCTCCGCGATCCACCCATTGGCGGTCGGCTCGGCGTTCGCCCGCGAGTTCGACCTCGAGGGCGCGGGACTCGTGTGGCGCTGGCCCGAGGTGCAGTTCAGCCACCCGCTCGACGGTGGCCGTGGCGCAGCGGTCTGGCGGTCGGTCGACGAGACGGCAGCCGGCCTGGGTACGGACGGCCGGTCGTGGACGCGGCTGTTCGGCCCGCTGGCCGAGCGGTTCGGCGCCCTCACCGACGACATCCTCCAGCCGGTCCTCCGCGTGCCCAGCCATCCGATCCACCTGGCGAGGTTCGGCGCGTACGCGGCGCTGCCCGTCCCGGTGCTCGCCCGTCGCTGGGAGACGCCGGAAGCCCGGGGCCTGTTCGCCGGCGCGGCGGCGCATACGTTCCGGCCGTTCTCCGGGGTCCTGTCCTCGTCGATCCCGCTGGCCCTGGGGGCGTCCGCACACGCGCTCGGCTGGCCGGTCGCCGAGGGCGGCACGGGCCGGATCAGCCGGGCGATCATCGAGCTCGCGAAGGCCCACGGCGCCACGTTCGAGACCGGTGTCGCCGTGACGTCCCTCGACCAGCTGGGCCGGCCCGACATCGTCATGCTCGACACCTCGCCCCGCGCCGCGGCCGCCATCATCGGCGACCGGCTGCCGGCCCGCGTGGCGCGAGCGTACCGGCGCTATCGCCACGGGCCGGGCGCCTTCAAGGTCGACTACGCCGTCGAGGGAGGCGTGCCGTGGACCCACGAGCCGTCGCGCTCCGCGGGCACGGTCCACCTCGGCGGGACGTTCGAGGAGATCGCCGCTGCCGAGCTGGCCGTCTCGAGGGGACAGATGCCGGAGCGGCCCTTCGTGCTCATCGGCCAGCAGTACGTCGCCGACCCCACGCGATCCCGCGACGACGTGCACCCGCTGTATGCGTACGCGCACGTCCCGGCGGGCTTCACCGGCGACGCGACCGAGGCGATCACGAGCCAGATCGAGCGGTTCGCACCCGGGTTCCGTGAGCGCATCCGGGCGAGCCAGGTACGGACGACCGCCGAGCTCGAGGCGGGCAACGCCAACTTCATCGGCGGCGACATCATCGGCGGCGCCAACACGGCACGGCAGCTCATCGCGCGGCCGCGCACGACCCTGCAGCCGTACGCGACAGGTGTCCCGGGCGTCCACCTCTGCTCCGCCGCCACCCCTCCGGGTGCCGGAGCGCACGGCATGTGTGGCTACAACGCCGCCCGCTACGCCCTGCGCCGCGCCTGACTGGCGGCGTCCCGCAGTCTGCGAGCCTTGACCAGCCGCACCGCGAGCCGGCTGTAGGGATCACGGGGCTCGGGACACGCCGCGATCCAGCGTTCCAGCACCTCGACCTCGGCGGCGTAGTCCCGCCGCCGGCGATGGATCACGGCGGCACGATGGGCGTACTCCTGTGGCGGTACGCCCTGAGTCGCCCATGCCTCGCGCTCGGCCGCCGCCATGCACTCGAGCAGCAGCGCGAGACCCGTGTCGTCGCGGCCTCGCGCGCGCAGCCGGTCCAGGGTCGCCACCCACTCACTGTGGTGGCGACCCCGGACGACGGCGTCGGTGCGGTCGAGCTCGTGCAGCACGGCCATGCCTATCGGACGACCCGCAGCGTGACGGTGCGGACCACGGCGTCGACGGTGGGACTGCCGGCGTACGCCACGCTCATGGCGTACGAGCGGGCGCCCAGCCTCGGCAGGGTCACGGTCGCCTTGCCCTTCGCGTCGAGCGTCACGGTGCGCTGGACGTAGTACTTGCCGCCGGCCCTGACCCGGATCGTGGCGCGCCCCGAGACCGGAGTCGCCGGGGTGGCCAGCACCGTGACCTTGATCGTCGCCCGCGAGCTCGGCTTGATCTTCGACGGGATGCTGAGCGACACCTTCCCCGCGGCCTTGATCACGGTGAGCGTCACCGTGTCGTCGGACGCGCGATACTCCGCGTCGCCGTCATAGCGGACGGTCAGCTCGTTCACGCCGACCGCGCCGAGGTCCTTCGTGCTGACCGTCACCGTGGCGCGGCCGCCGGCCAGGGTCCCCGTGCCGACGAGGGTGTCGCCGTCGAGCACACGCACCTGGCCGGTCGGCGTCGGTCCGGCGCCGTTGACCCGTGCCGTCACGGTCACGTTCGAGCCGTAGCGCACCTTGCTCGCCGACAGCGTGGCCACCGTCACCGAGTCGTGCAGGCCCTGCCCGACGGCTGGCACCGTCACCGAGTTCGGCTCCTCGGCGTTGCCCGCCTTGTCGACCGCCCGGAACTGCACGGCGGTCTCGCCGGAGCCGACCTGGACGGAGCTGCCTGTGGTCCAGTCCCCCGACGTGCCGAGCCGCGACTCGACCCGGGCGACGCCCGAGGTCTCGTCGGCGGCGACCAGGGTGACGGTACGCCCGGCGGCGACCGTCGCCTTGCTGATCGGCGCCGCGGTGTCGACCTTGAGGTCGAGCGTCTGGACCGGCGAGACGTTGCCGCTCGCGTCCGTCGCCCTCGCTCGTACGGAGTGCTTGCCCTCGCCGGTGACCTGCACCGTGACCTCGTCATCCTCCACGGCGACCCACGGCCCCTCGTCGACGGATGTCTCGACGCCGGCGACCTCGCGGTCGTCGAAGCCGGCGGCCGTGACCTTGACGGGTGCGGTCGTCCACCAGCCGACCTCGCCGTCAGGTGCGACCGGGTCGGTGGTCAGCGTGACGCTCGGGTCGAGCGCGTCGGTGACCGTGACGGTCGCCGTGGCGCGCACCGTCGAGCCCGGAGCCACGTCGCCCTGGACCTCGAACGTGCCGACGTCTGCGTACTTCGACGGGTCGACCGCGTCCCAGTCGACGGTCTTCTCGGCCGTCGAGCCGTCGGCGAAGTGCACCGTCGCCTTGGCCGGCAGCACCGGTGCGGTGCCGGCCTTGGTCGTCGCCGTCAGCGGGTCGACCGACTCGACGAGGAGGTTCGGCTGCAGGTCGAGACGCATCCGGTCGAGCTCATCCTGCGTCACCGGCAGCACCGTGCCGTGCCGCGGGCTGCTCGGCAGGTCCGCGTCGGGCACCGCCGTCCAGTCCGCCGACGCGATGTCGTGCGTCTCGAATGCCATGTAGCCCTGACCGCCGTGATAGCTCGGCTGGTCGATGAACATGATCCAGTGGTCGGGGTCGTCGTTGTCGCGGAAGACCGTCGGGCCCTCGCCGCCGGTGAAGGTGCCGCCCCACGGGTTGGGCTGGCCGAGGCCGACCTTCTCCTTGACGAGCTGCCAGCCCGGCGTCGACGTCGTGGTCGGCAGCGAGCCGGTGACGGTGGCGAGCAGGTCGGTCGACTTCTCCTGGCGCGGGATCATGTACGCCTCGTCCTTGACGACGCGGTAGAACGTGTCGCCGTCCTTGACGACGGTCGCATCGATCATGCCCTTGCCGGTCCCGCGCTTGACGTCGATCCACGGCTTGGGGTCGCTGAACGTCACGAAGTCGCGCGTCGTCGCGTACATCATCCGCTGGTACGACGTGTTGATGTCGCGGCCCGCGGTCTGGGTCGTGGGGTAGAGCGCCGACGCCCAGTAGACGACGTACTCACCGGTGTTCTCGTCGTAGTACGACTCCGGAGCCCACGTGTTGCCGGCGAAGTCCGACGACACCTTGACGTGCCGCTGGTTGCCCCAGTGCACGAGGTCGGTCGACTCCCACACCTCGAGGTACTTGCTGCCGGTCTCCTGGGCCTCGCCGAAGTCGACCGCCGGGTACGCCTTGAGGTCGGTCGCGAGCAGGTAGAACCGGTCGCCCTCGTGCGAGCGGATGATGAACGGGTCGCGCAGGCCCTTGGTGCCGAACTGCGACGCCAGGACGGGCTTGCCGTCGTTGAGCTCGTCGTAGTCGAGCGGGTCGTCGCCCTTGCTGGCGCCCATGTAGATCTTCTCGCCGTCGTCCGTGCTCTCGCCGGCGAAGTAGGCGAACGCGTACGCCTCGAAGTCCAGCGGTGCCGGGGCCGGCTTGACCGTCAGGACGATGTCGCGGGTGCCGGTCGTGGAGCCGAGCGTGCCCGTGGCGGTCAGCGTGACCTCGACGGGATCGGCGCCGTGCGCAGGCCGGGTGACCTCGCCGGTCGCGGTCACGACGCCGGGCTTCGACGACGACCAGCTGATGGTCGTGCCCGAGCTGCCCTTGGTCGGCAGCGTCAGGTTGCCGCGTACGTCGTCGGGGTGCACGAGCTCGATCGCGTCGAGGGCTGCCTGCACCTTGCCGGCGTCGTCGAGCTCGTCCTCGAGTACCGTCACCGCGAAGTCCTTCGTCGTGCTCACGGCCCCGTGGGTGATGGTGGCCGTGAGGGTGACGGCGGCGTCGCCGGCACCGTGCGCGGGCCGGGTCACGGCGCCTGCGCTGCTGACGGTGGACGGGGCCGATGAGGCCCACGTGATCGTCGACCCTGCGGAGCCCTTGACCGGCAGCGTCAGGTCGGCGGTGACCGCCGACGTGTCGCCGAGCGTCAGGCTCGCCTTGTCGGCGGTGGTCACCGCGGTCGAGGTCTTGGCCGACAGCGTCGCCGCGTCGCCGGCGTCGAGCGCCCGGTCGTAGATGCGGAAGTCGCGGATCGTGCCCTTGAACGAGAGGTCGCCCGCGTACGCCGAGCGGCCGAGGACGTTGCGCGTCGTCGTGCCGTCGGGCTCGCCGAGGTCAGAGGGCTTCGCGGTGATGTTGGAGTTGGAGGCGACGAGCAGGCCGTCCTCGTACAGCTTGCTGGTGCCCGGCGATGCCGGCGTGCCACCGTCGACGGTCAGGGTCACGTGCTTCCACACGCCGGTGCTCAGTCCGCCGGCGCGCGAGGCACTCTGCTCCGTCGCGAAGCCACCGGCCGCCATCGTGCCGCGGTAGCGGCCGTTGGAGTCGTTGGTCACGAACAGGTAGCCCGTGCCGTTGGGGTAGTTCGCGGTGTTGCCGAGGTTGAACATGAACCAGTTGCCGCTCAGCGCCGGGTCGACCTTGACGTCGAAGTCGACGCTGACGTCGTCGAGGCCCGCCAGCAGGTTGTTCGGCAGCGTGATGGCGTTGCCACTGCTGTTCGCCCCGCCGCCGAACGTGAACCCGTCTCCGGCGTTCCACGACGCCGTGCCGGTCACGGTGCCGTTGCGGCCGTGGCCCGACGAGTCCACGGCGGTCGTGCCGCTGGTCTCGTCGAGCTTGTACCAGGCGACAAGCCCCGTGGACACGTCACTCGCGGAGGCCGGCATCGTCGCCAACCCCGTCGCGGTCACGGCCACGCTCACGGCAGCCGCGATCAGGCCACGCGAGACCTTGGTGGTGATCTTCATGGAACGCCCCTTGCTGATGGTGGTGGTCACGGCCGGCCTACTTCACTCGGAGGTGGATCGACGCCGCGGACGAGCCGGTGACGGTCGCCGTGCCGGAGTACCTGACCCGCAAGGAGTAGGTGTCCCGCTTCGACAGCCGCGGCAGCGTGATGGTGACCCGGCCCGTCGAGCTGACCTGGCCGGTGCGCTCGGTGACGAGCTTGCCGTCGCGATAGACCTTGACGGTCGCCGTGCCGCCGCGAGCCGTGGACGGGCTGGTCGTGACCGTCACCGAGACCTTGGCGCGCTGCGACCGCTTGACGGTCGTGGGTGACACCGTCGCCCTGGTGCGCGACGACGCCTTCGACACGGTGATGCCCGCCGAGTCCTCGGAGGCGGCGTGCGCGGCGCTGCCGGCGTACCGGGCGACCAGCGTCCTGGTGCCGACACCGAGGCTCGACGCCTTGAGGCTGAGCACCACCTGGCCGTTGGTCAGCACGCCGGACGCGATCAGCGTCGCACCGGAGCGGATCGACACCTCGCCGGTCGGGGTGCCGGCCGTGGCCTTGACCCGTACGGTCGCGGTCGTCTTGTCGCCGACCCTGATCGCCGAGCTCGACAGCGTCAGTGCGGTGACCGTCGCGGTGAGCTGCTGGCCCTTGGCCGGCACCACGCTCGCGTTGGTCGCCTCGACGTTGCCGAGCTTGTCGATCGCGCGGAACTCGACGGTCGTCTCCTCGTCACCGACCGTCACGGGCTGCGCGTACGTCGCCCAGTCCCCCGCGCCGACGCGGAACTCGATGCGATCGAGGCCGGCGCCGGAGTCCGCCGCCGTGAGGGTCACGGTGCGCGCCTCGGCGTCGACGACGGCCTTGGAGACCGGCGGCGTCGCGTCGATCGTGAACGACACCGGGCGGGTCTCGCCGACGTTGCCCGACGAGTCGACCGCCCGGACCGCGACGGTGTGCGCGCCGTTGCCGGCGACCTCGAACGAGGCGTTCGCGCCGTCCTTCGCGGTGAACGCTCCCCCGTCGACCGAGACCTCGAGGTGGTCGACCTTGCGGTCGTCTGTCGCCTCGACCTTGACCGTCACCGGGTCGGCGTAGGTGCCGCGAGAGCTGGCGCCCTCGAGGTCGAGGCTCGACACGACGGGCGCCTCGGCGTCGACCGTCTCCATCCGCAGGAACGTGACCGACGAGGCCGGGAACTCGTAGCTGAACGAGTCCGAGAGGCCGTCGACCGAGCTCGTGAACGGCACGACCTTGGTCTTGCTCGCCTTGGAGTTGGTGTCGGCCAGCGACGACGCGGTCAGCTGCGTGACCTTGCCGGTGCCCTTGATGCCCACGTCGGAGACGTCGACCGCGGTGCGGACCGGCTTGGTCGCGGTGTTGACGACCTTGGCGACCAGGTCGCCCGACTTCTTGTCGCGCGTGACGACCTGGAACAGCTTCTCGGTCGAGGCCGCCTCGTCGTACGACATCTGCAGCTCACCGTCGAGGTAGAGCTTGATCGTGTGCCCCTCGA
Source organism: Aeromicrobium sp. Root236 (assembly GCF_001428805.1). NCBI lineage: Bacteria > Bacillati > Actinomycetota > Actinomycetes > Propionibacteriales > Nocardioidaceae > Aeromicrobium > Aeromicrobium sp. Root236. The sequence goes on along the minus strand of NZ_LMIS01000001.1, from coordinate 3,063,687 downwards.
CCACGACCTTGATGTGGTACGTCTGGCCGGTCACGAGGCTCGTGTTCTCCAGCGCCTTGACCTCCGACGCCGCACCGCCGGACGCCTTCTGCAGCACCGACCGGGTGTTGTTCCAGCCGCCGATGTTCCACCAGTAGAAGTCGTTGGTGTCCTTGGCGCCGAAGCCGACCAGGAAGCCCTCCGCTCCCGACTGCTTCGTGGCGTCGAGCTCGAGCGTGTAGTTGCTCCAGTCCTTCGCGTACGCACCGGTGACTATGCTGCGGGCGTCGTTGACCGACGTCGACGACTGCACGTACTTGCCACCCGTCGCAGCCCACGTGCCCGACTGCGGCGACCACTTCGACGCGTCGTCGAACTGGTCGGAGAAGAGCGTGTCGCCGGTGTCGTTCGACTTCACCGTCAGGTTGTCGTACGCCGCTGCGGTGCTCCAGGTCGACAGGAAGACGCCGCCCGAGATGTCCTCGGGCTGGTTGACCGCACCGTCGAACGTGCTGGGCACGACCTCGTCGCCGACGTTGTTGCCGAACATCTTCTGGACCTCCCAGTTCGGCGACGACCATGACTCGTCGTTGTCGAACCAGATCGCGTCCGGGGTCCACTGCACGTTGGACTCGTTGGCGAGCAGCGGTGCGTACGACGCGAGCCGCACGACGTCGGCGTTGCGCTGCAGGGCCGTCATGTAGGACGCCTCCGACAGGGCGTTGCCGAACGTGTTGCCGCGCGAGGCGTACTCACCGAGGAAGACCTTGGGTCCGCTGCGGTCGTACGTGTCGTAGCGGTGGTTGTTGGCGAGGAACCAGCTCGGGTCGCGGTAGTAGTGCTCGTCGACCAGGTCCACCTTCTGCGCCCGGTTGAAGTTCCACAGGGTGTCGAAGCGTGCGCCCGAGGAGTCCGGTCCGGCGTTGGAGATGATCTTGATGTCCGGGTACTTGGCCTTGATGGCGTCGCGGAACTTCGGGAAGTTCGCCTCGAACGTCGTGGTGTTCTCCTCGTTGCCCAGCCCGATCATCTTCAGCCCGAACGGCTTGGGGTGACCCAGGGCCGCGCGCTTGGCGCCCCACTCGGTGTCGGTGCCGCCGTTGGCGAACTCGATCAGGTCGACCGTGTCGTCGACCCAGCGGGCGATCTGCGCGGGGTCGTGCATCTCGGCGAGCCCCGCCCCGCCGCAGCCGTTGGCGCCCACGGACAGGACCGGCAGCGGCTGCGCGCCGAGGTCCTCGGCGAGCTCGAAGTACTCCAGGTAGCCGATGCCGTAGGACTGGTTGTAGCCCCAGAAGTTCCAGTTCGTCGGGCGCTGCTCGACCGGCCCGATCGTCTCCTTCCACTGGTACGTCCGCTTGCGATCGGTGTAGTTGCTCTCCTCGTACGAGTTGAACGTGCCGACGTTCGTGACGCAGCCGCCCGGGAAGCGTACGAACGAGGGCTTCATGTCGGCGACCTTCTCGGCCAGGTCCTTGCGGAGCACCGACTTGCCGTTGACCGGGCCGACCCAGCGGTCCTCCGGCATGAACGAGACCATGTCGATGCGGATCGTCGACGCGGCACCCGCGAGCACGGCGTAGCGGCCGGAGTCGGTCGTGTCGGTCGCGGTGACCTCGACGTCGTACTTCTTCCACGTGTCGCTGCCGTCGACCGCGACCTTCGCCGTGGCGGCGACAACTGTGTTGGCGTTGTTCTCCACGCGCAGCGTCAGGTCCTGGGCCGTGGTGCTGCGGGCCCAGATCGAGGCGGTGTAGGTCGCCCCGGCCTTGACCGCGACGCCGTTGTTGAAGCTCGTGTTGCGCACGCCGTCGCCGGCCGCCGCCGCGTCGAGCTTGAGGTAGTTGCGGTTCATGGCGTTGAGCCGCTCGCCGTCGTTGACCACTGACGCCGTCGTGCCGTTGCCGCTGCGGTCGAGCGTCTGCCAGCCGGTGAGCCCGGTGAACGAGCCGTTGTCGGAGGAGTTGAACTCGAACGAGCGGTTGCGGACGAGCTCGGCGTAGAGCCCGCCGTCCGCTGCGTAGTTGATGTCCTCGAAGAAGATGCCGAACATCGTGTCGCTGATCGACGCGCCCTTGCCGGCGCCGTCGACGTGCAGCGACGCGGTGTCGTCGTCGACCTCGGTCAGCGTGAAGCGGGCGGCGTCCTGCCGGTCACCCATCACGATCGCGCCGTTGTCACCCTCCGTCGCGTACGAGTCGCCGTCCGCGCTGCGGATGAACAGCTTGCCGCCGCCGGCGTCGGTGAGCCGCAGCGCGGTGGGGTCGGTCCCGAGGGTCAGCCGGCCGTCGTCGACCGCGACGGGCTTGCCGTCGTCCTTGGTGCGCAGGTTCACCGCGCCGTCACCGGCCGCCTCGGCGGTCAGCCGCAGGCTCGCCGTCGGCGGGGCGGTTGTCAGCCTGAGGTCCGTGCCGTCACTGACGAGATAGGGCTTGTCGCCGACGCTCCTGAGGGCGAACGTGGTGCTCGGGACGATGTCGTCGCCCTGCGCGGCGTCGACCGAGAAGTAGTCGAACGTGGTCGGCAGCGCCGTGCCGTCCTGGGCGCCCAAGGCGTACAGACCCACCTGCGTGGTCTCGAAGGCGACGTCGACGGACCCGGCAGGGATCCACGCGTCGGTCTCGTCGTTCCAGTAGCTCGTCGTGATGGTGGCCCCGACCCGCTGCAGGCGCAGGGTCACCGAGCTCGCGCCCGGGAGGTCCGCGAACGAGGCGGCGCGGAACGAGGCGCCCGTCTCGACGTCGTTCTCGACCGCGATGCCGGACGGCGAGAGGTTGCCGACGAACGTCAGTCCCGACCGTACGTAGTTGTCGATGTCCTTCCACGCGATCAGGCCAGCACCTTGGTAGACCTTGCCGACGGGCGCGGAGAGCTTCGTGACCGCCGTGAAGTCACCGGCCGGGACGTCGACCATGAAGATGTTCTTGGCGGTGTTGGTGCCCTGGTACGTGTCGCCGGCCTGGCCGCTGACGGCGAGCTTGCCGTCGGCCACGGAGTAGGCGTCGGTGTCCTCGTTGGTGATGTTCCAGTCCGCCGACAGGCTGCTGCCGGTGAAGTCGTCGCGCCAGCCCGTGGTCGTCGGTTCCGCCGCGCGTGCCGTCTGCGGCGACAGCATTGTGAGCGTTAACAACGCTGCGATGGCAAACATCGCGCCGTGTCGCAGCTGGCGCCGTCCGGTGATCGGGGTGGAGGTTCTCACGATGTGCCTGCTCTCGGAAGGTGGTGCCGACATCTTGAAGAGGAGTGGAAACCGGCCGGCACCACCTCACTGGAGGAGAGGAGGTGGTGCCGCCCGGGGCTTTAGCTGACGCGGATGGTGACCGTGTCCGAGCTGGAGAGCACCCCGGCGGATCCCCGATAGGAGAACCGGAAGGTGTGCGTGCCTCGTTTGACGACGCGATAGCTCGCCGAGACCTTGCCGCCGTGAACCGTCAGCGTCTTGATGCGCCGGCCGCGGTAGTAGACGTCGACCTTGCCGTCGGCCGCGACCTTGCCGGCGCTGATCGAGGCGCGCAGCTTGACTGTCGTGCCACTGCGCACCGAGGTGTCGCTGAGCGAGGCCTTCGTACGGCTGACCGCCTTGGCGACCTTGGCGGTCGGCTGCGAGACCGCGGTTCCGGGCGTGACGCCGGCCTTGGTGGCGGTGACCTGCACCGCGATGCGGTGCCCGGCGTCCTTGCCGGTCAGCCGGTACGTCCGTCCGGTGGCGCCGGCGATGCGTACGCCGTCGCGCAGCCAGCGCCGCGAGAACGTCAGACCGGTCTGGTCCCACTCGCCGTCGAACGCCGTCAGGAGCGAGCCGACGCGCGGGACGCCGAGCACGACCGGGGCGGTCGTCGCGACCGGTGCCGCGCCGGGGCCGGGGTCGACCGCCTTCGCGATCTCGAGCGAGCCCGTCACACCTTGGTTGCCGGCCGCGTCCGTGGCCCGGTAGGTCATGGTGTGCGCCGCGCCGTCGACCTGCACGGGCGCCGCGTACGTCAGCCAGTCTCCGCCGTCGAGCTGGTACTGCACCGCGGCGACGCCGGAGTCCGCGTCGGTCGCGGTCAGCGTGACGGTGCGGTCGTCGAGCCCGGCGGAGACCGACGGGTCCGTGACGTCGACCTTGGCGGACAGCGATGCGACGTCGCTCCAGATCAGGTTGTCGCCCTGGGCGCGGTAGTCGATGCCGTGCGTGCCGGCGTCAAGTGCGACGGGTGCGTCGTACGCCGTCCAGGTGCCGCCGTCGATGCGGTACTGGAGCGCCTTGACCCCACTGCCACCCGTGAGGGTCAGCGCGGCTCCCTTGCGGTACCAGCCACCCGTGCCGGCGTGCGAGATCTCCGCCTGCGGCACGGCGCCTTCGTACGCCAGCGGGTCGACGCTCTCGAGGGTCGGGACGACCTTCTTGATCGTGCCGTCGGCGTTGAAGTAGAGCCGGTCGATCGTGGTCTCCCGGTGGGTGCCGTCGCCGCCGGGCATCCCGAAGCGGTGGTAGGCGATGTACCAGTCGTCGGTCCCGGGGACCTGGATGATCGAGCTGTGTCCGGTGCCGAGGATGCCGAGGCTCGTGTCCTTCGTGAGGATCTCGCCCTTGTTCGTGAACGGCCCGGTCGGGCTGTCGGCCATCGCGTAGCCGACGCGGTAGTTCTCGCTGCCGGTGTCGTCGATCGACCAGCTGAGGTAGTACTTCCCCGCGCGCTTGTTCATGAACAGGCCCTCGCGGAAGTCCGCCAGGCCGTCGATCTTGACCCGCTTGCTCACGTCGTACGACGTCATGTCCGCGTTGAGCGGGACGACGTATGCCGAGCCGTTGCCCCAGTAGAGGTAGGACTGGCCGTCGTCATCGGTGAACACCGCCGGGTCGATCTGCTGGGCGTTGTTGTAGTCCGCCTTGCTGACCAGCGGCTTGCCGATCGGGTCCGTGAACGGGCCGAGCGGCGAGTCGGAGACCGCGACGCCGATGTTCTGCTGCGCCGAGAAGTAGAAGTAGTACTTGCCGTCCTTCTCGGTCGCGGTCGGCGCCCAGGCGTTGCTGTCGGCCCACGAGACGTCCGGACCGAGGTCGAGGATCGTGCCGTGCTCGGTCCAGTCGACCAGGTTCTTGGACGACCACACCTTGAACTTCGAGCTGCCCCAGCCGGGGAAGCCGTCAGTCGTGGCGTAGATGTAGTAGGTGTCGCCGAAGCGCACGATGTTCGGATCCGCGTTGTAGCCAGGCAGGATCGGCGACTTCATCTCCACCGCGCGGACCTTCCAGTCCCGGGTGTCGCCGCCCGCCGCCGTGACCGTGAACGTCTTCGCAGCGCCCAGGTCGATCGGGCCCGTGATTTCCGGCGTGATCGTCGACGTCGAGGCGATGTCGAACGCCGGTTGGAGCGCCGACACGTCGGTGCCCTTCTTGACCGGGAGGGTGACGGTGCTCGTCGCCGCGTCGATGATCGGGTCGATCTTGAGGCTGTCGAGCTCGACGCCCGTGATCGCCGTCGGATCCGCGCCGAGATCCTTGACCTCGGCCGCCGACAGCGCGCGGTTGTAGATGCGGAAGTCCTGCACCTTGCCCTTGAGGTACTTGTCCGCGTTGTAGACCGAGCGACCGATGTAGTTGGCCGTCGTCCGTCCGCCACCGATGTCGCCCGGGACGATCGTCACGCCGGTCTTCTCGCCGACCTTGACGCCGTCGAGGTAGATCGTGGCGGTGCCGTCCTTGAGCGTGTACGTCATGGTCTTCCAGGCACCCCGCGGCGCCGACGCATCATCGGTCGCGGTCTGCTCGGTCGTCCAGTTGCCGGTGGCGATCGAGGTCCGGTACTTGTCGTTGCCACTCGTGAAGAGGTAGCCGCTGCCGGCACCGCCGGAGTCGGTGTTGCCGAGACCCCAGATGAAGTACGGATTGGCCTGGCTCGGATCGATCCAGACCTTGGTCGAGACCGTGACCTGGTTGAGCCCCGTCAGCATGTTGTCGGGCAGCTTGACGTGGCCGTTGGTGCCACCGAGGGTCAGCGAGCCGCCGGCCCAGGACGCGTCGCCGCTCAGGGTCCCGTCATAGCCGTTGCCGGACGCGTCCTTCACGGTCGTGCCGGAGGTGGCGTCGAACGTGTAGTGCACGACCTCGCCGTCCGCGTTCGCCTTGACCGGGTCGGGATCGTTGCGGAGCCGCTTGAGCTCGTCGGCCGTGACCGGGATGACCGTGCCGTGACGCGGGCTGCCGGGAAGCTTGTAGCTGGCGGGCACCTTCCAGTCGGGCGCGTTGATGTCGTTCGTGCCGAGCGGGATGTAGCCGCGTCCGCCGTACTCGTCGGTGAACAGGTAGTACTTCGAGCCGGAGGTGTCGCCCGCGTTCGCCTTGAACGCCGTCGGGCCCTCGACCGCGGACGTGCCGGCCTTCTTGCCGATGCACGAGTCCTCGATCTTCCAGGCGGGGTTGTTGATGTCCCAGCCCGGCTGGCTCGCGTCGTCGACGGCGAGGAGGTCGTTGCTCTTCTCCTGGATGATGTCGGAGCAGCCGGTCACGCCGCCCTCGTCCTTGGTGAAGCGGTGGTACGTGCTGCCGTCCTTGAGCACCGTCGAGTCGATGCGTGAGGCGCCGAAGTCCTGCCAGACCTTGGGCTTGCTGAACGTCCGGAAGTCGCGCGTCGTGGCGTACAGCATCTTCTGGTACGTCGAGCCGGTGTGGTCGGGGTCGCTCTCGGCGTACAGCTTGGAGGCCCAGAACACGACGTACGAGCCGAGCTCGTCGGACCAGTAGGCCTCGGGCGCCCAGGTGTTGCCCGCGGTGTCGGGCGAGACCTTGACGTGGCGCTGTGCGGACCAGTTCACGAGGTCGGTCGACTCCCAGACCTCGAGGTACTTGCTGCCCTTGCGCTGCGAGGTGTCCCAGTCGGTCGCGTCGATGTCGAGGTCCGTCGCGATGAGGTAGAACTTGTCGCCCTCGGGCGAGCGGATCAGGAACGGGTCGCGCAGGCCGGTCGTGCCCATGGTCGACTTGAGCGTGGCCTTGCCGCCGTTGAGCTCGTCCCACTGCAGGGCGTTGTTGCCACGGCTGGCGGCGAAGAAGATGCTCTCCTCTGCTCCGGTGAAGTAGCTGAACGCGTAGCCGGCATAGGGGCCGAGCTCGGGCTTCGGCGTGACGGTGGCGGTGATCTGGCGGGTCGCGGTGGCCGAGCCGGCCGTCACGGTCGCGGTCAGGTGGACGGTCGCGGGGTCGGCGCCGTGGGCCGGCCGGTGGACGATGCCGTCGGTGTCGATGATCGAGGCGTTGTCCGAGGCCCAGGCGATCGTCGTGCCGTGGCTGCCGCTGGTGGGCAGCGTGATGTTGCCGCGCACGTCGTCGACGTCGGGGATCGTGATGGCGGCCGCGTCGGCGTCAGCCTTCTCCTGATCGCCCTCAGCCGGCAGCACCGTGGCCTGGAACGTCTTGGTGTCGCTGGCAGTGCCACGCGTCAACGTCGCGGTGAGCGTGACGGTGGCCGGGTCGTCGGTCGGGCTCGGGCGGGTCACGGTGCCGTTGTCGGCGATGACGGCGGTGTTGCTGGAGGACCAGGTCACGGCCGAACCGCGCTGGCCGGTCGCCGGGAGCGTCAGGTTGCCGGTGACGGCCGAGAGGTCGCCGAGCGACAGCACGGCCTTGTCGGACGCGACGATGTCGGCATCGGTCGGTGCCAGCGAGGTGACCTCGGCGGCGGTGAGCGCGCGGTTGTAGATGCGGAAGTTGCGGACCTTGCCCTTGAGGAACTTGTCGGCGGCGTAGTTGGACTTGCCGATGTTGTTGTTGACCGTCGTGCCGCCGCCGATGTCGCTCGGCTTGACCGTGACGGCGGTGTTCTGCGCGACCTGGACACCGTCCTCGTACAGGGTGCCGGTCGTGCCGGTCTGCGTGTAGGTGATGGTCTTCCAGACCCCGCGGGTCAGGGCTGCACCCTTGGTGGTGACCTTCTCGCCCTGCCAGTTCGTGAGCGTCGCGCCGGCGCGGAGCGCGGGGTCGCCGCTGACGAAGAGGTAGCCGGTGCCGTCGCCGGAGGTCGCCGAGTTGCCGAAGCCCCAGAGGAAGTACGGGTTGACCTGGGTCGGCTCCAGGTAGACCTCGGTCGAGACCGTGATCGACGAGAGGCCGGCCATGATGTTGTTGGGCAGCTTGACGTAGTCGTCGGCGCCGTCGAGCGTCAGCCCGCTCGCCCCGCCCCAGGTCGCGCCGCCGTTGAGCGTGCCGTCCTTGCCGTTGCCCGACGAGTCGGTGACGGTCGTGCCGGAGCTCTGCGTCAGGTCGTACTTGAGCACCAACCCGTCCGTCACGTCAGCCGCGTGAGCCGTCGTGGGCAGGCCCACGACCAGTCCTGCGACGAGCGCGAGCACCGCGAGGCAGGCCGATGTGACCCGGGTCACAGACCGAAAAAGGGTAGGGCTGCTCATGATGTCTCCCGATGGATTGGTGTGGTGAGGGTCAGAGACCGGCGGCGAGCCGGTGATATGCCTGGTTCCATCGGAGCTCCCTGAGGAAGCTCCGCGGCGTGGTCTCCGCGTTGATGTGCAGCAGCTCGGTGCTCAGGATCTCGGCGAGGTCGTCGAACTCCTCGAACCCGACCGCCGTCGACAGCACCGTGTGGTGCGGACCGCCGGCCATGATCCAGGCCTCGGCCGCCGTGGCGAGCGACGGGTGCGACTTCCAGACCGCACACGCCACGGGCAGCTGGGGCAACGGCTCGTCGGGCTCGACGAGCGTGACGTCGTTGGCGGTCAGCCGGAACCGGTCACCCAGGTCCGAGAGGCCCACGACGATGCCTTCGCCCTGGTCGGCGACGAACCGCATGCGTACGGGATCCTCGCGGCCGCCGATGCCCAGCGGGTGCACCTCGATCGTCGGCTTGTTCGTCGAGATCGAGGGGCAGACCTCGAGCATGTGGGCACCGAGCGACTTCTCGTTGCCCGGCTCCAGGTGGTACGTGTAGTCCTCCATGAACGACGTCCCGCCGGGGCGGCCGGCCGCCATCGCCTTGGTCGTCCGCACGAGCACCGACGTCTTCCAGTCGCCCTCGCCACCGAAGCCGTAGCCGTCGGCCATCAGCCGCTGGACCGCGAGACCGGGCAGCTGGCGCAGCCCGCCGAGGTCCTCGAAGTTCGTGGTGAACGCGCCGAAGCCGCCCTCCTCGAGGAACTGCCGCATGCCCGCCTCGATGCGCGCGCCGTAGCGCAGCGAGTCGTGCCGGGACCCGCCGACGCGCAGCTCGGCGGCGACGTCGTAGAGGTCCTGGTACTCCGTGACGAGCTTGTCGACGACGGCCTCGTCGACCGCGTCGACGACCTCGACGAGGTCGTTGACGCCGTAGGTGTTGACCGAGACGCCGAACCGCAGCTGCGCCTCGACCTTGTCGCCCTCGGTGACCGCGACGTCGCGCATGTTGTCGCCGAAGCGGGCGAGCTTGAGCGAACGCATCTCCGCGGCACCCGCGGCGGCACGCACCCAGACGCCGATGCGCCGGCCGACGTCAGGGTTGCTGACGTGGCCGACGACGGTCTTGCGGGCGACGCCGAGCCGGGTCTGGATGTAGCCGAACTCCCGGTCGCCGTGTGCGGCCTGGTTGAGGTTCATGAAGTCCATGTCGATCGTGGACCACGGGATCTCGCGGTGGGCCTGCGTGTGCAGGTGCAGGAACGGCTTGCGCAGCGCGTCGAGCCCGTTGATCCACATCTTGGCCGGCGAGAACGTGTGCATCCAGCCGATCAGGCCGAGGCACGAGTCGTCGGCGTTCGCCTCGAGGATCGTCCGACGGATCGCGTCGGACGAGGTCAGGACCGGCTTCCACACGATGCGGATCGAGAGGTCGGGGTGGGCGGCCAGCGTGTCGGCAACCTCACGCGACTGGTCGGCGACCTGCTGAAGCGTCTCCTCGCCGTAGAGGCCCTGGCTTCCGGTCAGGAACCAGATCTCGCGGTCGGCGGTGCTCATGGACGTCTCCTTCTGATGGGTCGCGGGGCTCACTGGCCGTACGCGTTCTGGTAGCGGTCGAAGAGGCTGGCGATCTGCTCCGGCGGGATGGGCACCGGTTCGCCGAGCTGTCGGGCGATGTGGGTCGTACGCGCGACGTCCTCGCACATCACGGCGGCCTTGACCGCCGAGCGGGCGTCCTTGCCGATCGCGAAGACACCGTGGTTCTGCATCAGGACGGCCGGCGAGCTGCTGTCGCGCAGCGTGTCGACGATGCCGCGGCCGATCGAGTCGTCGCCGATCAGGGCGAACGGCCCGACGGGGATCTCGCCGCCGAACTCGTCGGCCATCATCGTGAGCACGCACGGGATCGGCTCGGCGCGGGCCGCCCAGGCCGTGGCGTACGTGGAGTGGGTGTGCACGACGCCGCCGACCTCGGGCAGGTGCCGGTAGACGTACGCCTGTGCGGCGGTGTCGGACGACGGGGCGAGGTCGCCCTCGAGCACCGTGCCCTCGAGGTCCGTGACGACCATGTTCTCCGGCGTCAGGTCGTCGTAGCTGACCCCGCTGGGCTTGATGACCATCATGGCGGCGCCCGGCACGCGGGCCGAGACGTTGCCGGCCGTCCAGACGACGAGCTCGTAGCGGGTCAGCTCGGCGTGCAGGGCGCAGACCTCGCGCCGCAGTCGCAGGATCGTGTCCTGGACGTCCTGGATGAGCGTCATGCCACGCCTCCCGCCAGCGCTTCGCGGCGCAGGGCGTGGAGCCGGTGCATCACGTCGTTGCCGCCACGACCGAAGTGGTCGTGGAGCGCGGTGTACTCGGCGAACAGCCGGTCGTAGACCTTGGAGCGTCCCTCATCGGGCAGTACGACTGCCCGATTGAGGGAGCCCATAGCCTTCGCGGCGGCGCGTATGTCCGCGTACGCGCCAGCCGCGACGGCAGCATGGAGGGCAGAGCCCAGAGCGGGGCCCTGCTCGGACCCGATCACCGAGAGCGGCAACCGGGTCACGTCGGAGTAGATCTGCATGAGGAGCGGGTTCTTGGACAGTCCGCCGGCGATGATGAGCTCCTCGACCGGGACCCCGCTGGCGTTGAACGTCTCGATGATCGTGCGGGTGCCGAACGCCGTCGCCTCGATGAGGGCGCGGTAGACGTCCTCGGGCTTTGTGGCCAGCGTCTGCCCGACGATCAGGCCGGTGAGCTCGTGGTCGACCAGCACCGAGCGGTTGCCGCTGTGCCAGTCGAGCGCGACGAGGCCGTGCGCGCCGACGGGCTGCTTGGCGGCGAGCTCCGTGAGGTGCTCGTGGACGCCGAGGCCTGCCGCATCGGCGGCCTCGCGAACGTACGCCGGCACGCCGTGATCGACGAACCAGCCGAAGATGTCGCCGACGCCGCTCTGTCCGGCCTCGTAGCCCCACGTGCCCGAGACGATGCCGCCGTCGACGACGCCGCACATGCCGGGCACCTCGCGCAGGACGCTGCCGCTCATCACGTGGCACGTCGAGGTGCCCATGATCGCGACCATCTGGCCGGCGTCGACCGCCTGCGCGGCCGGTGCCGTGACGTGCGCGTCGACGTTGCCGACCGCGACGGCGATGCCTTCGGGCAGCCCGGTCCAGCCGGCGGCCTCAGCGGTCAGCGTGCCCGCCGCACGGCCGAGCTGGCCGATGGGCTGGTCGAGTTTAGCGTTAACAAAGTCTGCAAATGCAGGGTTCAGGCCGGCGAGGAAGTCATCCCCCGGGTAGGCGCCGTCCTGCAGGATGCCCTTGTAGCCGGCGGCGCAGGCGTTGCGGACGTACGTGCCGCACAGCTGCCAGACGATCCAGTCGGCCGCCTCGACCCAGCGGTCCATCGCGGCGTAGATCTCGGGGTCCTCCTCGAGGACCTGCAGTCCCTTGGCGAACTCCCACTCCGACGAGATCAGCCCGCCGTAGCGCGGCAGCCACGCCTCGCCCCGCTGCTCGGCGAGCGCGTTGATGCGGTCGGCCTGGCCCTGCGCGGCGTGGTGCTTCCAGAGCTTGACGTACGCGTGCGGGCGGTCCGCGAACTGCGGCAGCTCGTTGAGCGGCGTGCCGTCGGCGAGCGTCGGCACCATGGTGCAGGCGGTGAAGTCGGTGGCGATGCCGATGACGTCGGCCGGGTCGATGCCCGACGCGCGGACGGCCTCGGGAACCGCGGTGCGGAGCACGTCGACGTAGTCCGACGGCACCTGCAGTGCCCAGTCGGGCGGCAGCGGCGAGTCAGGAGTCGTGGGCAGCGCGTCGCTGATCACGGCGTGCGCGTAGGGGTGCACCGCGCTCGCGAGCTCACGGCCGTCCTTGACCGAGACGACGAGGGCGCGCCCCGAGAGGGTGCCGTAGTCGACTCCGACGACGTACTGTTCGCTCACTTCTGGGCCTTTCGGGGGGTCGGTGCCGCCGTGCTCGAGCGGATGATCAGCTCGGGGGCGATGAGTCGTGGGAGGTCTTCGTTCTCGCCGCTGATCGCGGCGTGCAGGACGTCGATCGCGCGGCGGCCGACCTCCTGGAAGTTCTGGCGTACGGTCGTCAGCGGCGGGTTGAGGAACTCGGTCTCGGGGGTGTCGTCGAACCCGACGATGCTGATGTCGTCCGGCACCGCGATGCCGGTCTCGTGCAGCGCATGCATCAGCCCGATGGCCATCTGGTCGTTCGCGACGAACACGGCCGACGGCCGGCCCTCGGACGCGAGCTGGCGGCCCGTGATGTAGCCGCTGCGCGGGGTCCAGTCGCCGAGGTACAGCGGGCCGAGCTCGAGCCCGGCGGCGCGCAGCGCGTCCTCCCAGCCCTGGCGGCGGGCCTCGGCCTCGGTCCACTCGAGCGGACCGCGTACGTGCGCGATCGTCGTGTGGCCGAGCTCGATCAGGTGGGTCGTCGCCTCGTACGCGCCACGGTGCTGGTCGACGCCCACGGCCGACTTGGCCTTGGACAGGTCGCCCTCGACCACGACGAGCGGGACGCCCGGGTCCTGCCGGCGGATCGCGTCGAGCGCCTCGTGCTGCGCGGCGATCATGACGATGCCCTCGACCGACTGGCGCAGCAGGTGGTCGATCGCGTCGGTCAGCGACTGCGCCGTGACGGTCGGCAGGCTCACCGACCCGGCGAAGTAGCCGGCCTGGCGGGCGGCGTCCTCGACGGTGCGGTGGATGCTGTTGGGGCCGTAGAGCCCGGACTCGGTGCTGATGATGCCGATCGTCGACGACTTGCGCGTGACCAGGGCACGGGCGGCGGTGTTGGGCCGGTAGCCGAGCTCCTTGATCGCCGCCTCGACGCGCTTGCGGGTGGAGTCCTTGATGTTGGGCATGCCGTTGATGACCCGCGAGACCGTCTGGTGCGAGACACCGGCGACCTTCGCGACGTCGGCCATGACCGGCGCGTGCTGGGGGTTCGCCGTCATACGGCTCTCCGCGTGAAGAGCCGCTGGATCAGGACGAACAGCAGCAGCAGCACGCCGATCGTGATCTTGGTCCACCACGAGCTGAGCGTGCCGTCGAACGAGATGAACGACTGGATCAGGCCGAGCACGAGGACGCCGACCGCGGAGCCGAGCACCAGGCCCGAGCCGCCGGTCAGCAGCGTGCCGCCGATCACGACCGCGGCGATCGCGTCGAGCTCCATGCCGACCGCACCGAGGTTGTAGCCCGAGAGCGTGTAGATCGAGAACAGCAGGCCGGCGAGGGCGGAGCAGAAGCCGCTGATGACGTAGACGCCGACCTTGGTGCGCGCGACGGCCAGGCCCATGAGCAGCGCCGACTGCTCGCTGCCACCCACGGCGTAGACGGTGCGGCCGAAGCGGGTCATGTGCAGCACCACGGCGGCGATCACGAGCACGATGAGCGCGACGACGACGGACGGAGTGATGAAGTAGTCCCCCATCTCGATCGTGCCGCTGGCGAACGACTTGAAGGTGCCGTTCTCGATCGGGATCGACTCGAGGCTGATGACGTAGCAGAGGCCGCGGGCCAGGAACATGCCCGCCAGCGTCACGATGAACGGCTGGATCTCGAAGTAGTGGATCACCAGACCCATCAGCAGGCCCAGCACCGACCCGGTGAGCAGGACCGTGACGATCACGAGCGGCGCCGACCAACCGGCCCGCAACGTCTCGGCGGCGATCATCGTGGACAGGGCGACGACCGACCCGACCGACAGGTCGATCCCGCCCGTGAGGATCACGAATGTCATGCCGACCGCGAGGACGATGAGGAACGAGTTGTCGACCAGCACGCTCAGGATCGTCTGGGGCGACGAGAACCCTTCGTAGCGGACGCTGCCGGCGCCGAACATCGCGAAGAAGAGCGCGATCGTCGCGATGACGGGATAGAACCGCGGCGGCGGGGTGAACCGGCGGATCGAGTCGGGCAACGAGCTGCCCAGCTCCTTGATCGTGGGTGCCTGGGCGCTCATGCCGGTGTTCCCTTCGCGAGGAGGGACGACGGTCGTCGTACGGAGAGCGCCGCGCGAGCCTTGGGCGACTGCAGCAGGCAGACCACGATGACGACGACGGCCTTGAACAGGTAGTTGGTCTCGGCCGGGATGCCCATCGTCGGGATCGTCGTCGCAAGGGTCTGGATGAACATCGCGCCGATCAGCGTGCCGGTCAGCGAGAACCGGCCGCCGGCCAGCGACGTGCCGCCGATGACCACCGCGAGGATCGCGTCGAGCTCGATGAACAGGCCTGCCGCGTTGGCGTCGGCCGCGCTCGTGTTGGAGGCGATCATCAGGCCCGCGATGCCGGCGCAGAACGCCACGAACACGTAGACGGTCCAGGTGATCGTGCGCGCCCGGACCCCGGCGAGCCGGCTCGCCTCGGGGTTGATGCCGACGGCCTCGATCAGCATGCCGAGCGCCGTACGCCGGGTCAGCACTGCCGTGATGGCGAAGACGGCGAGGGCGATCAGGATCGCGATCGGCAGGCCCAGCACGAATCCCGTGCTCACCTTGCCGAACAGCGAGTTGTTGACCGTGGTGATCTGGCCGTCGGTGATCAGCATCGCCAGGCCGCGACCGGCGGTCATGAGGACGAGCGTCGCGATGATGGGTTGGATGCCCAGCACTGACACCAGGAAGCCGTTCCAGACGCCGAGGAGGACAGCCACGGCCACGGCCATGGTCATCGCGACGATCGCACGGCCTGCGGTCGACTCGTCGGGCGAGCCGGCCATGTAGGTGCACGCGACGGCGCCGGAGATCGCGGCGACCGCGCCGACCGAGAGGTCGATGCCGCGGGTCGCGATCACGAGCGTCATGCCGAGCGCGATCAGCAGCGTCGGGGCGCTGTTGCGGAGGATGTCGATCAGGCTGCCGTAGAGGTGGCCGTCCTGCAGGCGGAGCGAGAAGAAGTCGGGCGTCTTCGTGAGGTTGAGCAGCAGCAGGAGCACGAGGGCCAGGGTGGGCCAGAACAGGTTGTGGCGGACGAACCGCAGGCCGAGGTCACGCATCGTTGCGCACCTCCCCCGCGATGATCTCGAGGACGTCCGAGACGGTCACGTCCTCGTTGGGGCGCTCGTCGATCTTGCGACGGTCGCGCATCACGACGAGGCGGTCGCTGAGGCGCAGGACCTCTTCGAGCTCGGCGGAGATGAACACGACAGACATGCCTTCCTTGGCCAGGTCGGCCACGAGCTGCTGGATCTGCGCCTTGGCGCCGATGTCGATGCCGCGCGTCGGCTCGTCGAGGATCAGGAGCTCGGGCTCGGTGATGAGCCACCGGGCGAGCAGGACCTTCTGCTGGTTGCCGCCGCTGAGGTTGCGCATCAGCGCGTTGGGATCGGCCGGGCGGATGTCGAGCGCCTCGATGTACTTCTTGACGAGGCGGTCCTTGGTCCTGGCGGGGATCGGCCGCAGCCAGCCCCGCGACGCCTGCATCGCGAGGACCATGTTGTCGGCGATCGACAGGTCGGCGATGACGCCCTCGGACCGGCGGTTCTCGCTCGAGAACGCGATCTTGTGGTCGATCGCCTGACGGGGCGTGCGGAGCTTGGTGCCCTTGGAGCGCATGCGCATGTCGCCGTGGTCCGCGGTGTCGGCGCCGAACAGCAGCCGGGCGAGCTCGGTGCGGCCCGAGCCGAGGAGGCCGGCGATGCCGATGACCTCACCCTCGAACACCTTGAGGTCGACCGACTCGACGCTGCCCTTGCGGCCCAGCTCGATGACCTCCATGAGCGGCGCGCCCTGGGTCTTGACGGTGTGCTCCTCAGCGGCCTGCTCGATCTTGTCGAGCGTCTCCAGCTCGCGGCCGATCATGGCCTGCACGAGCTGCAGCTGGGTCGTCTCGGCGGTGACGTACTCGCCGACGAACTGGCCGTTGCGCAGCACCGTCATGCGGTCGGAGATCGCGAAGACCTGCTCGAGGAAGTGCGAGACGAACACGATCGCGACGCCCTCGGCGCGGAGCGTGCGCATGACCTCGAACAGCTTGGCGACCTCGTCGGCGTCCAGGCTGGAGGTGGGCTCGTCGAGGATCAGGAGCTCGGCGTCGATGTCGACGGCGCGGGCGATCGCGACGAGCTGCTGGATCGCGATCGGGTGGGTGCCGAGCTGCGACTTGGGATCGATGTCGAGGCCCAGACGGGTCAGGGTCTCCCCCGCGCGACGGTTCATGGCGCGGGTGTCGATGCGGCCGAACGAGCGGGGCTCACGGCCCAGCAGCATGTTCTCGGCAACCGTGAGGTTGGTGCAGAGGTTGACCTCTTGGTAGACGGTGCTGATGCCGGCGGCCTGCGACTCGGCCGGGCTGTGGAACGTACGCGGCTCGCCGCCGACGATGATCGTGCCCTCGTCGATCGAGTAGACGCCGGTCAGCGCCTTGATCAGCGTGGACTTGCCGGCGCCGTTCTCACCCATGAGGGCGTGCACCTCGCCGGGCCGCAGCGTGAGGCCGACGGACTGGAGGGCCTTGACGCCGGGGAAGCTCACCGAGACGCCGCTCATCTGCACGACCGGTTCGGTGCGTGTGGCCTCGGCGGCTTCGGCTGTCATCTGGATCATCTCTTCATTCCTGGAAGTTGGGGTGGGGCCCTGCGCCCTGCGGCGCAGGGCCCCGATTCCGTGCTGTGCTCAGTACTGACGGCTCGGCAGGGCGGCCTTGGCCTGCGCCTGGTCGAACTCGCCTTCCTTCGTCTCGACACGCGCCGGGACGTCCTCGCCTGCGACGACCTTCTTGGCCAGGTCCATCAGCTGCGGGCCGAGGAGCGGGTTGCACTCGACGATGTAGTTGATCTTGCCCTCGGACAGCGCCGTCATGCCGTCCTTGACCGCGTCGATCGTGACGATCTTGATGTCGACGCCGGGCTTCTTGCCGGCTGCCTCGATGGCCTCGATCGCGCCGAGTCCCTCGTCGTCGTTGTGGGCGAAGACGACGTCGATGTCCTTCTGCGACTTCAGGAACGCCTCCATCGTCTTCTTGCCGCCGTCGCGGGTGAAGTCACCCGTCTGCGACGCGACGATCTTGATCTTCGGGTCGGCCTTGATCTTGTCCTCGAAGCCCTTCTTGCGATCGATCGCCGGAGCGGCGCCGGTCGTGCCCTGGATCTCGACGACGTTGATCTTGCCGTCCTTGTTGACGTCGTTGGTCGCGGCGTTGTCGACGACCCACTGGCCGGCCTTGTTGCCCTCGAGCACGAAGTCGGAGCCGAGGAACGTCTTGTAGAGCGACTTGTCCTTCGAGTCGACGGCGCGGTCGGTCAGGATCACGGGGATCTTGGCGCGCTTGGCCTCCTGCAGAACCGTGTCCCAGCCGGTCTCGACGACGGGGCTGAACGCGATGACGTCGACCTTCTGCTGGATGTACGAACGGATCGCCTTGATCTGGTTCTCCTGCTTCTGCTGAGCATCGGAGAACTTGAGCTTGATGCCGGCATCCTTGGCCGAGGCCTGGATCGACTTGGTGTTTGCTGTCCGCCAACCACTCTCGGCGCCGACCTGGGCGAAGCCCATGGTGATGTCGCCGGAGCCTCCCGAGCCGCCGGATCCGCTGTCACTGCTGCTGCCACAGGCAGCCAGGCCGCTGGCCAGGACTACGCCCGCGCTCACGGTGATGAGTTTCTTGAACACTGTTTCCTCCATCTGGGATGGGACACCCCAAGTCACTCGACTTCGGGAGAGCCAGGACACTCGCGGGCGGACATCCGCTCGAGTCCTTGAAGCCTTGCCTCGGATTGAGGTGCGGCCCCGTTGTTAGCGTTCACGTAAACCACTGTGTGACGTGGACCACGCGAACCCTGCGTTGAATTGTTAACGCTAACAACTCCGGCGTCAAGTAAATCTCTCAAGAAACTTTCATGTCGATCGGTGACAGCCCACCCAAGATGTGAGCGTGAACAATTTGTTGCCTCACCTAGCACAATTGGCTGGAATCACAGCGGTTCCAGCGAATTGTGACACGTCACAACAGATGTACGAGCCGCCCGCGTGCGTACGTGCGGGTGACCCGGACGGCCCCGATCCTCGCCGAATCGATCGAGAGGACATCCGCGTCGAGGACCGCGAGATCGGCGGCCTTGCCGACCGCGAGGCTGCCGGTCGCCAGATCGCGCCGACTCACCCACGCACTGCCCCGGGTGTAGGCCTCGATCGCCTCGACCACCGTAAGGCGCTCACGGGCCAGCAACGGCTCGGCGTCGGAGCCGGCTGCCACCCGGTTGACGGCGACGTGGATGCCGAGCAGAGGGTTGGGCGACGACACCGGCCAGTCGCTGCCGAACGCGAGGCGGGCGCCGGCATCGACCAGGGACCGGAAGACGTACTGCTGCTCACGAGCCGTCGCGCTCAGGAACGGCAGGGTCAGGTCGGCCATCTGGTCGTCGAGGCACGCCCACAGCGGCTGGGCGTTGGCCGTGACCTCGAGCTCCGCGAACCGCGACACGTCGTCGGGCCGCACGATCTGGACGTGCGCGAGGTGGTGCCGGTTGCCACGCCGGCCGTTGACGGCGACAGCGTGCTCGATCGCGTCGAGGCTGTCGCGCACGGCCCGGTCGCCGAGGGCGTGGATGTGCACCTGGAAGTCCGCGGCGTCGAGCAGCTGGACGTAGCGGGCGAGGTCGGCGGCCTCGATGAACGACAGGCCGTGGTTGTCCGTCGCGTGGCCGTGATGATCGAGGTAGGGCTCGACCACGGCCGCCGTGAACGTCTCGCAGACGCCGTCCTGCATGATCTTGACGGAGCCGGCGTCGAACCCCGCCGCGGCCGCCCGCTCGCGGCGCTCGACGAGCTCGGCGATCTGCTCCTCGCCACGGTCACGGTCCCACCAGAGCGCGCCCACGACCGCGGCCGTCAGCGTGCCACCGCGCTGCGCCGCGAGGTAGGTGTCGAGCGCGTCCGGCATGCCGAGCCCCTCGCCGACGAGGGCGTCCTGCCACCCGGTGATGCCCAGCGAGTGCAGGTGGGCCTGAGCCGTCTGTAGCGCGTCGGCGATGTCGTCGTCGGTAGGGCGCGGGACGAGGTGGCGTACGAGCTCCATCGCACCTTCGTGGAGCGCCCCGGTCGGCTGCCCGCGGTCGTCACGCTCGATGCGGCCGTCGGCGGGATCCGGTGTCGCAGCGGTGATGCCGGCCAGCTCGAGAGCCGCGGAGTTGACCCAGGCGCTGTGGTGGTCGCGGTTGGGCAGGAAGACGGGCCGGTCCGACACGATGCGGTCGAGCACCGCCGCCGTGGGGACGCCGCCCGGGAAGACGTCCATCGACCAGCCGCCACCGACGATCCACCCGGCCCGGGGATGCGCCAGCGCGTACGCCGCGATGGTGGCGACGTAGTCGTCCAGGTCGTGCCCCTCGGCGAGGTTGCAGGCGTTCATCTCGAGGCCGGCCTGCACGGGGTGGACGTGCGCGTCCTGGAACCCCGGCAGCACCCAGCCGCCCTCGAGATCGACCACCTCCGCCGATGGCACGAGACCCTCGAGACCGGCGACGGATCCGAGGCCGACGATGACACCGTCACGCACGGCGATCGCGTCGACGCCGGGTTGCCACGCCCCGTCGCCGTACACGTGGGCGTTGGTCAGCAGCAGCTCCGTCATCAGGTGATGAGGTGCGAGTGATAGTCCGGGATCTCGAGGTCGCTCCGCAGGATGCAGAACTCGTTGCCCTCGGGATCGGCCAGGACCATCCAGCCGAGACCCTGCGGGGTGCGGAGGTCGGAGACGACGGTCGCACCCAGCGCCAGCACGCGTTCGATCTCGTCCTTCTGGGTGCGATCGGTGGGGCGCAGGTCGAGGTGGATGCGGTTCTTGACCTGCTTGTCCTCGGGCACCTCGATGAACAGCAGCCGGGTCCG
This sequence comes from Aeromicrobium sp. Root236, assembly GCF_001428805.1. Lineage (NCBI taxonomy): Bacteria > Bacillati > Actinomycetota > Actinomycetes > Propionibacteriales > Nocardioidaceae > Aeromicrobium > Aeromicrobium sp. Root236. Next base: position 3,043,515 of record NZ_LMIS01000001.1, on the reverse strand, counting down.
GCCGTCGCGCGAGAAGATCATGCACTCCTCGTGGCCCGGCTCGTTGGGGTCACGGGGATCCTGCTGCATGTCGAGCACCTGCGCCCACCACAGTGACTGCGCGTGCGCGTCATGGCAGTCGATCGTGGTGTGCGAGATGCGGCTCGTCATGGTTCCCATCTGACCACAGGACGCAGGCGGCGGCGATCCGTCGTTCAGGCCAGGCTCTCGGCCAGCGCGGCGATGTCGGCCGGCCCGATGCGGCAGCACCCTCCGACGTACGCGACGCCGGCGTCGATCCAGGCCGGCACGAGCCCGAGGTCGTACGACGGCTCGCCGAGCCACGTGTGCGTCGCGCTGTCCCACGCCTGTCCGCTGTTGGGATAGGCGACGCCGGGCTTGCCGGTCACGTCGTGGGCGACCTGGACGGCGGCGAGGACGTCCGCCGGTGCGCAGCAGTTGACCCCGGTGGCGATCACCGCATCGGTGTCAGCGACGAGGGCGAAGGCCTCCCTCAGGGGTTGTCCGGCGCGGGTCGCCTCGCCCTCGATCGTGAACGACAGCCAGGCCGGGATGCCGATCTCGTCGAGCAGCCCCGCGAGGACGGTCGCCTCCTCGAGGTCGGGGATCGTCTCGACCGCGAACAGGTCGGGCTCCGCGGTGGCGAGCAGCTCGAGCCGCGGCCCGTGGAAGTCGTAGAGCTCCGTCGCGGAGAGCCCGTAGCGCCCGGAGTACTCCGAGCCGTCCGCGAGCACCGCGCCGTACGGTCCCACGGAAGCCGCGACCAGGCGGCCGGGAGCCTCGTCGCGCACGTCCCGGGCGATCGCGACGCTCAGGCGTATCAGCGCCTCGGCCCCGGGGATCGTCATGCCGGCACGGACGAACCCGGACACGCTCGCCTGGTAGCTCGCGGTGGTGGCGACCTGGGCCCCGGCCTCGAAGTACGCCCGGTGGACCGCGGCGATCTCGTGCGGAGCGTCGCGCAGCAGCTCGGCGGTCCAGAGCTCCGACGACAGGTCGTGCCCACGTTGCTCGAGCGCGTTGGACAGTCCGCCGTCGAGGATCATGCGTCCAGTCTCGCTCAGCCCGGAGGATCCGCGCTGACGAGGCCCGACTGGTAGGCGACGACGACCAGCTGGGCGCGATCGCGGGCGTCGAGCTTGATCATGGCGCGGTTCACGTGGGTCTTGGCGGTCAGCGGGCTGACGAACAGCTGCTCGGCGATCTCGTCGTTGGAGAGGCCCTGCGCCACCAGCCCGACGACCTCACGCTCGCGTCGTGTCAGCACCTCGAGCTCCGCCGGTGTCGCGACCGGCCGGCCGGAGGGCTGGGCCAGGAAGTTGGTGATGAGGCTGCGCGTCGCCCGCGCGGACAGCAGGGCGTCGCCGACCGCGACCGTACGGATCGCGGCGAGGAGCTCCTCGGTCTCGACGCCCTTGCCGACGAAGCCGCTCGCCCCGGCACGCAACGCCTCGATCAGGTAGTCGTCGGTCTCGAACGTCGTCACCACGAGCACCTTGACGCCGGCCAGGTCGTCGTCGGCGCAGATCGCGCGGGTCGCCTCGAGCCCGTCCATCTCCGGCATGCGTACGTCCATCACGATGACGTCGGCCCGCGTGCTGCGGGCGAGCTCGACGGCCTCCTTGCCGTTGGCCGCCTCGCCCACGACCTCGAGCTCGGGGTCGGACTCGATGAGCACGCGAAAGCCGCTGCGGATCAACGCCTGGTCGTCGGCGAGCAGCACCCGGATCGTCATACGGCGGGCTCGAAGGGCAGCCGGGCCGCGACGCGCCACGCGTCGCCGTCGTTGTGTGTCCTGACCGTGCCGCCGACAGCCTTGGCCCGCTCGTGCATGCCGAGCAGTCCGTGGCCCGCGCCGCCGAGCGAGGTCGCACCGGGGCACGGGTTGGCGATGTCGATGCAGAGTGCGCCCCGCTCGAACGTGAAGTCCAGCGTGGCGGTTCCCGAGCCGTGCTTGTGGGCGTTGGTCAGGCCTTCCTGGATCAGCCGGTACGCGACGAGCTCGACGGCCGGCGGCAGGGCATGGGGCTCGCCCTTGGCCTGGACGTCGACAGTGAGGCCCGACGCCGAGAACGAGTCGATGAGCGAGGTGAGTCCGCCGAGGCCGGGCGCCGGCGCGGTCGGCGTGATGGGTTCGTCGGGCTGGCGGAGCACGTCGAGGAGGCCGCCCAGCTCGTCGAGCACCGAGCCGCTGGCCCGGCGGATGTGGGCGATGGCTTCGTGCGCCTCGGCGGGCTTGGTGTCGAGCAGGTGGTCCGCGACGCCGGCCTGCACGTGCACCACCGCGATGTGGTGGGCCACGACGTCGTGCAGCTCGCGCGCGATGCGCAGGCGCTCGGCCACGACGCGGCGCTGCGCCTCCTCCTCGCGGCTCTCCTCGGCGTCGATCGCGCGCTGCTCCACCTCGGCGAACCACTCCTTGCGTGAGCGGACCGCGCTCGCGGCTGCCGCGGCGAATCCGGTCCACGCGAACACCGAGAAGTTCTCGAACCGGAGGACCGACTCGGTGCCGAGGGCCATGGCGCCGGCGAGGATGAACCCGCTGACCAACCACACCGCGATGCTCCCCTTGCGCTCGGCGCGATAGGCGACGGTGCAGATCGCGACGAACGCCATCGCGAGGATCGGTGACTTCCCGTGCTCGAGAACGAGCACCACGGCCGTGCCGGCGAGCACGAGGCCCAGCACGGTGTGGGGATAGACGCGCCTGAACGCGATCGCGACGAGCATGCCGATCACGATCGCGGGCGGGACCCAGTTGGGTCCGCTCGGCGGCTCGCCACTGTCGTGCGGGACCAGGAACGCGATCAGTCCGAGGGCGACGGCAAGCACGATGTCAGCCCCGAAGGGATGACACCGTGCCTGCTCGACGAGCTCGTCCTTCAGCTTCACGTGCTCAGCCTGTCACGCCCTCGCAGGTTGGTCGACGGTGTCGAGCTCCGCGATCTCCGCCACGGGCGCGTCCTCCATCGGCTCGACCGACAGGTGCGGCAGCCGGCGGTCGATCCAGGCCGGCAGCCACCAGTTGGCGGCGCCGAACCAGTGCATCAGCGCCGGCACGAGCAGCATCCGGAGGATGAACGCGTCCACCGCGACCGCCGCCGCCAGGCCTATGCCGAACTCGGCGATCACGCGTTCACCCTCGAACACGAACGCGATGAACACGCTGATCATGATGAGCGCCGCTGCGGTGATGACCCGTCCGGTCTCGCTCTGGCCGATGACCACGGCCCGGCGGTTGTCCTTGGTGTGGGTCCACTCCTCGTGCATCCGGCTGACCAGGAACACCTGGTAGTCCATCGACAGGCCGAACAGGATCGCCAGCATGATGACCGGCAGGAACGCCTCGACCGGGCCCTCCTTGCCGATGCTCACCAGGTCACCCAGCCAGCCCCACTGGAAGACCGCGACGAGCACACCGAAGGCCGCGCCGGCCGCCAACAGGTTCATCAGCGCTGCGGTGAGCGGCACGACGATGCTGCGGAACGCGACCATCAGCAGGATGCAGCCCAAGGCGACGATGACGCCGAGGAACAGCGGCAGCTTGCCGGTCAGCACGTCGGCGAAGTCGCCGAACGTCGCGGTGTTGCCGCCGACGTACACCTGCAGGGTGCTGCCCTTCTCGGCCGCCGGTATGACGTCGTCGCGCAGGTTGTCGATGAGCCGGGTCGTGGCCTCGTCCTGCGGAGCACTCTTCGGCACGACCTGGACGATGCCGACGGTGGCGTCGGCCTTCATCGGCAGCGCCGTGGCCGCGGCGACGCCCGGGGTCGCCTCGACGTCGGACACGAGCGTCTTCAGAGCCTGTTGGTCGCCGGGCGACTTGAGCTCGGCGACGAGCTGCAGCGGCCCGTTGAAGCCGGGACCGAAGCCGTCAGCCAGGAGGTCGTACGCCTTGCGGGTCGTCGTGTCGGCCGGGTTGTTGCCGGCGTCGGCGGACCCGAGCCGCAGGGAGAAGAACGGGATAGCCAGGACCGCGATGAGGCCGAGCGCGACGACCGAGACGAACGCCTTGCGCCGCGCGACGAAGCGGGCCCAGCGGGCCCAGACGCCCACGGCCTCGAGCTGTGGGCCTTCCGCGGCGAGGACCCGGCGCTCACGGCGGGACAGCAGCCGCATGCCGAACAGGCCGAGGAACGCCGGCGTCAGCGTCAGTGCGGCCACGACCGTCCAGAGCACCGTCACGGCAGCCCCGATGCCCATGCCGGCGAGGAAGTCGACGTTGAGCACCAGCAGGCCGAGCAGCGCGATCACGACCGTGCCACCGGCGAACAGCACCGAGCGGCCCGACGTGTTGAGCGCCTTGATCGCGGCCTCCTCCGGCTCGAGTCCCATCTTCAGGCCCGTGCGATAGCGCGTCACGATGAACAACGCGTAGTCGATGCCGACACCCAGGCCGATGAGGGCCGCCAGGGTCGGGGTCACGTCGCTCAGGCTCAAGGCGTGGGACAGCAGCGCGATGGACATCATCCCGCCGCCGACGCCGGCGATCGCGACGATCAGCGGAAGCACCATGCCCAGCAACGAGCCGAAGGCGAGGAACAGGATCACGGCGGCCGCGGCGATGCCGAACAGCTCGGTGCTGCCCGGACCGGCCTGCGTCGCGGTGTCGATCGCCTGGCCGCTCAGCTCGACCTGCAGCCCGTCGCCCCGAGCGTCCTGCGCCGTGTCGATGACGGCTTCGATGTCCTTGAGCGCGAGCTCGTCGGCCTGCTTGTCGAACTGCACCGTGGCGTACGCGGTGCGGCCATCGCTGCTGACCTGGCTGGCGCCGGCCTCGTCGTACGGGCTGGTGATGCCGACGACCGAGTGGACCGAGCCGACCTCCTTGAGCATCGCGTCGACCCGCGTCTTGACCGCCGGATCGGTGATCTTGCCCTCGTCGACGTGAAGGACGATCTGGTCGGCGTCGCCGGCGGACTCCGGCAGCGACTTCTGCAGCAGGTCGAGCGCCTTGGTCGACTCGGTGCCGGGCAGGTCGAACGCGTCGGAGTAGCTCGTACCGGCGGCCATCGAGGCACCGCTGACTGCGATCAGCAGCGCGATCCAGATGCCGATGACGGAGAGGCGATGGTTGAAGCACCATCGAGCGAATGCAGCCATGGGGATCCTCCGAGAAAACGGGCCGCGGGTCTCGCGGCAGTGTGACCACCCTCCCGAACCAGCGCGGTCCGGCGCGTCCTCCGTACGCCGTGACTCTCGACTACCACGAGGGCAGTACGTGGGGCCGTTCCTACGCCTGTCGCAGCAGCGGCCTTCACCTGTGGGCACGTTCCGGACTAGCGTGGCCGGATGCATGTGATCCACACCACAGGAACCACGCGGCCCGACGGGCGCATCCTCGACAGCATCGAGGGCGCGGCGTACGGCGCCGGGGTCTCGTTGATCTTCTCCGACAGCGACGAGGACGGCGAGGGCCCCTACCTGCACCAGCACCCGTACGCCGAGACGTTCGTGATCCGGGGCGGCCGGGCGTTGTTCACGGTCGCCGGCGAGCAGCTCGTGGGCGTCGCGGGCCAGGTGCTCGTCGTCCCGAAGCTCACGCCGCACAAGTTCGAGGTCGTGGGGCCGGAGCGCTACATCGCGACCCACATCCACGCCAGCGAGACGTTCATCACCGAGTGGCTCGAGGGGCCCCGGGCTCAAGGGGCGGGTGCGGGCTCCTCCCCGTAGCCTCGAGAGGTCATGGCGACCCATCTCGTCTACCTCCTCGGCGGCGCGGCCCTCCTGCTGGCCGTCGTCCTGCCGTACGCGCTGAGGACCGCTGCGCTGTCGCCGCCGGTCGTCCTGCTGGGTCTTGGTGCGCTGATCGGGCTGCTGCCGGGCATCGACGACTCGGCGTTCTCGCCCGTCGCGCATCGCGGGTTCGTCGAGCACCTGGCCGAGTTCACGGTGCTCATCGCCCTGATGGGCGTCGGCCTCGCGCTGGATCGTCCGCTCAGCCTGCGGTCGTTCAGGTCGTGGCGGCAGTGGAGCGCGACCTGGCGCCTGCTGGCGGTCGCGATGCCACTGTCGATCGCGGGCATCGCGTGGCTGGGTTGGTGGGTCATGGGCCTCGCGCCGTCAGCGGCCCTGCTGCTCGGAGCGGCACTGGCGCCGACGGATCCGGTGCTGGCCTCGGACGTGCAGGTCGAGGGGCCGACCACGACCGAGGGCGACCAGGACGAGATCGACGAGGACGACGAGGTGCGCTTCGCCCTGACCTCCGAGGCGGGTCTCAACGACGGGCTCGCCTTCCCGTTCGTGCAGGCGGCGATCCTCCTCGCGGCGAGCGGCTCGTTCGCGGACTGGGGTGCCCGGTGGGTCGCCTGGGACCTCGCCGGCAAGGTCGTCGTGGGCTCGGCGATCGGCGTCGCCGTCGGTTGGGTGCTCGCGAAGATCGCTTTCCGGTCCAACCAGCCCTCGCTGCGCACGGCGGACTCCGGCGAGCCGCTGCTGGCGCTGGCTGCGGTGCTGCTGGCGTACGGGATGACGGAGGTCGCCGGCGGATACGGCTTCCTCGCGGTGTTCGCGTGCGCCATGACGATGCGGTCGGCGGAGCGCGGTCACGACTACCACGCGCTGATGCACGACGTCATCGAACGGCTCGAGCGGCTGCTGACGCTGATCGTCCTGCTCCTGCTCGGGGTGGCGCTGACGAATGGTCTCCTGTCGGCGCTCACCTGGCAGGCGGCACTGGTCGCCGTCCTGCTACTCCTGGTCGTACGCCCGTTGAGTGGGATGGTCGCGCTGTTCGCGGGCCGCTCCGACCTGCGCGTCGGGACCAACACGATGGGTCCGCGAGAGCGTGCGGCCACGGCGTTCTTCGGGGTGCGGGGCGTCGGCTCGATCTACTACCTGGCGTACGCGACGGGGCACGCCGACTTCCACGACGTGCCGCTGCTCTGGTCGACGGTCGGCCTGGCGATCACCTTGTCGGTGATCCTCCACGGCGTCACGGCGACACCGGCGATGCGCTGGCTCGACGCCAGGCGGGAGGCATAGGGCTGGTCAGGGGCTGGCGGCGAGGAACAGGAACGAGCCGAGGATCGCAACGTGGATGCCCCCCTGCAGGATCGTCGCCCGGCCCGGCACGACGGTGAGGACGCTCGTGATCATCGTCAGCGAGAGCAGCACGAGCTCGGTCGAGCCGAGGCCGAGCACGAGCGGACCGTCGAGCCAGATCTGCGAGATCGCGATGACCGGGATCGTGAGACCGATGCTGGCCATCGCCGAGCCGTACGCCAGGTTGAGGCTGATCTGCACACGCTTGCGGCGAGCCGCGCGAACCGCCGCGATCGTCTCCGGCAGCAGGATCAGCAGCGCGATGGTGACCCCGACGACGGCCTGCGGCATGCCGGCGGCGTCGACGGCATCCTCGAGGGAAGGCGAGACGTTCTTGGCGTTGCCCACGACCGCGGCCAGGGCGATCAGGAGGAAGCCGAGGCTGAGCCACGCCGCACGGGCCGAGGGCGGCGAGGCATGGTCGTCGTCGGAGGCGACCGACCCGTCGCTCCTGGTGGGCAGGAAGTAGTCGCGGTGCCGCACGGTCTGCATGCCGACGAACAACAGGTAGAGGCCCAGCGAGGCAACGGCGGCGAACCCGAGCTGGCCCGGCGTGAACACCGGTCCGGAGCGGCCCGTCGTGAAGGTCGGGAGCACGAGGCACAGCGTCGCCACGGTGCCGACCGTCGCCAGGGCCGCGCCGGTGCCCTCGGCGTTGAAGTGGGCGACCTGACCCTTGCGGGTCGCGGCGAGCAGCGAGACGCCGACGATCCCGTTGCAGGTGATCATGATCGCGGCGAAGACCGTGTCGCGGGCCAGGCTCTCGCTGCCCTTGGCTCCCGTCGTCACGAGGGTCACGATCAGCGCGACCTCGATGACCGTGACGGCGACCGCCAGGACCAGTGACCCGTACGGCTCGCCGACCCGGTGGGCGATGATCTCCGCGTGGTGCACCGCGGCGAGCACGGCGCCGCCGAGGAACGCCGAGACGACGGCGACCGCGAGCCACGGGAGGTCACGGTGCCAGGCCAGGGCGAAGACGATCAGGGCGGCGACCGGCACGATCCCGGTCCATCGGCTGGTCAGGACGGCGAGCCGGGAAGTCATGCCTCCACCTTTTCAGGTTCGTGGTCGTCGTGACCAACCAGCGAACTCGCGGTGCGGCAAACCGGTACGGTGCTGGGATGGCAGTGAAGAGTCCCTGGCTGATCGCCTTCGGGGTCGTGTCCGTCGTGCACCTGGCGCTCAACGCCGCCGACGCCACGCCGTGGGACAGCATCACCAAGTGCTTCATCGCCCCGCTGCTCGCCGCGTGGGTCGTGGAGCAGGGCGGGCCGAGGCTGCTCGTCGCGGCGCTCGGCTTCTGCTTCCTCGGCGACCTGTTCCTCGAGCTCGGCGACGACGTGTTCGTCGTCGGCATGGCGGCGTTCGCGGCGGCCCATGTCTGCTTCATCCGGTTCTTCATCGCCCGCGGCGCTCTCGGCCGGTTGCGAGGCAAGCCCTGGATCCTGGTGGTCTACGTCGCCGCGGCGATCGGCCTCGTCGCCTGGGCGTGGAGCGGCCTCGAGGTGGGGCTGCGGCCGATCGTCCCGGTGTATGCCGCCCTGCTCCTCGGCACGGCCTCGACCTCGCTCGCCACGGACCTCCGGGCCGGGATCGGCGGCGCCTGCTTCCTGGTCTCCGACGGCATCATCGCGCTCGGCGAGGCCGACCGCATCGACAAGGACGCGACCGGCACGGGACTCGCGATCATGGGGCTCTACATCGTCGCGATCCTGCTTCTGGCGACCGGCATCCTGGGCCGCGAGAAGCGGACGATCGCCGCCGGAGCCGGCTTCGACCCGACGATCCGCACCGACTGCTGGCCCCGGCTGCCGCAGAAGATGTAATGCCGGGCGGCGACGTGGACATAAACGGTCATGACTGCCGATGAGGACGAGCGCCGCCGCGCTTTCGAGACGCTCTACCGGATCACCCTCCCCTCGATCCGTTCGTACGCCCGACGGCGCGCGCCTGACGACCTCGCCGAGGACGTCGTCGCGCAGACCTACCTGACGGCCTGGCGGCGCTGCGACGAGGCCGTCGCCGGTGGGCTGCCGTGGCTCTATCGCACGGCGAGGTTCACGCTCGCCAACCACCAGCGCACCGAACGTCGTCAGCTCCGCGTCGCCCAGCGCGTCACCGACACCACGGAGCTCGTCGAGTCCGACGGCACTGCCGCGGCCGACGACCGGTCACTCGTGCTCGAGGCCATCGAGCGGCTCAGCGACGACGAGCGCGAGATCCTGCTGCTCGTCTACTGGGAGCACCTGACCGTCAAGGCCGTCGCGGTCGTGCTCGACTGCCGGCCCGGCACCGCAGCCGTTCGCCTGCACCGCGCCCGGCGCAAGCTGCGCGACGCGCTCTCGGACCCACCGGGTCCCCAGCGCGTACCCGCCCATCCCACCGCCCACACCGCAGAGGTGCCCTCATGAACGCCATCACCCGTACGCTCGCCGAGCTGGACCCGCAGGCCGACGCCGCCACGCAGATCACCGCCCAGGACGAGGAGCTGCTCCGCGCCATCATGGCGACACCGCATTCCCCGGTCATCGAGCTTGCCGAAGTGACGCCACGTCGACACGTACGCCGCACGCTCATCGTCGCCGGTGCCGTCGCCGCCACGGTCGCCCTCGGCCTGACCCGGATCGACCTCGGCGGTCACGACGTCGCCGGATCGCCTGCAGCCGCCGTGCTGGAGCACGCCGCCGACGTCACGATCAAGGCGTCGGACCCCGTGGTCGGTCCCGGTCAGTACCTCCGCATCAGCACGGTGCAAGAGGGCTGGACGTACAGGGGCTACTTCTACCCGGAGGGCGAGGCGCCTGACAAGGTGACCGTCGACGTCGGCGACGACGGCCGGCCGCAGTTCTTCAAGGTGCGATCCGTCGACCGTACGTTCATCCCGTACGACCATGACCAGGGCACGTGGGTGTTCACCCAGGACTCCACGATCGTGCAGCACATGAGCAGCGACCACACGCCGTACGACGACGGACCCAGCCACGAGGCGTGGACGTCCAAGGGCGGTGCCACGTCGAAGATCCGGGAGTACTCCAAGTACCTCGACGCCGACTGGTACGCGTCGCTCCCCCGCGACCCCGACGCGCTGCTCAAGGAGCTGCTGAAGGACGCGCATCACTACGCGCCGATCGAGCACTACGTGGCGCTCGAGGAGGCCGCCGCACCGGTCCTGACCAGTGGGGTCGCGCCTGCCGACATCCGTGCAGCGCTGTTCAGGGCACTGGCCAAGGAGCCGAAGGTACGGATCTCCGACGACGCCCCGGTCCTCGACGGCCGACAGACGTTCGCCCTCCACATCGGCTACTCCGACCTGCTGTTCGACAAGGAGACCGCGCAGTACGCCGGTCGGCAGGAGATCCCGGACCCCGCCGACGGCGAGCCTCGAGTCCCGGGCCTCGGTCCCCACGAACCGCAGTCCGTCACGACGTTCCACGTCGACGTCGTGGACACCGCGCCGGGACAGGACTGACGCCGCCGCACGGCGTAGCCTGAGCAGCGTGCCTGGATCCGACCTCACCTACCGGGTGGTGGTCCGGATCTTCGGCACGCTGTTCCGGTTGATGGGCTACCGCTTCGACGTCCGCGGGGTCGAGCGCCTCCCGACGAGCGGCGCCGGCGTGGTCGCCGGCAACCACATCGGCTTCCTCGACTTCACGTTCATCGGGTACGCCGCCCGGCCGCGCAAGCGTCGCATCCGGTTCATGGCCAAGCGCTCGGTCTTCGAGCTGCCGGTCGTCGGGCGGCTCATGCGGGCCATGCGCCACATCCCGGTCGACCGGAAGTCCGGCGCCCGGGCGTACCGGCAAGGGCTGCGCCTGCTCGACGACGGTCAGCTCGTCGGAGTCTTCCCGGAGGCGACGATCAGCCGCTCGTGGCTGCTCAAGCCGTTCAAGCGCGGTGCCGCCGGGCTCGCGGTCAACCGGCAGGTGCCGCTGATCCCCGTCGTCGTGTGGGGCGGCCACCGCATCTACACCGTCGACGGGCACCGCTCGTTACGCCGACGCATGCCGGTCACGATCATGGTCGGTGAGCCACTGCTGCCGGCGGAGGGCGAGTCGGTCGACGAGCTGTCATTGCGGCTCCACGTCGCGATGGACGCGCTGCTCGCCGAGGCGATCGACACCTACCCGGCGCTGCCCCGCAACGACGAGGACCGCTGGTGGCTCCCCTACGATCGCGGTGGCAGCGCACCCGACCCGGAGACGGCGGCGGTGCTCGACCGCGAAGCCGTGGCCCGCATCGGCGACAGCTTCGACTGACCGAGGAGCACCATGACGTACGACGAGACCACACCCGTGACGGTCGGCGACCTGACCTTCGACGTACGCATCACCGGTCCAGAGGACGGGGAGCCGGTGATGCTGCTGCACGGGTTCCCGGAGAACTCCCTGTCGTGGTCGGGCGTCGTGCCGCTGCTCGCGGGAGCCGGCCTGCGGATCTTCGCTCCCGATCAGCGCGGCTACTCCCCCGGCGCCCGGCCATCAGGCGCCGAGTCGTACACGACCGACCTGCTCGCCGACGACGTCGCCGGGCTCGCGGACGCGCTCGGCATCGGCACGTTCCACCTCGTCGGCCACGACTGGGGCGCCGCGGTCGCGTGGGTCACCGCCGTGCGTCACCGCGACCGGCTCCGCACGTTGACCGCGGTCTCGGTGCCGCACCTCGCGGCGTACGGGGCGGCTCTCCAGGGTGACGCCGACCAGCAGCAGCGCGCGTCGTACATCGGACTGCTGCGTCAACCCGGCAAGGCCGAGCACGTGCTGCTCGAGGACGACGCCCAGCGCCTGCGGGCGATGTACGAGGGCCACGTCCGGCCTGCGCAGGTCGACAGCTATGTCGCGACGCTCTCCGAGCCGGGAGCTTTGACCGCAGCGCTCAACTGGTACCGCGCCATGCGGGGCGACCTCGCCTCGTTGCCGCCCGTCACGGTGCCCACGACATACGTGTGGAGCGACCAGGACCAGGCGATCGGCCGGGCGGCTGCGGAGCGATGCGGCGAGTTCGTCGACGCCGACTTCCGTTACGTCGAGCTGACCGGCACGAGCCACTGGATCCCGGAGCAGGACCCCGAGGCGCTCGCCGAGGCGATCCTCGCGCGCGTCGGCTGAGCTAGGCCAGGGCCTCGATGAGCTCGGCGCGGTGCTCGTCGAGGTTGAACACGAAGTCGGAGCGGTAGGCCTCGACGGCGAAGCCGCCTTCTGGTTGATCGACCAGCGGCGGCGCCCAGAAGTAGTGGAGCTCGTGGCCCGCAGCGGAGCCGAACAGGTACTCGTTGGCGGCGACGTACGCGCGGCTCGAGAGGACGACGATGCGCGCCTCGGGGTTGAGCATCATGCTGAACAGCGCGCTGCCGGCGAACCCCGCGATGACCTTCGCAGCGCGAACGGTGTGGGCCTGCTCGGCGTACGAGGAGTCCTCGGGATAGATCACGGTGTAGCCCTGCCCGGCCATGAACGCCTCGACCTCCGGCGTGTTGAGGCACCAGCGCTGGGTGCGGGTGCGCCGGGACAGAAAGATCTTCTCGGGGCGGCCCTGCGGCGAGGGGTCGGGGCCGAGCCCCGCGTAGAGCGCCTCCCACGTGTCGATGAGTCCGCGATCGGCGTAGTGCGGGTTCTCGAGCTGCGGCATGGCGGCGACGAGCGAGTCGACCCTGACGGACTCGCCCTCCGTGACCCAGAGGATGTCGTCGAGCGGGACGCCGAGGGCGCCGAGGATGTCGGCCTTCCACACCGGGAGGCGCGGCTTGCCGGGCTGGTGCGTCATGACGACGCGGAGGTCGGGGTTGCGCTCGTGGGCGATCCGCCAGCCCCAGTGCTTCGACAACGTCTCGGTCGTCAGGTGCCCGAAGTGGGTCGGGAAGGCGGAGTCGAACGAGAAGAACTCGCCGGCTTCATGACGTACGTCCGCCTGGTGCATGCGGTCCTCGAGCCGGCCGAACCAGGCGGTCGCGGGGATGATCCGCTTGTGGAACAGGCGCCCGGCCTGCCAGTGCCGGAACGAGTCGGGCAGCACGAGGTTGCCCTTGGTGGTGACTTCGCGGACGTGGCAGGTCACGTCGCTGTAGCGGCGCAGGGACAGTGCGGGCACGGAGATCGTCTCCTGCTTCTCGCGGGGCGCCGGCTCGCCGTGCATGTGGACGGTGGCGCGCGACTCGTACTCGTACGCCTCGTGGTGCGCGACGACCTCGCCCCAGTCGGCGCCGAGCTGGTCGCTCAGGACCTGCTCGACGGCGTGGTGGCGGAGGGTGAAGTGGTGGGTGCCGCGCTTGCGTACGACGCCGAGGCCTTGTGCATGTGGTTGGACGTCGATCGAGTCGGCGAGCTCCTGGCGGCGCCGGGCGGCGGCCTGGCCCTCGCCGCTGCGAGGTTCGGCGGCGCGGCGCACATCGGCGGTCCACGCGTCGGTGGTTCCGGCGGCCACGTAGGCGGCGCCGTCGGGCAGGGCGAAGACCGTCTGCCGGAGCAGGTTGACCCGGTTGCCGGTGTGGGTCGCGTCGAGGATCGCAGCCGGGCGCGGCATGGATCGGAGTGCGGTGAGGGCGGTGTCGATCGAGCCCTCGACCTGGATCGGGCGGACCTCGACGGCCGTTCTGTCCTTGAGGCGCTCGACGAGCTGGGGGTTGGGCTCGTCGAGGTAGACCACGATGAAGCCCTGTGTCGCGTTGAGGGCATCCGCGATGGCGTCGATGTCGCGGAGAGCACGAGTCAGGCGGTGGCGTCGGACAGCACGAGCAAGCCTGCTCCTCAAGGTCACGCAGGAAGTCTAGGTCGCGGTCCGGCTGGCCCAGGTTTGTTGGCCGGGGGCCCGGCCAGGCCCGCTCCTTGAGCTTGTCGAAAGGACCGCTCCCTCAGCTGTCGCGCCGTTCCTTGAGCTTGTCGAAAGGATCGCCTCACTGAGCTGTCGCCCCGTTCCTTGAGCTTGTCGAAAGGACCGCTCCCTGAGCTGCCCCGCTCCTTGAGCTCTGGGGGTCCCCCCAACATTGAGGGCATAGCCGTTGGGGGAGCGGAAGGAGTTGTCCACAGCCGGGATTGCAGTCGAAAAGGCGTGTCAGTGGTGGCGTCTAGGTTGGAAGTATGTTCACCGAAACCGCACCCGAAGCCGTCCTGGCCGAGGTGCGCGAACACGATTTCGGTGCCGACCCAGGGCATGGTTTCGGAGCCTCGCGGATCGATGCGATCGTGGCACTGGACCGGGCCATCAGCGCCGCGCAGGCTGAGCAGATGGCCCAGATCGCCGCGCTCCACGCCGAACGGGTCGCGTTGACCGGGGTCGGCCGCCCAGACCCCACGGTCTCGGTGATCGGTGAGATCTCCATGGCACGCAAGGTTGGCCTGGCCGCTGCGGGCACCCAGGTCGGCACCGCCCTGGGTGTGGAACGGCTGCCGCAGGTCCAGGCGTTGTTCCTGACCGGGCAACTGTCCGAACCGGTGGTCCGCGCCGTCGTCAACGAATCCGTGACCCTGGGTGCCGATGACTTGTTGGTGCTCGATGGTGAGATCGCCGACCAGCTCGTCGGGCTCACCCGACACGAGGCAGCACGGCTCACCGCACGCGCCGTGATCCGCATCGATGCCGAAGCCGCCGCCACCCGGGCCGAACGCAACCGCGCCGACCAACGCGTGTCCTTGTTTCCTGACACCGACGGTGTCGCGCACCTGCACGCACGCGGGCCGGCCGAACAGATCCTCGCCGCACATGCTGCTTTGGACCAGCACGCCCGTGCGCTGCGGGCGGCCGGTGACCCCCGCACGTTGGGCCAGATCATGACCCAAACCCTCATCGAACGACTCACCGGACAGTCCCATGCTGAGGACACCAACGTCGAGGTCCACCTCGTCATGGACGCCGAGACGTTCACTGGCCAGGACACCGGCGAACCGGTCGACCTGCCCGGCTACGGGCCCATCAGTCCCTCAGTGGCCGATGACATCATCGCCGGCGCACCCAACGCCTGGATCCGACGGTTCCTCGTCGACCCCGTCGACGGCACGCTGGTCGTCCGCGATCCCCGCCGCCGCCACTTCGACACCACCACCGCCAGCCACATACGCGCCCGCGACCAACGCTGCCGCCAGCCCGGATGCGACCTCAAGATCCGCCACCACGACCACATCCACGCCTACGCCGACGGCGGCCAAACCACCGCCGCGAACGGTCAAGGGCTCTGCACCAGATCCCACACCCTCAAACACCTACCCGGCTGGACCGTCACCCCTCAAAACAACGACACGGTCTGGACCACCCCCACCGGCCACACCTACATCTCCCGACCACCACCCCTCCTCCCCAAAGACCAACCCCACCACCCCCGCGAATAGGGCTGCCGCAGTTCGGCAGTTGAACTAGGGATCGAGTCACACCGGTATCGTCCGGCTATGAGACGGAGACCGAGTCGCCACGCGGCGCAGCCGCCTCCGCAGGTCCACGAGACGCAGTACCTGATCGAATCCGGGGACGGCGCGACCTTCTGTCTTTTCATCGAGCCTGAGTGCATCCAGTTCGACTTTCCGCCGTGCGAGAAAGTGCTGCTCATCTTCCGCAGTGCGAATCCGCTCTCCTACATCGAGATGAGTCATGCCGTCGACTGCCTCACCATCTGGCGTCCCGGCGACACCGAGGTCTGGGCGACTAGTGGCGACGGTCCGGCCGAGCAGGTGGCCGGATTCTCAGACCACCCCTTTCCATGGATCGACTCCGGTCACCAAGCAGAGGGTCGTCCGCCATGGGATTGGCCGCCCGCACCACCGACGAGCCACTAGGGAACGTCACGCTCTCGCGTCACTGTCCCGATGACACACTGCTGCCATGCCGACCGACATCGAGGGGATGCTTCACCGCGTGGTGAGTGACGTCTTCGGCGCGAGTGTAGAGGTCGACTACTCGGATCATCCCAAAGCTGTCGGGCACATTTTTCGTGCCCGGCTCACGTCGTCGGAAGATTCGACACGAACTGCCGGCCTGCGCGCGAGCCATGAATGGTCGGACGCCGTCATCTTCGATCTCGACACAGGGGTGAACGTCAGCGCCACGTTGTTCGAGTACGACGACGACGCTTCAAAAGAGGACAATCTGCGAGCGCTCGCGCTCGTCCTGCGCGCCTACCTTCGCGGGGAAGGGCGCGTGGAACATCGACCTTCGATGTTCCGCCGGAGGCCGCGACCGCGCTACGTCGTCACGATCGACGGGCGCGAATGGCGTCTAGGGAAGAGCTCGAGCCGAGTCGCATATCCGAAGTAGTCGATCACGTTCAGGCTGTGAACGGCGACGGACTCGACCGATTGCAGCCGCACACACGACCCACGAGACTGAAGGCATGGCGCGCGACGACCCGCAGGACACTCGGGAGTCCCCGCGATCCACATGGTGGGTGGGGCGCGCCTCGAAGCCGCGGGCCTGGTGGCGCGACGCGGTGTTCCCGGTCGTGTTCGCCGCGTGGATGACGATCAGCTACCTGGTGTCGCCCGACCGGAAGGGGGCCTGGGTACTGGTCGTCACGTGGATGATCGCCGGCGCCCTCGCGGCTTGGCCCTACTACTGCCATCGAGCGGGTCGGGACCTTTCAGACACGCGTCTGGATCGCTGGGCCGAGGCCCATCCGGTGCGCTTCTGGAGCGCCTTCGGCGGCGTGGCCGCCCTCGTGTTCGTGATCATCCAGATCACCTGACCGCCCGACAGGGAACCCGGAGCGAGCTCAGCTACCAGCCGAGGACTTCTCCGGCGTCCACGTCACCATGCTCGTTCTGGATAGCGTCGGCGAGCTTCTCGACCTCGTCGGGCTCGACCTCGACGCCGACTTCGTCGAATCCCTTGCGCAGCTCTTCGGCGACCGTGCCCTCGGTCGCGCCGTCCTGCCATGAGGAGACGCGGTCGACGACCAGCTGGACGGCCTCGAGCTCGGGGTTGCCTGGCGTATCTGTCTCAGTCATGTGCGGGGATGTACCCAGCGATCCCGGGCGTACGCGTCAGGCGATGCGGACGTTGCTGCGGTCCGGCGCGGCCAGCGGCCAGCCGGCCGGATCGTCCAAGGGACGACCCACCCTGCGGGCGTAGTGGTTCCAGTCCTCGGCCCGGCCGGCGAACCAGATGACCTGGCGCAGCATGAGGCTCTCGAGGTCGCCGGCCGCGACAGGGGGATGGCGACGACCGATCTCGTAGGCGATCTCGCGAGCCGCCCGGGCGTCCGCGGTCGCGTCGTGGGCGTTGTCGAGCGGGACGCCGTAGTAGGCAGCCACATCAGTGAGCCGGCGCGGCCCGAGACCGCCGCGCTCGATGCCCCAGTCGATGACATAGGGATCGACGACGAACAGGCGCTCCCAGTCGGGCTGCGTCAGGCCCCAGCGCGTCGCCTCGGCCCGCAGCATCGTGAGGTCGTAGGCGGCGTTGAACACGACGAGTCCCACGCCGCGCTCGATCAGGTCCTGCACCCAGGCGATGACCTCGGCGAGCGCGTCGACCGGCGCCGGAGCCCCGGCCAGGGCTTCGGCGGTGAGTCCGTGGACCGCCGCCGACGCCGGAGGGATCGGGACGCGGGGATTGACGAGCCCCGAGAAGTCGTGACCCCGATCGTCGAGCAGGGCGTAGCTCAGCACCCGGTCGGTCAACGGGTCCACGCCGGTCGTCTCGAAGTCGAGCGAGGCCAACGGCGTCAGGTGCCAGCCGGGGTGATCGCCGCGCGGCGGCGGCGTGGGTGAGCACGCCACACAGATCGTGCGCCAGTCGCCAGGCAGTCCGATGAGCCGTCCGGCCGCGATCTCCACGGTCACGTCGCACTCGGCACACCGTCCGGCGTACTTGTTGGCTCTCATGAGGATCACGGTAGGTGTCGGAGCGGACAACGGGACTTCACGACACGAAAGCGGTACGATCGTCTCACTTATTCCGGGAGGGAATCATGCCCAAGACGTCCTTCGGCGGCAAGACCGTCGTCATCACCGGCGCCGGCAGCGGGATCGGCCGCGCCGCCGCACTCCAGGCCGGCGACAAGGGAGCTCGCCTGCTGCTGACCGACGTCAACGCCGAGGGGCTCCAGGAGACGGCCGACCTCGTGGCCAAGGCAGGCGGCACCGTCGTGCACCACGAGGCGTTCGACGTCTCCGACGAGGACGCGGTCGCCGCGTTCGCCCACCGGTCGCTCACCGCGGCGGGCAGCGTCGACATCGTCATGAACGTCGCCGGCATCTCGACCTGGGGCCGCATCCAGGACCTCGACACCCTGCACTGGCGCGACTGCGTCGAGATCGACCTCATGGGACCCATCCACGTCATGTCGGCGTTCGTGCCGGCCATGATCGAGGCCGGCAACGGCGGTCACGTCGTCAACGTCTCGTCGGCGGCCGGGCTGTTCGGGCTGCCCGGGCACGCGCCCTACAGCGCCGCCAAGTTCGGCCTGCGCGGCGTCAGCGAGGTGCTGCGGTTCGACCTCCAGCAGTACGGCATCGGCGTCACCCTCGTCTGTCCCGGCGCCGTCGACACCCCGCTCGTGGGGACGGTCAACATCGTCGGCGTCGACCGTGACAACCCGGTCATCCGCAAGAACATCGGCCGCTTCCAGAAGCACGCGGTCAGCCCCGAGAGCGCCGCCGCCTCGATGATCCGTGGGGTGGAGAAGGGCAAGTACCTCGTCTTCACCTCCACCGACATCCGCGCCGGCTGGTACGCCCAGCGGTACGCGCCGTGGATCTACAACACGATCATGCGCCAGCTCAACCGCCGGTTCTCGGCGATCCTCACGAAGGCGCAGGCGACGCAGGACGCCTAGCGGCCTCCACCAGGGACCGGAACAACCCGGCGTCCTCGACGCGCTCGGGGTGCCACTGCACGGCGAGCCAGAACGGTCGCGACGGGTCCTCCATGGCCTCGAGCACACCGTCGGCGGCATGCGCGGAGGCGACGAACCCGGGGTGCTCGCGTACGGCCTGGTGGTGGTGGCAGTGCACCGAGCCCTTGTCGCCCACCGCGCGACCCAGCAACGTACCGGGCACGACGTCGACGTCGATGACGCCGAACTCGTCCCCGCCGGGTGAGTGGTCCTCGTGGCCGGCGATCTCCGGCACGTGCTGGTCGAGCGTGCCACCGCCGTGCACCGCCATGACCTGCATGCCGCGGCAGATGCCGAGCACCGGGAGCCCTGCGGCGGCTGCGGCGTCGAGCATCGCGAGCTCCCACGCGTCGCGATCCTCGCGCCAGCCGACCGTACGCTCGTGGGGTTCCGCGTCGTAGCGACCGGGGTCCACGTCGGCACCACCGGCGATGATCAGTCCGTCGATCCGCGCCGCCACCGACGCAGCGCCCTCGGGATCACCGGGCGGCAGCAGCACGGCGACTCCGCCCGCTGCCTCGATCGACCGCGAGTAGACCGCGTGCAGCACGTCGGCCTGCTCGTGCCAGATGCCCCACCGCGACTGCTCGCGATAGGTCGTGACTCCGATCAGTGGCCGCATGGTCACACCGGGGTGACGTACGCCCCGGAGATGCCGCCGTCGACGAGGAACGTCGACGCGGTCATGAAGGACGACTCGTCGGAGGCCAGGAACAGCACGGCGTTCGCCATCTCCTCGGGCTCGGCGAACCGGCCCAGCGGCACGTGCACCAGACGGCGCTCCGCCCGCTCCGGGTCGCTGGCGAACAGCTCGCGCAGCAGCGGGGTGTTGACCGGGCCGGGGCACAGCGCGTTGACGCGCACGCCCTCGCGCGCGAACTGCACGCCGAGCTCACGCGACATCGACAGCACGCCGCCCTTGGACGCCGAGTACGAGATCTGTGAGGTCGCGGCACCCATCACCGCTACGAACGACGCGGTGTTGATGATCGAGCCCTTGCCCTGCTCCAGCATGTACGGCAGCGCGGCCTTGCAGCAGAGGTAGACGCTCGTTAGGTTGACGTCCTGCACGCGCTTCCACGCCTCGAGGTCGGTGTCGAGGATCGAGTCGTCGTCCGGCGGCGAGATGCCGGCGTTGTTGAACGCGATGTCGACCGAGCCGTAGGTGTCCTTGGCGGTCTTGAACAGCGCGTCGACCTGCTCCTTGTCGGTGACGTCGACGTGCACGTACGTCCCGCCGACCTCCTCGGCGATGCCCGGACCCTTGGCGTCGTCCACGTCGCCGATGACGACGTTGGCGCCCTCCTCGGCGAAGCGGCGTACGGTCGCCAGGCCGATGCCCGAGCAGCCGCCCGTGACGACGGCGGTCCGGCCTGCGATGCGTCCTGTCATGTCTGTGTTCCTTTCGGTCCTTGAGCCTGTCGAAAGGACCTTTCGACAGGCTTCAAGGTGCGTTAGTCGTTCGAGATGAAGATGTTCTTGACGTCGGTGAAGGAGTGCGGGGCGTCCGGGCCGAGCTCGCGACCGATGCCGGACTGCTTGAAGCCGCCGAACGGCGTCCAGTAGCGCACCGACGAGTGCGAGTTGACGCTCAACGCTCCGGACTCGACGGCCCGCGACACCCGCAGCGCCCGGCCGACGTCCCGGGTGAAGATCGAGCCGGACAGCCCGAACTCGGTGTCGTTGGCCAGCTGCACGGCCTGCGCCTCGTCGTCGAACGGCATCACCGCGACGACCGGGCCGAAGACCTCCTCGCGCCAGATCCGCTGCTGCGGGTCGTCCGCCAGCACGACGGTCGGCGCGAACCAGTAGCCCGCACCCTGCGGCGCCGACCCGGAGAACGCCACGTCGACCTCGTCGACGAAACCCTTGACGGTGGCCTGCTGGCCCGCCGAGATCAGCGGCCCCATCTCACTCGTACGGTCCGACGGGTCGAGCACCTTGATGCCCTTGACCGCCGGCTCGAGCAGCGAGACGAACTCGTCGTACGCCGACCGCTCCACGAGGATCCGCGAACGCGCGCAGCAGTCCTGCCCGGCGTTGTCGAACACCGCCGACGGCGCCGACGCCGCTGCCTTGGCGAGGTCGGCGTCCGCGAACACGATGTTGGCGCTCTTGCCGCCCAGCTCCAGCGTCACCCGCTTCACCTGGTCGGCGCAGCCCGCCATGATCTTCTTGCCGACCTCGGTGGAGCCGGTGAAGCACACCTTGCGTACGGCCGGGTGGGTCACGAACCGCTCGCCGACGACCGAGCCCTTGCCCGGGATCACCGTGAAGACACCCTCCGGCAGCCCGGCCTCGAGACCCAGCTCACCGAGCCGGATCGCGGTCAGCGGCGTCAGCTCCGCGGGCTTGAGCACCACGGTGTTGCCCGCGGCCAGCGCCGGCGCGAAGCCCCAGCCCGCGATCGGCATCGGGAAGTTCCACGGCACGATGATCCCGACGACGCCGAGCGGCTCGTGGAACGTCACGTCGATGCCGCCGGCGACCGGGATCTGGTGCCCGGTCAGACGCTCGGGTGCGGCCGAGTAGTAGTTGAGGACGTCGCGGACGTTGCCGGCCTCCCAGGTCGCGTTGCCCCAGGTGTGCCCGGAGTTGCGGACCTCGAGCTCGGCGAGCTCCTCGACGTGCTCGTCGACGAGCTGCGCGAAGCGGCGCAGCAGCCTGGCCTTCTCGCCGGGTGCGACGTCACGCCAGCGCGGAAATGCCTCCGCGGCCCGTGCGATCGCGGCGTCGGTGGCCGCCAGGTCAGCCATCTCGACCTCGACGACCGCTTGCTCCGTCGCCGGGTTGACGACGGTGTACGTGTTGCTCAATGCAGTTCCTTACATTCTCTCGAAGCCGCGGCGCAGCTCCCAGTCGGTCACGGCGGCGTCGAACGCGGCGAGCTCGACGTCGGCCATGTTGGTGTAGTGGTCCACGACCTCGTCGCCGAACACCTCGCGGGCGATCGCCGATCCGTGCCAGGCCTCCCGGGCCTCGCGCAGCGTCGTCGGCACCTTGGGCTTGTCGGAGGCGTACGCGTTGCCGGTCTGCTCAGGCTCGAGCTCCAGCTCGTGGTCGATGCCGTACAGGCCACCGGCCACCATCGCGGCGAGGGCGAGATAGGGGTTCGTGTCGCCACCCGGCACGCGGTTCTCGAGGCGCGCCGACGGACCCTTGCCGACCAGGCGTACGGCACAGGTCCGGTTGTCCAGGCCCCAGGCGATCGTCGTCGGGGCGAACGAGCCACCGGCGAACCGCTTGTAGGAGTTGATGTTGGGCGCGTAGAGCAGGGTGAAGTCCCGCATCGTCGCCAGGATCCCGGCGATGAACCGGTCGTACGTCGGTGTGCGCGCGTCGCCGTCCCAGAACGCGATGCCGCCGTCGGTGTTCCGCAGCGACAGGTGGATGTGGCAGGAGTTGCCCTCGCGCTCGTTGTACTTCGCCATGAACGTCAGCGCCTTGCCGTGCGCCGAGGCGATCTCCTTGGCGGCGGTCTTGTAGACCGCGTGGTTGTCGGCGGTCACGAGTGCCTCGTCGTAGAGGAAGCCGATCTCGTGCTGGCCGAAGTTGCACTCGCCCTTGGCGCCCTCGACGTTCATACCCGCGGCGTACATCGTGTTGCGGATGTCGCGCAGCAGCGGCTCGACCCGCGTCGTCCCGACGATCGAGTAGTCGATGTTGTACTGGTTGGCCGGCGTCAGGTCCTGGTAGCCGCTCGACCACGCCGCTTCGTACGTCGTGTCGAACAGGATGAACTCGAGCTCGGTGCCGGCGAGTGCCGTGAAGCCGGCGTCGGCGGCCTTGGCGAGCTGCGCCTTGAGGATCGTGCGCGGCGACTGGACGACCGGCTGGTGGTCGAGCCAGACGAGGTCGCACTGGATCATCGCGGTCGCGGGCAGGTGCGTCAGGACCCGGATCGTGTCGAAGTCGAGGGCGAACTCCATGTCGCCGTAGCCCTTGTCCCACGACGACATCTCGTAGCCGTCGACCGTGTTCATGTCGACGTCGACGCTCAGCAGGTAGTTGCAGCCCTCGGTGCCCGCCTCGACGACGAAGTCGAGGAAGTACTGCCCGTGCAGCCGCTTGCCCTGCAACCGGCCCTGCATGTCGGTGAACGCGACGATGACGGTGTCGATGTCGCCCTCCTCGATCTGCACGCGCAGCTGCTCGAGGCTCAGCAGGTGGGGGTGTCGCTGGGTCATCGACTCGTACCTCTCATCTTGGGCAGGTTCACATGAGCCCCCGGAGCAGGGCTGCGGTGTCGTCGCAGTGACTCTCCATGACCCGCCGCGCCTTGGTGGCGTCGCCGGCGAGGATGGCTTCCACGATCGCGGCGTGCTGCTGGCGCGAGTGGTCGATGTTGCGGTCGAGGACCGGGATCGCGCCGAGCATCTCGTGCAGCCGGACCTGCACGCTCGTCACGGCGTCGATCAGCAGCGGCGACTCGGTCAGCGACGCGATCGCGAGGTGGAACTGGGCGTCGGCCTGGCGGTGCACGGCCTTGCCGGCGGCCGAACTGACCCGCTCCAGCGACGCCCGGAGCAGCTCGGTCTGCGCCTCGGTCAACGTACGTGTGGCGGCCGCGTGCGCGGCTCCGGGCTCGACGATCCGGCGGAACTCGAGCGCGTCAAGCAGCTCGTCGCGGGGGCGCTCGAGCTTGGTCGAGGCACCGGGCTCCTCCGGGTGGAACTCGACGACGCTGCCGCCGCCGCGCCCTCGCCGGGTGGTCAGCAGGCCGGCGTCGCGCAGGGCGCCGATCGCCTCGCGGAGCGTCGAGCGGGACACACCCATGCGCTCGGCGAGCTCGCGCTCGGGCGGCAGCGTGCTGCCGTCGGGATAGATGCCGAGGCGGATCGACGTCGCGAGCATCTCGACGCACGACTCGAACGCGTGATGCGCGCGGAGCGGGCGGAGGACGGCGGCCGCGAGGTCGTCCTGCGCGTCCACGACGGCGTCGTCGGTCTCCGCCATGCCGCCTCCCGTCGCCGCCTTAAGGTCTGATATCGAACCTTATCGGCACGGCCAAGCGTATGTCTACGGGCTCACGAGGCGGACCCACACCGTCGCGTCAGCCGGCAGCGCCCCGTCGACGAGCGGCTCACTGCCGAGGAGCACGGACCACGCGGGGTCGAGGGCAACGGCGTCCGACCCGAGGTTGGTGACCGAGGCGATGTCGCCCCGCCGGAACGCCAGGACCGAAGGCCCGAGGTCGAGCCACGACATCGCGGCCGTACGCAGTTCGGCCTCGGCCCGCCGCAGGAGAAGGCTCTCGCGGTAGAGGGTCAGGGTCGACGACGGGTCACCGTCCTGTGCCTCGACCGACAGTCCCGCCCAGCCGGCCGGCTGCGTCAGCCAGGTCTTCGTGCCCGGCTCCGGCGAGAACCCGAACGGCCGTCGATCGCCCGACCACGGCAACGGCACCCGGCAGCCGTCGCGGCCCGGGCTCGTGCCGCCCGTCCGGACGTACATCGGGTCCTGCAGCTCAGCGCGGTCCAGGTCCTCCACCTCCGGCAGCCCGAGCTCGTCGCCCTGGTAGACGTACAGCGACCCCGGCAGCGCCGCGACCAGCAGCGCCGCCGCACGCGCCCGCCGCAGGCCGAGCACCTCGTCGGTCGGCACGCCCCACGCCTTGGTGTCGAAGTCGAACGACGAGTCCGCGCGACCGTAACGGGTCACCGGCCGGGTCACGTCGTGGTTCGACAGCACCCAGGTGCACGGCGCAGCGACCGGCTCGTGCGCGGCGAGCATCAGGTCGATCGACTCCCGCAGCTCCCCGGCGTCCCAGGCCCGCGTCATCAGGTCGAAGTTGAACGCCGTGTGCATCTCGTCGGGGGCGAGATAGCGTGCGAACCGTCCGGCATCCGGCAGCCAGACCTCGCCGACCAGCATCCGCGGTTCGTCGTACGAGTCGGCGACCGCCCGCCACCGCCGGTAGATCTCGTGCACCTCGTCACGGTCGAGGTTGGGGTGAGCGCCGAGAGCGTGCGTGCCGTCGTCCTCCGGCAGCGCCGGATCCTTCATGATGTGCGCCGCCGAGTCGATGCGGATCCCGGCGACCCCGCGGTCGAACCAGAACCTCAGGATGTCCTCGTGCTCCCGCACGACATCGGGGTGCGTCCAGTTGAGGTCGGGCTGCTCGGCGGCGAACAGGTGCAGGTACCACTCCCCCGGCGAGCCGTCCGGCTTCGTCGTGCGGGTCCAGACGTCACCGCCAAAGTTGTTCTTCCAGTGCGTCGGCGGCTCGGATCCGTCGGGGCCCTTGCCGGGGTGGAACCAGAACCGTCGGCGCGCGTCCGAGCCCGGCGGCGAAGCCAGCGCCTCGACGAACCACGGGTGCCGGTCGGACACGTGGTTGGGCACGACGTCGATGATCGTGCGGATCCCCCGCTCCCGCGCTTGGCTGATCAGCGCCTCGGCCTGCTCCAACGTGCCGAACACCGGATCGATGCGCCGGTAGTCCTGCACGTCATAGCCGCCATCAGCCAACGGCGACACGTACCAAGGCGTGAACCAGATCGCGTCGACCCCGAGGCGCTCCAGGTGGGGCAGGCCCTGGCGTACGCCCTCGAGGTCCCCCACCCCGTCGCCGTCGGCGTCCCGGAAGCTGCGCGGATAGATCTCGTAGACGACCGCCGTGCGCCACCAGTCCGGCTGGGTCATCCCTTGAGCCCGGAGTGCGCCAGCCCTTCGACGAACTGCTTCTGCGCGATCAGGAACACCGCCAGGACGGGCGCCACCGTCATGGTCGCCGCGGCAAGCTGGGTGTTCCACATCTCGCCGCCGTACGCATCGGTGTAGCGCGTGAGCGCCTGCGGGAGCGTGAACAGGTCGGGCGACGTGATGTAGACCGTCGGCTCGAGGTAGAGGTTCCACGAGGCGAGGAACGTCAGGATCGCGACGGCGGAGAGAGCGGGCTTGGCCAGTGGCAGGAAGATGCGCCACCAGATGCCGACCTGGCCCAGGCCGTCGAGCCGCGCGGCCTCCTCGAGCTCACCGGGCAGCGCGATGAAGAACTGGCGCATGATGAACGTCGCCAGCACGCAGGGCGCCGCCAGCGAGGTGACCAGGATCAGGGGCCAGTGGGTGTTGATCATGCCGAGGTCCTTGAACATCTGGAACAGCGGCACGATCGTCACCTCGCTCGGCACCAGCAGCCCGATCAGCACCACCAGGAACAGCAGGTTCTGGCCGGGGAACTTGATGCGCGCGAACGCGTAGCCGGCGAGGCTCGAGACGAACATCGTGATCATCGTGACGAGCACCGCGATGTAGACGCTGTTGAAGTACTGCCGCGCGAAGGGCTGGAAGTCGAACGCCTCGCGGTAACCGTCGAGGGTCGGCGAGTCGGTGAAGATCGTCGGCGGTGACGCGAAGATCTCGCTCAGCGGCTTGAACGACGACGCGATCATCCAGATCGTCGGCACCGCGAACGGCAGGGCCATGACGACCAGTGCGGCGTAGAGCGCGATCCGCCGGACGATCGCGGCGCGATCCCGCGTGCGT
This sequence comes from Aeromicrobium sp. Root236, assembly GCF_001428805.1. NCBI lineage: Bacteria > Bacillati > Actinomycetota > Actinomycetes > Propionibacteriales > Nocardioidaceae > Aeromicrobium > Aeromicrobium sp. Root236. The sequence goes on along the minus strand of NZ_LMIS01000001.1, from coordinate 3,017,162 downwards.
ACGCGCGGCTGGATGACGCGAGGCAGCTCGATCCGCGGCGCGGTCTCAGTCCTCATAGAAGACCCACTTTCTGCGGAGCTGCCACTGCAGCACCGTCAGGATCATGACGAACGTCAGCAGCATGAGCGCCAGCGTCGAGCCGTAGCCGATGTCGTTGAACGAGAACGCCTGCTGGAAGACGTAGTAGACGAGCACCGTCGTCGACAGCTCCGGACCGCCCTTGGTCAGCACTGCGATCTGGGCGAACGCCTGCAGGGCGCCGACGATCGTGATGATCGCGGTCAGCAGCAGGGTCGGCGAGATCAGCGGCAGGGTGATCCGGGTGAAGATCTTGCGGTTGCTGGCGCCGTCGATGCGGGCCGCCTCGTGGAGCTCGCTGGGCACGCCTTGCAGCGCCGACAGGAACAGCACCATGTTGACGCCGACGCTGCGGACGACCTGGGTGATGACGACCGCGACCATCGCGGTGTCGCCGCTCTGCAGCCAGTTGGGGCCCGGGATCCCCACCTGCTCGAGGACGCCGTTGATGCCGCCGTTGTCCTGCAGCAGGAAGCCCCACACCAACGTCCAGGCGACGACCGACACGACCACGGGTGAGAAGAACAGCGTGCGGAAGAACGTCACCCCGCGGAACTTCCGGTTGAGCATGACCGCGAGGCCGAGGCCGAGGGCGATGTTGAGCACCACGACACCGATCGAGAAGATGGCCGTCGCGGCGAGGACCTTGGGCAGCTGCGGGTCGTCGAGCAGCTGCGCGTAGTTCTCGCCACCGACGAAGTCGAGGTCGCCGGTGAAGACGTTCCAGTCGTTGAGGCTGTAGTAGATCGCGAGGCCGACCGGGAAGATCACGAAGACCAGCACGCCGAGGAGCTGTGGCGCGATGAAGAGGTAGCCCGTCAGCGCGTCGCGGCGCGACAGCGTCCAGAACCGCTTCGTGCGCGCCGGCGCCCCCAGGGGGGCATCGACCGATGCCCCCCTGGCCCCCGAGCGGGTGGTCACGGTCGTCACTTCGCGAGCAGCGGATCGATCGCGGAGCAGACCGAGGTCAGCACCTTCTTGACGTCGGCGCCGGGCTTCCACATCGCGTCGAGCGCGGTCTTGCCCTTCTGGGCGATCTCGGCCGGGCTGGTGTGGTTGGGCAGGGTCACTGCGTCAGCCAGCTGGTCCACGACGACGCTCTGCAGCTGTGCGGCATTGAGCTTCGGGTTGTTCGCGGCGAGGGTCTTGCCCGACAGCAGCGAGGTGCGCGGCGGCGGGAAGAACTGGGCGAGCTTGGCGGCGTTCTCCGGGTTCGTCAGGTACGCGAGGAAGTCGGTCGCCTCGTCCACGTGCTTGCTGGACTTGAGCACACCGACACCGGCCTGCCCGAGCACCGACGCCTTGCCTGCCGGACCAGCGGGCAGCGGGTAGATGTCGTACTTGAAGGAGCCGTCGAGGAGCGAGGCGCGTGACACCTGGGCGACGGTGAAGGCCGAGTCGCCGGCGAAGAAGTCAGCTGTGGTGCCCGGTCCGGGCATCGACTTGTCGACGTAGACCGCGTCGTGCAGGAACTGGAACGCGTCGACCATCTTGTCGCTGTCGAACTCACACGTCTTGCCGTCCTTGCTCCACGCCGAGGCGCCGAAGCCGGTCCAGACCGTCGCCAGGGTCTGCCAGTTGGCGAAGTCGAAGTCGCGGATCACGAAGCCGCCCTTGCCGGTGGCCTTGTTGACCGCGGCGCCGACCTTGGAGACCTGGTCCCACGTCAGGTTGGCCGGGTCAATCTTCGCCTTGGCCTTGGCGAGCAGGTCCTTGTTGACGTAGAGGCCGAACGGCGAGTTGCTGAACGGGTAGGCGTACAGCTTGCCGTCCTCGGTGTACTCCGACGTGACGCTGCCGAGCAGGTCGTCGTAGTTCCAGCCCTTCGTGTCCTTGAGCTTGTCCGTCAGCGGCACGAGGGCGTCCGACGCGATGAGGTCCTTGGAGAGGTCGCCCATCCACGCCAGGTCCGGCGAGTTGCCACCGGCGATCTGGGTCGTCAGCGTCGTGTTGTACTCCGGGAACGGCAGGCTGTCGAACGTGATCGACTTGATCTCCTTGTGGTCAGCCTTGTAGGCGTCGGCGATCTTGTTGAACAGCGCGAGCTGCGCCTCGTCAGCGGTCCAGACCGTCATGCGGAGCTTCACACTGTTGGGGCCGGACTCGCCGCCACCGGAGTCGGAGCCGCTGCACGCGGACGCCACCATCGCGACGGCAGCAGCCAGGGCAGCGACCCTGACCAGCTTCTTCGTTGTCTTCATGGGTTCTTCCTTCAGTAGCCGAGGATCTCGGGCCAATGGATTTCAACCCCCGCCTCGACGAGGCGGGTTTGGAACTGGCGGACCAGCTCGGGTACCGAGACGACATCTCTCGGAAGAATCGATCGCTCCAGGCAGAACGT